>JBKECG010000436.1:0-10428 GCA_047974395.1 Pikeienuella sp. | reverse complement strand
ACCCGCGCGCAACTGGCGGAGGAGGGCGCGGCGCTGGCGCGCAACGCCGCCACGCTCCGGGCGCTGGCCGCCGCGCTGCCGGAAAGAGCGGTCCGGGAGGCGCCGGCGCCCAGCTTCCGCGCCGCGCGCGGCGCGCTGATCCCGCCGGTCGAAGGGCGCCTCGCGCGCCGTTTCGGCGAGACCGGCGCGGGCGGGCCGCTGGAGGGGGTGGAGATCTCCGCCCCCGCCTATGCCGAGGTTTACGCGCCCTGGCGCGGGGTGGTGCGTTTCGCCGCGCCTTTCGGCGAGGACGGCGTCGTGATCATGCTGGAGCCGGAGCCGGACGTGCTGATGATCTTCGCCGGCCTCGCCGTCGCCATGGTGGCGCCGGGGGAGGTGGTGATGGCGGGCGAGCCGATCGGCGCCCTTGGCGGGCCGGCCCCGGCGGCCGAAGAATTTTTGCTTGCGGCGGTGACGCCTGTTGAAGCTTTGGAGCGCGAAACGCTCTATATGGAAGTCAGAAGAGGCGGCGCGCCGGCGGATCCGGCGAACTGGTTCGCGTTCGACAGAGAAGAAGGTGACAGACAATGAAACAGGCGTTCATCGCCGCAATTGGCGGCGCCGCTTTCGGGGCGATCGCCGTCACGCAGATCGCGCCGCCCCTCGCGGCGCAGGAGCAGGATGCCCGCAGCACCTATGAATATCTGGATCTTTTCGGCGACATCTTCGAGCGTGTGCGCGGGCAATATGTCGAGGAAGTGGACGAGCAGAAGCTGATCGAAAGCGCGATCAACGGCATGCTGGCCTCGCTCGACCCGCATTCCAGCTATCTGCCGCCCAAGAATTTCGAGGACATGCGCGTCCAGACCAAGGGCGAGTTCGGCGGGCTCGGCATCGAGGTGACGATGGAGAACGGCGTGGTCAAGGTCGTCGCCCCGATCGACGACACCCCCGCCGCCGCCGCCGGGATCGAGGCCGGGGACTATATCACCCAGCTTGACGGCGAGCCGGTCATGGGCCTGACCCTCTCCGAGGCGGTGGAGAAGATGCGCGGCGGCGTCGGCGAGGAAATCGTGCTGACCGTGGTCCGCGAGGGCAAGGAGGAGCCTTTCGAAGTCACCATTGTCCGCGACACGATCAAGATCCGCGCCGTGCGCGCCCGGACCGAGGGCGATGTGGGCGTGATCCGCATCACCACCTTCAACGAGCAGACCTATGACAATCTCGTCGCCGGCGTGGAGGAGGTGACGACCGAGATCGGCGCCGACAAGGTCAAGGGCTATGTCATTGACCTCAGGAACAATCCCGGCGGCCTGCTGAACCAGGCGATTTCGGTTTCCGACGCCTTTCTCGACAAGGGGGAGATCGTCTCCACCCGCGGGCGCGACCCGGAGGAGAGCGAGCGCCATAACGCCGAGGCCGGCGATCTGAGCAATGGCAAGCCGCTGGTGGTGCTGATCAATGGCGGATCGGCCTCCGCCTCGGAGATCGTCGCCGGCGCGCTTCAGGATCACCGCCGCGCGATCATCGTCGGCGAGAAGAGCTTCGGCAAGGGCTCGGTGCAGACGATCATGCCGCTTGGCGCCGAAGGGGCGATGCGTCTGACCACGGCGCGCTATTACACGCCTTCCGGCCGGTCGATCCAGGCGCTGGGGATCGAGCCCGACATTCTGGTCGCCAATCGCAAGTTCGAGGATGACGGCGAGGGCGGCGACAACCGCTTCAGCCGCTCGGAGGCGGATCTGCGCGGCAGCCTCCAGAACCAGCTCACCGACGAGGAGAAGGCGCTGCTGAAGGAGGAGCGCGAGCGCCATGAGGCCACCGCGAAGCTGCGCGGCGAGGATCTCCAGCTCGCCTATGCGCTCGATCTCCTGACCGGGCTTTCGGTCTATGCCGGGTCGGAGTGAGCCGGCGATGGCGAAGAAGTCCCCGAGCGCGGTGGAAATCGCCGCGCTGCCTTACCGGCCCTGCGTCGGGCGGGTGGTGATGAACCGGCGCGGCGAGATCTTCGCCGGCCGTCGGATCGACAATCCGGGCGACGCCTGGCAGATGCCGCAGGGCGGCGTGGACGCGGGCGAGGGCCCGCGCCAGGCCGCGCTGCGCGAACTGGGCGAGGAGACCGGGATCGCGCCCGCGCGGGTCGAATTGCTGGCCGAGTCCGCCGGTTGGGTGCGCTACGATCTGCCGCATGACATGGTGCCGAAGCTCTGGAAGGGGCGGTTTCGCGGGCAGGAGCAGAAATGGTTCCTGGCCCGGTTCCTCGGCGAGGACGCCGAGATCCGCATCGACGGCGAACACCCGGAATTCAGCGAATGGCGCTGGATGGCGCATGATCTGCTGATCGAGCGGATCGTGCCGTTCAAGCGACGGGTTTATGAGGCCGTGTTTACCGAATTCGGCGGAAGAATCGGGCCGCTCTGAGCGGAACGGAAGGCGAATCGCGCGTCAAACGCGCATGGCCTCCACATTTACGCCGTGTTCGTCTAGGATTCCGATTATCGCGCAGATGAGCAGCAAAAGAAGAGGCGCGCGTGGCTCGCAGGCCGGAAAGACCCGCCGGAAGACCGGCGGAACGAAAGACGCGCTCCGGCAAGGGCCGGGGTGAGCGCGCGCGCGCGCGTTCGGGCGGGATCGACCGGGCGATCGGCGGGCTGGTGAGGTGGCTATTCCGGCTGCTCTTCAAGCTCGGCGTCAGGGTCGGGATCATCTGCGCCGCGGTGCTGGCGGTCTCGGTCGGTTATTACCTGGTCAAACTGCCGCCCGCATCCGCGCTTCTGGACGCGCGCACCCAGGGCTCCGTCACCATGCTGGACCGCAATGGCGACGTCTTCGCCTGGCGCGGGGCGCAATTCGGCGGAGAGATCGGGCCGGGCGATGTCTCGCCGCATCTGGTCAACGCGATTCTCGCGGCGGAGGACCGGCGCTTCTATTCGCATTTCGGCGTCGATCCGCGCGGGCTGGCGCGGGCCGTGGTCGCGAATATCCGCGCCGGGCGGCTGGTGCAGGGCGGCTCCACCATCACCCAGCAGGTGGCGAAGAACGTCTTCCTGACCACGGAGCGCACGCTGGAGCGCAAGCTGAAGGAAATCCCCGTCGCGCTGGCGCTGGAGATGAAATACTCCAAGGATGAGATCCTCTCGATCTACATGAACCGGGTCTATCTCGGCGCGGGCGCCACCGGGTTCGAGGCGGCGGCGGAGCGGTATTTCTCCAAATCCGCGAAATATGTGACCATCCCGGAAGCGGCGATGCTGGCCGGCTTGCTGAAGGCGCCGACCAGCGTCGCCCCGACCGCCGATATCGCCCGCGCCCAGGGGCGCGCCGCGGTCATCATCGGCACGATGGTGGAGACCGGCGCCATCACCAGGGCCGAGGCCGACGCCGCGCTGGCGCAGCCGGCGCGCCTTTCGGATGAGGCGGCGCGGCGCACCGGCGCCCATTTCGCCGACTGGGTGATGGATAGCGGCCCCGCCTTCCTGACCGCGACGACGATCGAGGATGTGCGGATCTCCACCACTTTCGACCCGAAGGGGCAGGACGCGGCGGAGGCGGGGCTGGCCAGCGTCTTCGCCGCCAAGGTGAGAGCCGGCAGCCCGGCCGAGGCCGCGGTGGTGGTGATGACCCCCGATGGAGAGGTGCGCGCGCTGATCGGCGGGCGAGATCCGGCCGCGGGGGTCTTCAACCGCGCGGTGCAGGCGCAGCGCCAGACCGGTTCCGCCTTCAAGCCGATCATCTATGCGGCGGCGCTGGAGGCCGGCTATTCGCCGCTCGCCACCATGATCGACCAGCCGCTGACCATCAACGTGCCCGGCTCCGGCCGCTGGAGCCCGGAGAATTATGGCGGCGGCTACGCCGGCGAGGTGACGCTGACCACCGCGCTGGCGCGGTCGATCAACACCATCGCGGTGCGGCTTTCGGAGGAGGTCGGGCGCGACAGGGTGCGCAAGCTCGCCGCCGATATGGGCGTCACCACCCCGCTTGCGGAGGGGCCCTCGGTCGCGCTCGGGGTTTCGGAGGCGACGCTGCTGGACATGACCGGCGTCTACGCCACCATCGCCAATGGCGGCCGCCGCGCCGCGCCGCGCGGGATCAGGGAGATCACCGTCCGCGGCGATCCGGTTCCGGTGATGAGCGTCGCCGACACCGCGCGCGGCGCGCCGGCGATCTCGGCCGAGAGCGCCGGGCAGCTCACCGGGATGATGGAGGAGGTGATCCGCCGCGGCACCGGAAAGCGCGCCGATCCCGGCCGCCCCGCCGCCGGCAAGACCGGCACCACCCAGGCCGCACGCGACGCCTGGTTCATCGGCTTCCCCGCCGATTACGTGATCGGCGTCTGGATGGGCAAGGATGACAACAAGCCGCTGACCGAAGTCACCGGCGGCGGACTGCCGGCGGAGATCTGGCGCGAGATCGCGATCCGCATCCATCAGGGCCTGCCGCCGCGCCCGCTCAACACCCGCCCGCCGCGCGGCGGGCCGGTGGTTGCGAACGCCGGCGGCGGAACCGCTGCGACGCCGGAGCAGGAGCGCGGCATGGTCGATTCGATGGTCAGAAGCGTCTTCGGCATCTTCAGCGCCGGAGAGAGCGGGGGCACGGGCCCCATTCGCCCGGACCGGGTCGAACCCTGAAGATCGGCGCGCCGCCGGCGGGAAAACGGAGCCCGCCGGGGCGGGCTCCGCTATCTTCGGGGCCGGAGCTTACGCCGTCCGGCGCCGCATGGAGATGACGAGCCCGACCGCGGAAAGCAGCAGCAGGCCCGCGGCGGGAACCGGCACCGCGGCGATGGTCAGGCTGCCGCGGATCGTCGGGTTGCTGTCGAAATTGTCTCCGCCGAAGACGAAGCGCAGCGTGTCGCCGGTGGCCAGGGTCACGGTGGCGAAATCGCTGATGCTGAAGCCGCTGGAGGGCGAAGTGCAGCAATTCTGCGGGCCGGCGGAATAGAGCGTCTCGGCCCCGCCCGGCGAAGTCCGCTGCAGGAAGGCGGTCACATTGAAAAACGCGTGGAAGCCGGAATAATCGTACCGGTAGTTGAACACGCCCCCTTCCTCGACAAGGGCCTCGGCGAAGAAGGTCACCGGTTCGCCATCGAAACGCGTGGCTTCATAGGTGATGGTCGCGCCATCGGCGCCGACCGGGGTCTTGGTGATCACGCCTGGCCCGCCGATGGTCCATTCGCCGAGAGTCAGAGCTTCGGCGTTGGGCGCGGCGAGGCCAATCAGGGAAAAATAAAGCGCTGCGAGCAGTTTCGTACAGGATTTCATGCGTGGTCTCCTCATGACCTGGCAAGATATTTTCATGCAAGAAAAATCTAATATTAGTGCAAAATCATATAGAGTGAGTTTTCTGGATTCGTGCAACTAAAAAGTGTTAACCCGCCTCCTGAAAGCAGCCGCCGCGCCGGAAGCCGGCCGGGCGGGGCTTGCGGGGCGGGGCGGCTGGCGTCTACCACGGGCTGGACGGGCGGCGCGCCCGCCAAGCGGATACAGGGAGCCCGACATGGCCTATTGGCTGTTCAAATCCGAACCCGGCGCCTGGAGCTGGGACGACCAGCTCGCCAGGGGCGCCGAGGGCGAGGAATGGAACGGGGTGCGCAACTATCAGGCGCGCAACAACATGCGGGCGATGAAGGTCGGCGATCTCGGGTTCTTCTACCATTCGGTGAATGAGAAACGCGTGATGGGAATCGTCGAGGTCTCAGCCGAGAGCGCGCCCGATTCCACCACCGATGACCCGCGCTGGGATTGCGTCCATATCCGCGCCGTCGCGCCGATGCCGAACCCGGTGACGCTGGAGCGGTGCAAGGCCGAGGCGCGGCTGAAGGACATGGTGCTGGTGAACAACACCCGCCTTTCCGTCCAGCCGGTGACGGCGGAGGAATGGCGGGTGGTCTGCGATCTGGGCGGCTACGCGCCCGACTGATTCGCCGACATCCGGCGCGCCCGGCGGATCACATAGAGCGCGGCGAAGACCGAGCCGACCGCCGAGGCCAGCATCAGCGCCAGCAACGGCGCCGCGCCGCTGGTCGGGCTCAGCAGCGCGCCGGCCAGCACCGAAAGCGCCGCCCCGCCGCCGATCATCAGCGCCGCGCCGAGGCCGGAGGCCGACCCCGCGAGATTGGGCCGCACCGACAGCAGCCCCGTCGTCGCCGCCGGCATGGTCAGCCCGTTGCCCATGCCGACAAAGATGCAGAAGCCGAAAACGCTGAGCGGATGTTCGATCACGAAAAGATCGACCAGCAGCCCGACCGCCAGCCCGACGCAGCTGATCACGCAGCCCCAGACCATGAGCCGGTTGATGCCGACCCGCCCCGCGACCCGGCCGGTGATCAGGTTTCCGCTCATGTAGCCGAGCCCGGTCATGCCGAGATAGAGTCCGGTCGCCGCCGGGGTCTGCTGGAATATCTCGCGCGCCACATAGGGCCCGCCGCCCATCAGCGCGAAGAAGGAGCCGGAGGCCAGCGCCGCCGTCGCCGAATAGCCCCAGAAGCGTCGCGCCCGGAAAAGATCGGGATAGGCGCGGAACTGCGCCGTCAGCGAAGTGGAGGGCGTCAGATTGGTCTCGCCGAGATCGACCCAGCAGAGCGTCAGCACCACCCCCCCGAAGACGAGATAGGCCCCGAATGTGGCGCGCCAGCCCAGCGCCTCCTCCATCGCGCCGCCGAATAGCGGGCCGACCATCGGGATCAGCGCCATCGCCGCGGTCATGTAGCCGATCTGGGAGGCGGCCTCTTCCGGCGGCAGCAGGTCGCGCACGATGGTCCGGCCAAGCGCCAGCCCGGTCGCCACCGCCGCCTGAAGCATGCGGAAGATCATGAAGGCGACGATATTCTCGGCCGTGAGGCAGCCGACCGAGGCGATGATGAAGATGACCAGCGAGACCAGAATGACCGGCCGGCGCCCGTACCGGTCGGATAGCGGGCCGATGGCGAGCTGTATCAGCGCGGTCATCGCCAGATAGCCGGAGATCGCCAGCTGCACCACCGAATAGGGCGCGTCGAACTCCTCCGCCAGCGCCGGCAGCGAGGCGATGAAGGCGTTCATCGAGAACGCCCCCACCGCCGTCAGCAGGATCAGCGTGATCAGGATCGGCGGCGTGCTCCTGTCGCCGAATCTCGCGCCGGTGCTGATCATCAGCCGAGCACGGAGAAGGAGGAATTCGGATTGACCGCCCGGTTGCGCGAGAAGAAGCCGATCGAGCAGTCCATGCCGACATTGTCGAAACGGAACCCGACCGGCTCGGCGTCATGGTCGCGCCCGTCCTCGCATTCGCGGATCAGCTTCGCCATCATCTTGCCCACGACCGGCGCATTCTTGAACTGGTTGCCGGAAGTGCCGATGGCGACATAGAAGCCGGGCAGGGCGGTCTTGTCATAGATCGGGATCCAGTCCTCGGTCACGTCGTAAAGCTCCACCACGCCCTTCACCTTGTTCGGGATCGGCAGGCCCGTGTAACGCTGCGCCAGCCGCATCGCCTGAATGCGGGCCTGCTCGGTCAGATCGCGGCTCCAGTCGTCGGGATCGACCCATTCGCGCGCGTCGCATTCCGGATCTTCCGAGCCGATCAGGATATGGCCGCCCTTTTCCGGCCGGGCGTAGGTGGCGAGATCGCTGTCGGAGGTCACCACGCCGTCCTTCATCACGTCGAACCCTTCGGGCGAGGGCGCATGCGCGACCTCGTGGCGAAGGGCGCGGGTCTTAATGTTCATCTCGTCATAGACGCCG
Source organism: Pikeienuella sp. (assembly GCA_047974395.1). GTDB lineage: Bacteria > Pseudomonadota > Alphaproteobacteria > Rhodobacterales > Rhodobacteraceae > Pikeienuella. The sequence goes on along the minus strand of JBKECG010000436.1, from coordinate 2,728 downwards.
GCCATCCGATTGATCTTCGACGAATGCGGCCCGGCGATATTGACCACCACCGGGGCGCGGAATTCGCGCCCGTCCTTCAGCCGCACCCCGGCGGCGCGGCCGCTTTCGATCAGGATCTCCGCCACCTCGGCGTTGAACAGGAAGTCCGCCCCCCGGGCTCGGGCCGCGAATTCGGCGTTCTGCGCCGCCAGCGCCGGGTCGGTGACATAGCCGCCGCAGGGGAAGAACAGCGCGCCGGGGATCTCCCCGCCCGTCGGTTCGCCGAAGCCCGGCTGATCCGGGCGTTTGGCCGGGCTGTAAAGGGCGAGATCGAAAAAGGGGAAGCGCGCGCGGATCTCGGCCGGGTCCCAATGCTCGACCGGGGCGCCGATGGCCTTCATCAACTCCTCTGCGCTGGCGAGATAATTGTTCTCGCGGCATTTCATCACCAGCGTGCCGGTGTCGCGATAGTCGATCATCCCGCGCGGGTCGCGCCCGCCGAGATAGGCTTCCCAGTCCTTCCAGTAGAACCAGTTCTCATAGGCGAGGGCGCAGCTTTCGACATTCGAATAATAGAGCCGGATGATCGCGCAGGAGCCGGAGGTGGAGCCATGTCCCGCCGCGCCGGTCTTGTCGATCGAAAGGGTGCGGAACCCCGCCTTCGCCATCTCATAGGCGGTGCAGGCCCCGATGACGCCGGCCCCGATGATGATCGCGTCGTATTTCGTGGACATCTCGCTCCCCTTCGCGCGCTGGGTGATCGGTTCCCGAACCGGGCTGGAAACGGCGCTTCGCGGGTTGAGGGCGCCGCGCGCCGGGCTGAAATCGCCAGTGCGCATTTGATCCCTTACCCTTGTCCGCCCGTTCTTGCCAGAGGCGGTCTGGCCCGTCAGGGGCGTTGCGCGCCCTTTGGGGGTGCATATTCCTTTACCGCCCTTATATATTGTGGAGCCGTGGCGCATCTGCATGTTGAACAGATGGCGAGGTGAACAATGAGCTATGACGCTCGTCAGATCGCGAACTGGTTCGTGACCCGCGCGGAGCGGGATGGGCGGAATCTGTCCATCATGTCCTTGCTGAAGCTGGTCTACATCGCGCATGGCTGGAGTCTCGAGTCGCTCAACGCTCCGCTCTTCGGCAATCGGATCGAAGCCTGGCGATATGGGCCGGTCATCCCGGACGTTTACAATGATTTCCGGCGTCAGGGCGTGAAGGTGACGGAATCCGTGAACACCGTTTCCGAATGCGCTCTCGACCCGGAGCGGGAGAAGCTTCTGGAGCAGGTCTGGGCGATTTACGGCGGGTTGCCCGCGTTTCGTCTGTCGGACATGACCCATGTGGCCGGCGGCCCCTGGAATATCGTCAACCGCATAGGCGGGCCTTACGCAGAGATCCCCGACGATCTGATCCAGAGCCACTACGCCGATTTGCGCAGGAAAGCGGTCGCTGCGGCCGAGGTGAATGGCTGATATTCCCCCGAATGCGGCGGATGTGGTGGTGTCTTCCGGCTCAAGTCGCGAAGTCTTCGAATTGGAATGGCTTGAAACGGAGCGGGCGTTGCGCGCGCTTCAGCGTCGGGAGATCGGGCAGAGATACTGGCTGCGCTGGATTGCGGTGGGCGTCGGGCTGGGGGTGATCCTGGGCATGGCCGCCATGCTGATCACGCTGATACTGGTCGGTATCGGCCGCGCAGACGGCATGGCGGTTTCCGTCGCCATGATCGTCGCGCCGATCGCCTCCATCACCGCGATCACCGTCGCGCTTTTCGTCGGCGCCTTCCGCAGGTTCGAGGAGGGCGATGCGGAGGCGGTGGGCAATGGCGTCTCCACCGCCGCCAGATTCATGCCGAGAGGCTGAACCTCATCCCCGCATCCGCGCCCCGTCCGCATCGAATAGCGGGGTGGCGGTCAGCCGGGCCTTGCGCATATCGCCGAGGATCTCGATCTCCGCCTCCAGCCCGTCTTCGGCCATGTCCGCCGGAACGAAGCCGAGCGCGACGGAGGTCTTCGCGTGATGGGAATAGCCGCCCGAGGTGCAAAAGCCCTGGACCTTTCCGCCGATCCAGATCGGCTCATAGGCGACGACATCGGCGTCCGCCGCCTCCACCGCGAAGGCGACGAGCCTGCGGGCGGGGCCGGCGGCGCGCTCCGCCAGCGCGGCCTCTTTCCCGATCCAGTCGGCGTCTTTCGACCAGGCGGTGAACCGGTCCATGCCTGTTTCCGTCACCGTGTAGTCGGGCGAATATTCGCGGAGCCAGGAGCCGAAGAACTTGTCGAGGCGCAGGCTCATCATCGCCCGCATGCCGAAGGGGCGGAGGTCCAGATCCGCGCCGGCTTCGGCCAGCGCCTGATAGAGCGCGCGCTGGTCATCCGCGCCGACATAGATCTCGTAGCCGAGATCGCCGGTATAGGAGACGCGCTGCACCATCGCCCGCGTCAGGCCGACATCCATCGCCTGCGCGTCCCTGAAGCGCACGCCTGCGGCCGCGACATCGGCGCGTGTGGTGCGGGAAAGAAGTTCGCGCGCCTGCGGCCCGGCGATCTGGAAGCCGATGCGCCGGGTGGAGACATTCTCCACCGAAACGCCGCTCTCCGGCAGGTTGGCCTCGAACCAGCGCATGTGAAAGGCCTGCGCCGAATAGCTGGCGGTGAGCTGGAACCGGTCTTCGGCCAGACAGGTGACGGTGAAATCGCCGATGATCCGCCCCCTGGGCGAGAGCATCGGCGTCAGCGACAGCCGGCCCGGTTTC
>JBKECG010000433.1:0-2384 GCA_047974395.1 Pikeienuella sp. | reverse complement strand
GGCGTCGCCGAAAAAGCCGCCCGCAAAGGCTGAAGCCCGGAGGCGCCGGGGCGGCGCAAACCCCAATCCCGCGCTTGCATTCCCGCCCCCCCGCCTGTAATCACCGCGCCGTCGCCGCAGTAGCTCAGCTGGTAGAGCACGTCATTCGTAATGATGGGGTCGGGGGTTCGAGTCCCTTCTGCGGCACCAAAATCCAGTTTAGTCCATTGTCCTGCCTCAGCTTTCTCGGATGAGGAGGCGAGCGTTGCACAGCCCGTTACACAAAACACCGGCTCACACCTTCTGGAAAAACGGCATCTTCTATTTCCGCAGGCGAGTGCCTTCGGATTTGTCTCATCACTACAGGTCGCGGTTGATCTCCTACTCGCTGCGGACGCGGTCGCCGTCAGGCCGAATTCGCCCGACGAGGTCATCGACCCGATGAGCGGCAATATGCGGCGCTGCGCGACCTCGCCGACATCCTGACGAAGATGGCCGAAGGGAGATGTCCTCGCCGTTTCCACCTCTCCAGCCTCGATCCCGGGGTCGGGAAGACCTCGCTCTCGGTCGCCTTCGTCAATCGGCTTCTCGCCTCCCCGGCTCATGACGGCGTCGCCGTGCTGGTCTGTCTCTCCCGTCTGGTTGAGGTGGAGAGCTTCGTCGAACAACTGCGCGGCGTTCATGATCAGGTCGCGGTCCATACATCCGACGACGGGCTCAATGCGTTGACCATGACGCCGGCCGCCCGAGCCCGGGTCCTGATCACGACCCACCAGATGATCGAGCGGCGCTGCCAGAACCGGCGCTTCGCCGAGGCGGAGACGTTCCATCACGAAGGTCTCCCGCGCGAGGTCCGCATCTGGGACGAGGCGATGCTGCCGGGAGATGTGGTCACGCTCAGCAGCGACCAACTCGCCGCCCTGCGCGGCCCCTGCCGCAAGCTCCATCCCGGAACGGCCGAAGCCGTCGAAGCGTTGGAAGCCGCCCTCCGGTCCTGCGATCATGGCGCGACCTTCGAGACGCCCGTTCTGGTCGGCGCGTCGGCGTCCTGTCTCACGGCCCTGACGCAGGAGGCGAATGGCCAGACCGCGGAGACGGCCTCGGCCCTTCTTTATCTCTCCGGCCGCAAGGTCGCGATCAGCCGCTCTCACCACGGCGTCATATCAGCGCTCGACTACCGGGATGCGCTGCCCGCCGATCTCGCCCCCGCCGTCATCCTCGACGCCTCCGGGCGGGTGCGCCACACTTATCGGCTTCAGGAGAGACACAGGGGCGATCTGGTCCGGCTGAGGGCGGCCCCGAAGGATTACGCGAAGCTCCGGGTTCATGTCTGGGACAGGGGCGGCGGGAAGGCCTCATGGGGCCGCGATGGTGAAGACCTCCTGCGCGGGATCGTCGCGGCCATCGACGGCAAGCCGGACGAGCCCTGGCTGGTCATCCATCACAAGGACTGCCTCTCTGGCCGGCTGCCCCAGCGGGTTCGGAGCCTTGCGAGGGGCGCAGGCGACAGGCTCCGCTTCATCCACTGGGGCGCCCATCATGGGATCAACGATCACGCCGATGTCCCGAACGTCATTCTAGCCGGGACCCTGTTCCTGCCCGCGCCGATCTACGAGGGGCGGGCGCGGCTGGCGGCGGATATGCGCCTGGGCCAGCCCTTGCCCGATGGCGAACTGGAAGCCTTGATCCGCGGCGTACATGCCGATGCGGTCCTTCAGGGGCTCAGCCGGGCCGGCGTCAGGCTCTCCATCGGCGGCGGCTTCGCACCTTGCGAGGCCTGGATCATCGCCTCGCCGAGATCGGGAATCCGCAAGCTGTTGCCGGCAATCTTCCCCGGCTGCAGGGTGGAGCGCTGGCGTCCGGTCCGGAAGGCGCCGACGGGGCGGGTCGCCGAGGCCATCGAAGTGCTGGAGCGGCATCTTGCGGCCTCCCCCGATGCGCCGCTGATGCTGGCCGATCTCCGCAAGCGGCTCGGGATCGACAGCCCCAGCAACTTCCGCAGGGCGATCAGGCGACATCCTGACTTCATCGAGGCTCTGGACGAGCTTGGCCTTGAGGAGGCCGCCATCGACGGCGCCCGCCACGCCAACGCCATCGCCCGCGTCTCCGCACTGTTTCCGCCGGTCGATGACGATGACAGGGACGGGGTCTGGCGATGTTGAGGAGGTCAAAAATGTGAGCGCCCGCACATAAGGGAGGCGAGGCGCGTTTCCCCCCTTCACCCGAAGCGCGGCAAGGCGGGGGCGCATCCATCGCCCGCGGGCGCTCCACGCCCTGACGCAATCCCGAAGCCCGTCGTGAAAGCCATCCCCGAAGCCGAGGCGGCGGGCTCACCCTCTGCGGCCAGCGGGCCTCATCAATGCGGAGGTCCGATCTGCAAAAGACGAGCAGACTTCGACGCCCAT
>JBKECG010000409.1:0-10017 GCA_047974395.1 Pikeienuella sp. | reverse complement strand
GGCGTCGGCTTTTTCTATGGACCGATCATTGGCGCCATCGTCTTCACGCTGCTGGCGACGGTGCTGAAGCTGCAGACCGATCTCTGGCAGCTCTATCTCGGCGCGCTTTTCGTGCTGACGGTGATGTTCTTCCCCGGCGGGCTGGCCGGGCTGATCGCCATGCACGGGCCGGCGCTGCGCGCAGGCAGGCTCGGGGGGCTGATCCCCTCCTATCTCCGCACGCTGGTTCCGGGCGTGGCGGGGGCGCTGGGCCTGATCGCGGCGACGGAGCTTCTGTTCCATCTGCGCGAGGCCCCGCCGGGCGATGAGGTGGCGCATGTCTTCTGGATGGCGCTGCCGAGCGATTCCGTCATCGTCTGGGCGGTGGCGCTGGCGATCACGGTCGTCGGGTTCTGGCTGGCGGCGAAGGGCGCGCCGGCGATGAAGGCGGCCTGGGACGCGGCGAACATGCCGCCCGAAGGCGAGGAGGCGGCATGATGGGCGCGGCGCTGGAGATAAGCGGGCTTCGCAAGTCCTTCGGCAAGACGGAGATCATCCGCGGCGTCGATCTCACCGTCGGCAAGGCTGAGCGCCATGCGGTGATCGGGCCGAACGGGGCGGGGAAATCGACGCTCTTCAACCTGATCACCGGGCGCTTTCCGAAAAGCTCGGGCTCGATAAGGCTGAACGGCAAGGACCTGGAGGGGCTGGCCCCGTTCGAGATCAACCGGCTGGGCCTTTCGCGCTCCTTCCAGATCACCAACATCTTCCCGCAGATGTCGGTTTTCGAGAATATCCGCTGCTCGCTTCTCTGGTCGCGGGGCTATCGCTATTCCTTCTGGCATCTGGTGGCGCGCAGCCGCGAGTTGACCGAGGCGGCGGAGGAGATACTGGAGCGGATCAACCTCACCCCGCGCCGCGACCTGCCGGCCGGGGTCCTGTCCTATGCCGAGCAGCGGGCGCTGGAGATCGGCATCACCATCGCCGGCGGCGCCAATGTCATCATGCTGGACGAACCGACCGCCGGCATGAGCCATTCGGAGACCGACTATATCGTAGAGCTGATCCGCGACGTCACCGAAGGCAAGACGCTGATGATGGTGGAGCATGATCTCGGCGTGGTCTTCGGCCTCGCCGACCGGATCTCCGTCCTCGTCTATGGCGAGATCATCGCCAGCGGCGAGCCGGACGCGGTGCGGGCCGATCCGAAAGTGCAGGAAGCCTATCTGGGCGCGGCGCTTGAGGCGGAGGAGGGCTGACATGTTCGAGGTGAAGAATCTCCACGCCTATTACGGCAAGAGCCATATCCTCCAGGGCGTCTCGATGAACGTGCAGGAGGGCGAGATCGTCGCCCTTCTCGGGCGCAACGGCGTCGGGCGCTCCACCACCTGCAAGGCGGTGATGGGCTCGGTGCCGCCGGTGGGCTCGGTGAAGTTCAAGGGGCGGGAGATCGCCGGCAAGACCCCCTATGACATCGCCAAGCTCGGCATCGGCTATGTGCCGGAGAACCGCGACGTCTTCCCCGGCATGACCACGCGGCAGAACCTGATTCTGGGCCTGAAGCCCGGGCAGAAGGAGGGCGCCGGGCGCTGGTCGATGGAGGACATGTTCGATCTCTTCGAAAATCTCCGCCGCCGCGCCGATGTGGAGGCGAGCGTGCTTTCGGGCGGCGAGCAGCAGATGCTGACCATGTGCCGCACGCTGATGGGCGACCCGGATTTCATCATGATCGACGAGCCGACCGAGGGGCTGTCGCCGCAGATGGTCCAGAGGGTGGCGGAACTGTTGCAGGAGATCGCCCGGCGCGGCGTCGCCATCCTGCTGGTGGAGCAGAAACTCTCCATCGCGCTCGATATCGCCCACCGGGTCTATGTGATGGGCCATGGCGCGATGCAGTTCGAGGGCACGCCGGCGGATCTGAAAGCGCGCGAGGATGTGCGCAAGGAATGGCTGGAGGTTTGAGCCAGTTGCAGAAATCCGCGCGCAGGCGCTTTTCATTCCCTTCCGTCCGGGTAAATTCCTCCGCATGACAAAACCAGTACTGAGTCTGGCCGAAGCCGTTGCGCCGATCACCGACGGCGCGACGGTCATGATTTCCGGCTTCGGCGGCTCCGGCGCGCCGATCGAGCTTGTCCACGCGCTGATCGACCATGGCGCGAAGGGGCTGACCGTCATCAACAACAACGCCGGCACCGGGCAGATCGGCCTCGCCGCGCTGATCCGCGAGCGGCGGGTGGAGAAGATGATCTGCTCCTATCCCCGCACCTCGGACGCGCGGAATTTCACCGAGCTGTATCTGGCCGGGAAGATTGACCTCGAACTGTCGCCCCAGGGCGTGCTGGCCGAGCGGATCCGCGCCGCCGGCGCGGGGATGCCGGCCTTCTTCACCCGCACCGCCGCCGGCACCGATCTGGCGAAGGGCAAGGAGCAGCGCGAGATCGACGGCGTGCTCTATGTCATGGAGACATGGCTGAAGGCCGATTTCGCGCTGGTGAAGGCCGACAGGGCCGATCTGGCCGGGAACCTCACCTATCGGCTTTCGGCGCGGAATTTCGGGCCGATCATGTGCATGGCCGCGACCACCAGCATCGTGCAGGCGCGCGAGATCCTGCCCAAGGGCGGGATCGACCCCGACATGGTGATCACGCCGGGCATTTTCGTGGACAGCATCGTCCATGCGCCGGAGCCGCAGCAGGAAGAAATTCTGATCCGCGAGGGGGCGCGCTACCCATGACCGAGCCGAAACGGCTGACCCGCGGGCAGATCGCCTGGCGCGCCGCGCAGGACATCCCGCATGGCGCCTATGTCAATCTCGGCATCGGCATGCCGGTCGCCTGCGCCAATCACCTGCCCGAAGGGCGCGAGGTGACCTTCCAGTCGGAGAACGGCGTCCTCGGCGTCGGCCCGGCCCCGGCGGCGGGGGAGGAGGATTACGACCTCATCAACGCCTCCAAGTTCCCGATCACGCTGACGCCCGGCGCCGCCATCGTCCATCACGCCGACAGTTTCGCCATGATCACCGGCGGCCATATCGACATCGCCGTACTCGGCGCCTTCGAGGTCGCCGCCAATGGCGATCTCGCCAACTGGTCCACCGGCAAGGATGGCGTGCCCGGCGTCGGCGGGGCGATGGACCTCGCCGCGGGGGCGAAGGCGGTCTGGGCGATGACCACGCATAATTCCCGCAACGGCGCGCCGAAGCTGCTGGAGCGGGTCTCGCTGCCGCTGACCGGGGCCGGGGTGGTGAAACGGGTCTATACCGATCTTGCGGTGATCGAGGTCGATGACGAGGGGTTTCTGCTCTCGGAGATGGTCGAGGGGATGGAGCTGGAGGCGCTCCGCGCGCTCACCGGCGCGCCGCTGCGGGCCGCCGCCGATCTGGCGGTTCTGCAGGCGCCGGCCGGTCTCTGAAACGGATCGGGCGGATCGGCTGATCCGGCTTTCCCGCCGTGACGGGCGTGGGCGGATGGTGCTACGCTTTCGCGGGAGGCGTCGCAGATGAGCTGGAATCCCCTTCAGACCGTCGATCCCGATATGGTCGATCCCGATGCGATCGAAACGCTGATCGTCCCGCGCTCGCGCGATATCGAGGGTTTCGCGGTGCGCCGGGCGCTGCCGGCGGCCGGGCGGCGGATGGTCGGGCCGTTCATCTTCTTCGACCATCTCGGCCCGGTGGAGTTCCTGACCGGGCAGGGGATGGATGTGCGCCCGCATCCGCATATCGGCCTCGCCACCGTGACCTATCTGCTCGAAGGTTCGTTCCGGCATCGCGACAGCCTCGGCTCCAACCAGATGATCCATCCGGGCGATGTGAACTGGATGATCGCCGGGCGCGGCGTGACCCATTCCGAGCGGACCAGCGAGGAGACGCGGCGGAATCCGGCCTCGCTTTCCGGCATCCAGACCTGGGTCGCGCTGCCCGAGGCCGAGGAGGACGCGCCGCCCCTGTTCGAGCATCAGCCGAAAGCGGCGCTCCCCTTGCTGGAGGGCGATGGCGTCGGCGCGCGGCTCATTCTCGGCTCCGCCTGGGGGGAGCGCGCGCCGGTCAGCACCTTTCACGAGATGTTCTACGCCGACGCGGTCCTGACCCCCGGCGCCGCGATCCCGCTGCCGGATGATCATGAGGATCGCGGGGTCTATGTGCTTGACGGCGCGGTGGAGATCGCCGGCGACAGGTTCGAGGCCGGGCGGATGGCGGTTTTTCGCCCCGGCGACCGGCTGGCGCTCAGGGCCGGGGAGGCGGGGGCGCGGGTGATGCTGCTCGGGGGCGAGACGCTGAGCGGCCCGCGCTATATCTGGTGGAATTTCGTCGCCTCCTCGCGCGAGCGGATCGAGGAGGCCAAGCGCGACTGGATCTTCGCGCGTCATGAGGGCGCGCGCTTCGCCCTGCCGCCCGGCGATGACGGGGAATTCGTGCCGCTGCCCTGACCCCGGCCCTGACTCCAACCCTGCCCCCGGGGCTCCGCTTGCGCCGCAAAAACCCCTTGATCACGCTTCGCGGATGCGTTGAGACTTGAGACGAGGACAAACAAGGCGTGATGAGCCGCAGGGAGACACAAATGATTCGCAGACCAATCAGCCGCCGCGCGGCCCTGATGGGCATGGGCGCCGTCGGGCTCAGCTTCAACTTCCCGAAAGGGGCGCTCGCGGCTTCGGGCAAGGTGAATTTCTACAACTGGGACACCTATATCGGCGAGACCACGCTTGACGATTTCACCGCTGCGACCGGGGTCGAGGTCCAGATGGATCTCTTCGCCGATAATGACGAGCTCTTCGCCAAGCTGAAGAACGGCAATCCCGGCTATGACGTGATCGTGCCGACCCATGACTATGTCGAGCGGATGATCGTCGCCGACATGCTCATCGAGCTTGATCATTCCAAGATCCCGAATATCGCCAATCTCGACCCGGCCTTCCTCGACAAACCCTTCGATCCGGGCCGGAAATATTCGCTGCCCTACATGTGGGGCTCGATCGGCATCGGCTATCGCAAATCGGCGGTGGAGGAAGTGCCGGACAGCTGGGCCTGGCTCTACAGTTCGGACAAATACGCCGGGCGCATCTCCATGCTCTCGGACGGGCAGAACGTGCTCGGCATGGCGCTGAAGCTGATGGGCAAGTCGGCGAATGACTGGTCGCCCGAGAATGTGAACGCCGCCGCCGAGATGCTGATCAAGCAGAAGCCCAACATCACCGCCTTCGCCCCCGACAACGGACAGGACCTGCTGTTCGCGGGCGAGGTAGATCTGGCGATGGAGTGGAATGGCGACATCCTTCAGGTGATGGGCGAGGATGACGATATCGGCTATGTGATCCCGAAAGAGGGCGGCATCCTCTGGGAGGATACGCTCTGCATCCCCAGGGGCGGCCCGAACCCGGAAGGGGCGCACGCCTTCATCAACTATCTTCTCGACGCCGAGGCCGGGGCCAAGATTGCCGAATTCATCTATTTCGCGACCCCGAACGCCGAAGCGAAAAAGCTGTGCAGCGACGAGTACACGCAGAATCCGGCGGTGTTTCCGCCGCCGGAGGCGGTCGCGAAATCCGAAACCTTCGTCTATCCCGGACAGGAAGTCGCGAAGCGGATCGACGAGGCCTGGACCCGCGTGAAGGCGGCCGGTTGAACGCCGCCCGCCTCAGGGCGCGGCCCGGCCGCGCCCGCTCTCGTCCTGACGCGGAGGATTGATGGAAAGCTGGCGCCGCTCCCTGCCTGCGTTCGCGGCCTTCGCCGGGCCGGTCACGCTCTGGCTGCTGGTCTTCTTCCTGATCCCGCTGGCGATCATCTGGCTCTAGTCCTTCGGCGAGAACATCTCTCTGACCGAGGTCAGGACCACATGGACGTTCGCGAATTACAGCCGGATCTTCGAGCCGGAGATCGTCACGCTGTTCTGGCGCACGGTCTGGCTGGCGGGATTGTCCACGGTGGTCTGCCTCCTGCTCGGCTATCCGGTGGCGCTGGTGATCGCGACGGCGGAGCCGCGCTGGAAGCCGTGGCTGCTGCTGCTGATCATGCTGCCCTTCTGGACCAATCTCCTGATCCGCACCTATGCGCTCTTGAACATTCTCGGCGCGCGCGGGCGGGTGAACGCGGCCTTGCGCTGGCTATGGGAGCAGATGGACGCGCTTGCGGGGATCTTCGGCTTCGCCGGCGCTTTCGGCGCGCAGTTCACCCCGGTGAATTTCCTCGGGACCGAGCTTGGCGTGGTGCTCGGGCTGACCTATGTCGCGCTCCCATTCGCGATCCTGCCGATCTATTCCTCGCTGGAGCGGCTGGACCGGTCCTATCTGGAGGCGTCGATGGATCTCGGCGCCGGGCAGTTCCGCACCTTCTTCCTGATCCTCGTGCCGCTCACCTCGGCCGGTCTGGCGACGGCGGCGATCATCACCTTCATCCCCTCGCTCGGTTCGTTCCTGACGCCCGATCTGCTGGGGCGTGGGCAGGTGGACATGATCGCCAATGTGATCGAACGCCAGTTCAAGAAGGCCAATGACTGGCCTTTCGGCGCGGCGCTGTCGCTGTTTCTTCTCTATGTCACCTTCATCATCCTCGCGGTGAAGGCGATCCTCGACATGCAGGCCGCGAAAGCGCGGGGGAGGCGGGCGTGAAGGCGGGACCGTTCCAATATGCGCGCAAGACCTCGATGCGGGCTATTTTCATCGCCGCGCTGGTCTTTCTCTATGCGCCGATCATGGTGCTGGTGGTCTTCTCCTTCAACGACTCGCGCCGGGGCGGCAATGTTGTCTGGCGCGGCTTCACCACCGATTACTATGTGAAAGCCTTCAACAACGCCTCTCTGGTGGAGGCTTTCGTCAATTCGCTGACCATCGCGGTGATCTCCACCGTCTTCGCGGTGATCCTCGGGGCGATGACGGCGGTGCTGCTCTGGCGCTGGCGCTTTCCGTTCAAGCCGGTCTACGAAGGTCTGGTGGCGCTGCCGATCGTCATCCCCGAGATCTGCATGGGCGTCAGCCTCGCGGTGTTCTTCTTCGCCTGGGGCTTGTCCGCGCCGGCGGAGGCGCCCTGGCCGCTCAATCTCTCCAATATCATCGTCGCGCATATCACCTTCTCCTTCCCCTTCGCGGCGATGGTGATCCGCACCAGGCTCCAGAGCTTCAGCCCGGAGATGGCCGAGGCGGCGAGGGATCTCGGCGCGACGGAATATCAGGTGTTCCGCGACATCCTGGTTCCGCACATGACGCCGGGGCTGATCGCGGGGGCGCTGCTGGCCTTCACGCTCAGCCTTGATGATTTCGTCATCACCTTCTTCACCTCGGGGCCGAACACGATCACCTTCCCGGTGAAGGTCTATTCCATGGTCCGTTTCTCCGTGACGCCGGAGATCAACGCCGCCTCGACCCTTCTGATCCTGATGACGCTGGGGCTGACCTTCATCGCGATCCGCCTGCAAAAACCGACGGAGATGGCGCAATGACCGAACCGATCGTCTCCATTCGCGGCGTCTCCAAGCATTTCGGGGCCTTCGTCGCGGTGGACAATGTCGATCTCGACATCGCCGAGGGCGAGTTCTTCGCCATGCTCGGCCCCTCGGGCTGCGGCAAGACCACGCTTTTGCGCATGGTTTCGGGTTTCGAGACGCCGAGCGAGGGGCAGGTGCTGATTGGCGGCAAGGACATGACCCATGTGCCGCCGAACCGGCGGCCGGTGAACATGGTGTTCCAGTCCTACGCCGTCTTCCCGCACATGACCGTGGCGAAGAATGTCGCCTATGGCCTTCGTGTGGAGAAGGTCCCCGCCGCCGAGATCGGCCCGCGGGTGGAGGAGGCGCTGGCGCTGGTGCAGCTCAGCGAATTCGCGCACAGGAAGCCCGACCAGCTTTCCGGCGGGCAGCGCCAGCGTGTGGCGCTGGCGCGGGCGCTGGTGAAGCGGCCGCGGGTCCTGTTGCTGGACGAGCCGCTCTCCGCGCTCGACGCGAAGCTGCGCGACGCGATGCGGCTGGAACTGGTGAAGCTGCAAAAGACCATCGGCGTCAGCTTCATCATGGTGACCCATGATCAGGACGAGGCCATGGCCGTCGCCGACCGGATCGCGGTGGTCCACAAGGGCCGCATCCGCCAGATCGCGACGCCGGAGGCGCTCTATCAGAAACCGGCCGACGCTTTCGTCGCCGATTTCATCGGCAAGGCGAATTTCTTCGAACCGCGCGCGGTCAGCCGGGACGGCGAAGGCGCGACGGTGGAGACGGTGGAACTGCCGCCGCTGCGTTTCGCCGCCGCGCCCGAAGGCGATCTCCGCCTGGCGATCCGGCCGGAGAAGGTGCGCCTCGGGCCCGAGGCCGACGGGGCCGAGGTGCGGATCGAGGCGCGCCTCGGCGATGTCGCCTTTCAGGGCGAAAGCTCGATCGCGGAATTGCTGTTGCCCTCGGGGCGGGCGATTCTCGCCTCGGCTCATGGGCGCAGCGCGGCCGGGATCGGCGCGATGGAGGAGGGCGCGACCATCGCGCTCGGCTGGGACGCCGCCGACATGCTGGCGCTGGCGCGGGATTGAAACCGCCCGCGACGGCGTGACAGGTTGCATGAAAGCAGCAGGCGTGTTCGCCTGAAATGGCAGCGAAAGGAGGCCGTAATGTTCAGCAAGATCGTGATCGCTTATGACGGTTCGGAGCATGCCAAGCGCGCTATCCGCGCGGCCTGCGACGTCGCCAAACGTTATGACGCCAAGCTCTGGGTGAGCCATACGCCCGAGGGCGGCGCGACGCCGATCGCCGTTGATCCGTTCATCGGCGCCATCGGCGCGCCGCTGCCGGCCGAGGAGATCGCCGAGGCCGCCAGGGCCATGATCGACGAGGCGACGGCTCTGGTCGAGGCCGAAGGCTGCAAGGTCGAGGGCAGCCGCACCGGCTCGGTCTCTCCGGCCGACGACGTGGCGACGCTGGTGGAGGAGATCGGCGCCGATCTCATCGTGCTCGGCCGTCGCGGTCGCGGCGCCGTCGCCGGGCTCCTGTTCGGCTCGGTGACGCAGGAGGTCTCCCGCGTGTTGCCCTGCGCCGTGCTGACGGTGCTCTGAACCGGCTATCCGGCGGCGCGCGTCAGGGCGCGCCGCCAATCAGCGCGTGGGTATGCCGCGCGATCATCAGTTCTTCGTCGGTCGGGATCACCAGCATCGCGACCTTGCTGGCGGCGGTGGAGATCCGCAGCGCCCCGGCTTCGTTCGCCGCCGGGTCCAGTTCCGCGCCCAGCCAGCGGAGCCGCTCGGCGATGCGGGCGCGGATCGGCGCGGCGTGCTCGCCTATGCCGGCGGTGAAGACGAAACCGTCCAGCCCGCCGAGCGACGCGGCGAGCCCGCCGGCATGTATCGCGCAGCGGTGGACGAAATGCGCGATGGCGAGGGCGGCGCCCGGCTCGCCGCTCGCCAGAAGCGCGCGCATGTCGCTGGAGACGCCCGAGAGCCCCTTCAGCCCGGAATCGTGATAGAGCATCCGCGAGACCTCGCCGGCGGACATGCCATGCTCCTCGATCAGATGCAGGACGACGCCCGGATCGAGCTGACCGGGCCGCGCGCCCATAGGCAGGCCGTCGAGCGCGGTGAAGCCCATGGTGCTGTCCACGCTTTTCCCGTCTGAAAGCGCGCACATCGAGGCGCCGCCGCCCAGATGCGCGACGATGACCCGCCCCCCGGCGATGTCCGGCGCGAGATCGGGCAGGCGATGGGCGATATATTCATAGCTGAGCCCGTGGAAGCCATAGCGGCGCACGCCCTGATCATAGAGCGCGCGGGGCAGGGCGTAGCATTCCACATGCGGCGGGTGATCGCGGTGGAAGGCGGTGTCGAAACAGGCGACCTGCGGCGCCTCCGGCGCGATCTCCATGGCCAGCCGGATCGGCGCGAGATTGTTCGGCTGGTGCAGGGGCGCCAGATTCTGATAGCGGGCGAGCCGCTCCAGCACCGCCTCGTCGATCGGCACGGGGTTGCGGTATGCGGTTCCGCCATGGACCACACGGTGGCCGATGGCGCGAAGCGCCGGCCCGTCCAGCCCTTCCAGCCAGGCGCGGGTCTCGCCGATCGCGGCCGGCAGATCG
>JBKECG010000392.1:0-12998 GCA_047974395.1 Pikeienuella sp. | reverse complement strand
CCTTCGGGGAGCGCTCCAAGGTCGTCATTGAGCCGATGCTGACCGATCAGTGGTTTGTTGACGCCGAAAAACTCGCCAAACCCGCGCTTGAAGCGGTGCAGAACGGGCGGACGGGGTTCGTCCCCAAGAATTGGGAAAAGACCTATTTCAACTGGATGGAGAATATCGAGCCCTGGTGTATCTCCCGCCAGCTTTGGTGGGGGCATCGGATTCCGGTCTGGTATGGGCCGAGCATTCAGGACGGAATGTCAATTGAAGAACATGGCCAAGATGCCCTGACAATGAACCCGCAGAAGCAGTTTTGTGCGAGTTCTGAAGAGAAGGCTCTTGAGCAAGCAAGAGAGTATTACCAGGGTGATTTTGATGTAGTGATTATGCCGGAATCTGGTAGCAATCTTGGTGGGGGGGAACGGGAGTTCGCGAACCCCGGCGTTGCGGGTGTCGGAACGCCCCAGTATGTTGAAGTCAATGAGATCCGGATCGCCCGCGATCCCGACGTGCTCGACACCTGGTTCTCCTCCGCGCTCTGGCCCTTCTCCACGCTCGGCTGGCCGGAGAAGACGCCGGAACTGGCGAAATATTACAAGACCGATGTCCTGATCACCGGCAATGACATCATCTTCTTCTGGGTCGCGCGGATGATGATGATGGGGCTGGAGTTTCTGGACGAGGTTCCGTTCCACTCGGTCTACATCAACTCCATCGTCACCGACGCCAAGGGCAAGAAAATGTCCAAGTCGGTCGGCAACGTCATCGACCCGCTGGACCTGATCGACCGTTTCGGCGCCGACGCGGTGCGTTTCACCCTCGCCAGCCAGGAGGCGCAGGGCCGGCGGCAGTTGCGGCTGGGCGAGGCGAGCGTGGAGGGCGGGCGGAACTTCGTCACCAAGCTCTGGAACGCCGCCCGTTTCGCGGAGATGAACCAGTGCGCCCCTGTCGCCGGTTTCGACCCTGCCGGCGCGAAACAGGCGCTGAACCGCTGGATCGTCGGCGAGACGGCGAAGACCCGGCTCGCCATAGACAAGGCGCTGGAGGAATACCGGTTCAACGACGCCGCCAACCGGCTCTACGCCCATATCTGGGGCGTGTTCTGCGACTGGTATGTGGAGTTCTCCAAGCCGCTCCTTCAGGGAGAGGATGCGGCGGCGCGCGATGAGACCCGTATGGTGATGGCCTGGGCGCTGGATCAGATCCTCTTGATGCTGCACCCGATCGCGCCTTTCGTGACCGAGGCGCTCTGGTCCGCCACAGCGCCGCGCGACAGGCTGCTGGTCCATGGCGACTGGCCGGCCTATGGCGCAGAACTGGTGGATGAGGCCGCCGGCGCCGAGATCGACTGGGTGATCGGGCTGATCGAGCAGATCCGCTCCGTCCGCGCGGAGATGAATGTCGGGCCGGGCGCGAAACTGCCGCTGATCGTGACCGAGGCCGAACCCGCCGCCCGCGCCCGCATCGCCGCCAATGAGGCGCTGATCGGCCGGCTGGCCCGGATCGAGCGTATCGAGGCCGCCGCCGCCCCGAAGGGCGCGGCGGCGCTGACCCTGCCGGGGGCGGCGCTCGCGCTGCCGCTCGCCGGGGTGATCGACGTTGCGGCGGAGCGCGCGCGGCTGGAGAAGGCGGCGGCGAAATGCGCGAAGGAGATCGGCGGCGTCAGGGGCAAGCTCGGCAACGAGAAATTCCTCGCCAACGCCCCCGAAGAGGTGATCGGGGAGCAGAAGGAGCGGCTGGAGGCGGCCGAGGCGGAGGCGGCGCGGCTGGAGACCGCGCTCAGCCGTCTCGCCGAGATGGAATGAACCGGAGCGCGACCAGCGCGAAAATCGCCATGAGCGCGGTGTCGAGCCAGATCAGCCGGGTCAGCGCCTCGACATCGTCGGGCCAGTAATAGAGCGCAAGCCCCGAGAGATAGCCCTGCGGCGCGATCAGCAGCAGGGCGCTTATATTGTTGCCGAAATGCAGGCCCCAGGCGGTGTAGAGATCGCCGGTGCGCGCCGTCATCATGGCCATGACGCAGCCGATGAACCCGGTGTTGACCATGACCGCGATCGTATTCGCGGGCGCGTCCGGGCTCCAGTGCAGCAGCCCGAAGAGCGCCGAGGGCAGGACCGCCCAGACCAGCGGCGAGCGAAAGCGCGCCGCCAGCTGCTGGAGGATATAGCCGCGGAAGATCGTCTCCTCCGCGCCGGTCTGGATCAGGATCAGCGCCGCGCCGGGCAGCAGGGCTTGCGCCCATTGACCGAATGAAAGCGCGCTCGGCTCCGGCGGGCCGCGAAAGGGCGAGCTGAGCATGTAGGCGACGGCGGCGAAAATCATCGCGATTCCGATCCCGACGCCGAAACGCCGCGCCCGTCCGGGGCGCGCCGGTCCGAGCACCGTGCCGATTCCCCGCCGGTGCAGAAGCCGGAGCGCGATGATCAGCGCCAGCCACCAGGGGATGAAGGTGGCGAGCGAGAAAAGCGTATTGCGCTGCTCATAGAGAGGATCGCCCGGCGCGCCGCAAAGCTCGATGAACACCGGATAGAGCGCGGACATGGCGAGCACGACAAGAACCGCGATAAGGGCGACGCCCACAAAGAGCCGCCAGAGCGCGGCCCGCTCCCGCGCCGGCGCGATGAACGCATCGAGTCCTGAAATCATGCGCCCCGCGCCCGCCTTGTTTCTGTCCTTATCGTCTGTATTTTTCGCGCGGACTGCAAGATGTGGGATATATGAATGTGGTTATGAAGCTGGCGGGGCGGGTGGTCGCCTTCCTCGCGCTCGTCGCCTGCACGGAGATGCAGGGTCAGGGCGACGCGCCCGATCTTTCGGGCGCGGTGAAGCCGAGCTCGCCGGATTACCTGCAGATCGTCTCGGTCGCGCCGGATCTGGTGGAGGTGGATTCGGCCGGAACCGTGGTGCGCGCGGCCCCGCCCGAGGGGCTTTGCATTCCGGTCGATTCGATCCAGACCGGGCCGGACGCCGTGTTCCTGATCATGTCGGCCTGTTCCGGCGCGACGGCGAAGGAGCCGGGCGGGGTGCTGAGCGTTTCGATCTCGCGGATGGGCATGGAGGGCGGGCTGCCGGCGCTGAAGCGGTTCTTCGAGACGCCGGAGGGGCTGGCCGGGCTCGGCTATGGCGGCGGGGCGGCGACCGTCTCCATGGTCGAAACGGTGACCGGGCCGCGCGCGCTCTACACCGCGGTGGAGGACAAGAGCGCGGCCGGACCCGCCTTCGCCGACGAATTGATCAGCCGGGCCTTCACCGAAATCCGGGGCCGGATGACCGTGATCACCCTGATCAGCCGGCGCGGCGAGGCGCAGGAGGCGGATGCGATGCGCGCCGAACTGACCCGCGTGGTCGCGGCGCTTCATGACGGCAACGCCTGAGCGGCGCGCCGCCCGCTCCGGCTCATATCTCGATATCGGCCCAGATCGGCGTGTGGTCGGAGGGCTTCTCGCCGCCCCGCGGCTTGCGGTCGATCTCGCAGGCGATCAGCCGGTCGGCCGCTTGCGGCGTCAGCAGCAGATGGTCGATGCGGACGCCGTTGTTCTTCGGCCAGGCCCCGGCCTGATAATCCCAGAACGTGTAGCTCATCGGCGCGGCGTTCAGGGCGCGGAAAGCGTCGGTCAGGCCAAGCGCGAGCAGCCGGCGCCAGGCGGCGCGAGTTTCGGGCAGATAGAGCGCGTCCTCGGTCCAGGCTTCGGGATTGTGGGCGTCCTCCTCCTGGGGGATGACGTTGTAGTCGCCGGCGATGATCGCGGTCTCCTCGGCCGCGAGCAGCTCGGCCGCCCGCATCTCCAGCCGCCGCATCCAGGCGAGCTTGTAGTCGTATTTCGGGCCGGGCGCGGGATTGCCGTTCGGCAGGTAAAGGCAGCAGACCCGCGCCGCGCCGCGATCGCCGGAAATCGTCGCCTCGATCCAGCGCGCCTGTTCGTCGCTCTCGTCGCCGGGCAGGCCCCGGACGACGTCCTCGATCGGCCGCTTGGAGAGAATCGCGACGCCGTTGAAGCCCTTCTGGCCGTGGGTTTCGACATTATAGCCGAGATCCTCGATCGGCTCGCGCGGGAAGCCTTCGTCGACGCTCTTGATCTCCTGTAGCAACGTGACATCCGGCGCCGCTTCGCGAAGCCAGTCGATGAGGGCGGGAAGGCGCGCCTTGACGCCGTTGATGTTGAATGTGGCGATACGCATGCGCGCGACATTAGGGGCGCTCGCGGGGGCCGGCAAGCGGCCTCTCAGCGTTTCAGCGGCGCGCGGCGATAGCCGGCCGCCTCGGCGACATGTTTGCGCCCGACCGTCTCCGCGCCGTCGAGATCGGCGATGGTGCGGGCGAGGCGCATGACGCGGTGATAGCCGCGCCCGGTCAGGCGGAGCTTGTCGGCGGCGCGGTCCAGCAGCGCGCGGCCCTCGGGGTCGGGGGCGGCGAGATCCTCCAGCAATTCGCCGGAAAGCTCGGCGTTGAGGCGCAGCTTCAGTCCTCGCGCCCCGAACCGGGTCTTCTGCGCGGCGCGGGCGCGAGCGACGCGGGCGGCGACCGGGGCGGAGGGTTCGCCCCTGGGCGCGGCGGAGAGATCGCGGGGCGAGACGGCGGGAAGCTCGATCTGAATGTCGAGCCGGTCCAGCAGCGGCCCCGAGATCCGCGCCTGATAGTCCAGCCCGCAGCCCGGCGCGCGCGAACAGGCCATCGCCGGGTCGGCCATGTTCCCGCAGCGGCAGGGGTTCATCGCCGCGATCAGCTGGAAGCGCGCGGGATAGCGGACATGGGCGTTGGCGCGGGCGATGAAGGTTTCCCCCGTCTCCAGCGGCTGGCGCAGGCTTTCCAGCACCGGCCGGGCGAATTCGGGCAGCTCGTCCAGAAACAGCACGCCGTTATGCGCCAGGCTGATCTGTCCCGGCGCGGCGTTGCGCCCGCCGCCGACCATGGCCGCCATGGAGGCGCCGTAATGGGGGTCGAGAAAGGGCCGCCTTCGCGGGATGCGCCCTTCGCGGATCAGCCCGGCGATGGAGTGGATCATCGAGACTTCGAGCGCCTCGCCCGGATCCATCATCGGCAATATGCCGGGCAGGCGTTCGGCCAGCATCGACTTGCCGGCGCCGGGCGGGCCGATCATCAGCATGTTGTGCCCGCCCGCGGCCGCGACCTCCAGCGCGCGGCGGGCCATTTCCTGGCCGCGCACATCGGCCAGATCCTTCAGCGCGCCGTCATTGGACGGGGGCGGCGGGGCCGGATCGGGCAGGGGCTGGCGGCCGTTGAAATGGTTGATCAGCGCGATCAGCGTCGCCGGGGCCAGCACCCGCACGGCGCCGACGATCGCGGCCTCCGACCCGCAGGCGGCGGGGCAGATGAAGTCGCGCTCGGCCTCGGCCGCGGCCAGCGCCGCCGGCAGCGCGCCGGAGACGGCGCCGATGCGCCCGTCCAGCGACAACTCCCCCATCGCCGTGCAGCGCGCGATATCGGCGGCCGGCGCCGCCTCCAGCGCCGCGAGAAGCGCCAGCGCGATGGGAAGATCGTAATGCGCGCCCGCTTTCGGCAGATCGGCGGGGGCGAGATTGATGGTGATGCGCTTGGGCGGCAGCGCAAGCCCGATCGCGTTCAGCGCCGCGCGCACGCGCTCCTTCGATTCCGCGACCGCCTTGTCCGGCAGGCCGACCAGCGAAAAGGCCGGCAGGCCGGAGGAGAGATGGCACTGCACCTCGACCTCGCGCGCCTCCATCCCCTCGAAGGCGACCGTATAGGCCATCGTCGCCATGCCGCCCCCCAACCGCGCCGCGCTTGCGGGAGTTTGGCGCTGAAAATCGTTAAGTATGGATTAATGTCGGCGCGGCTTCGCCGTGATTCCACCGGAAGCGCGACGCTGCTAAAGCAGTTGCGGAGCCAGGAGACAGGAGCGCCCGATGACCAAGACCGCCCAGCCGCCGGAGATCGTCGTTTTCGACATCGGCAACGTGCTGCTCGACTGGTCGCCGGATTACCTCTATCGCGCGATGATCCCCGATCCCGCCGCGCGGGCGGCGTTTTTCAACGGGTTGCCCCTTGACGAGATGAATCTCGCCGGCGACCGCGAGGGCCGTTTGCAGGCTGTGGTCGAGGCCATGGCCGAACGCCACCCCGAGGAGGCGCCGCTGATCCTCGCCTGGTGGGCGGGGTGGGAGCGGATGTGCGCCGGGCTGATCGCAGAGAGCGTGGCGCTTCGCGATGAGGCGCGCGCGGCGGGGCATGGCGTCTGGGCGCTTTCCAATTTCGCCGCCGACAGCTGGGAGCGTTGCGTGAAGCTCTACCCGGAGCTCCTCGATTTCGACGGGTTGGTGATCAGCGGCAGGGAAGGGGCGGTGAAGCCTGATCCCGCGATCTACGAGGTTCTGGAGCGGCGCGCGGGCAAGTCGGGCGGGGCGCTCTTCCTGCTCGACGACCGGGCGAGGAATATCGAGGCCGCCAGGGCCCGCGGCTGGGGCGGGCATGTGTTCGAGACCGCCGCCGGCGCCCGCGCGGCGCTCCGCGCGGCGGGGGTGGCCATCTGACCGCGCTCTGATCGCGATCAGAGGATATCCGGCAATTCGGGCTCCGGCTCCTCCGCTGCGGGGATGAAGCGGATCGGCGCTTCCTTATCCTGCGTTTCGGCGAAACGGCCGAGATAGTCGAGGCCGGCGTAGAAACGCGACGGGGGCGGCCCGCCGGCCCGGCCGGCGCGGGCCGGCGGCGCGGTCTTCTCGCAGGCGCCCTCGGGCGCGGCGACGAAGGCGGCGGGGACCGGCCTGAAGGCGATGCAGCCCGCCTGACCTTCGTGAAGCACGAAGACGCCCGATCCGTGGAGATAGAGATTGGAGCCGCGCCACCATCCGGTGTCGTCGACCAGATCGGTCGTGGCGACGTCATGAGCCGAGCCGACCGCAAGCGCCCGCACCCAGTCGCCCCCCAATCCGAACATCGAGCCGACGCTCATGACCACGACGCCGCCCCCCGGCAATGTCGCCGTGGCCTCGCCCTCACCGGAGCAGGCGGCGAGGAGCAGCGCCAGCGGCGCGGCGAGGACGGGACGATTCAGGCGCGGATATCCCAGCATGCGCTGAGCCTAGCGGGGCGGGGGGAAGAAGGAAATGGAGGCGGGCGCCGGTTGTGGTTCTATCTGAATTTCAGCCTCGAGCCCAATTTGCAACTTTCTGCGCCTCGATCAAATGTCCGCAATGAACCCATTGAGCGGACTTTGGGCGCCTTCTCCGGCCCGGAACAAGGGCGTAAGCCCGCCGGGCCGCGCCCTCCCTCCCCCATGGGAGGGCGCACTGGCGATGTCTTGCACAGCACGGAGATCGTCCGGGGCTTCGGGGATAAAGCTATGCAGCGGAAGCGACGGTTGCGCCCGCCCGAGGGAGGGCGCGGCCCTCTGTTGCGAAAAACGGCGGCAAAGTCCGCGCAGCGGAAATCCCGCCCGGAACACGACCCTCCCCTTGCATCCCGCGCCCGGCGGCGTTATGGGCCGCGCACGAAATCCACATGCGGGGATTGGGCCGGACGGGGAGACATCCCGTCAGGTCCGCCGGTGGGGTCCAGCCCTGACCCCCGCAGAGGCGAAACCGGAAAGGACATAGCGGACATGGCTCTGCCTGAATTCTCCCTGCGTCAGCTTCTCGAAGCCGGCGTTCACTTCGGCCACCAGACGCATCGCTGGAACCCCAAGATGGGGCCCTATATCTATGGCGATCGCAACGGCATCCACATCATCGACCTGACCCAGACCGTTCCCCTGCTGGACGCGGCGCTTCAGGCCATGCGCGAGACGGTCTCCCGCGGCGGGCGGATCCTCTTCGTCGGCACCAAGCGGCAGGCCGCGCGCGGGATCGCCGAGGCGGCGGAGCGTTGCGCGCAGTATTACATGAACCACCGCTGGCTCGGCGGCACGCTGACCAACTGGAAGACCGTCTCCAACTCGATCTCGCGGCTGAAGAAGCTGGACGAGATGCTGGATGGCGGCGGCGCCGGGGCGCTGACCAAGAAGGAGCGGCTGAATCTCGACCGCGAGCGCGAGAAGCTGACCGCTTCGCTCGGCGGCATCCGCGAGATGGGCGGCGTTCCCGACATGGTTTTCGTGATCGACACCAACAAGGAGGCGCTGGCCATCGCCGAAGCCAACAAGCTCGGCATTCCGGTGGTCGCCGTCCTCGACAGCAATTCCGATCCGAGCGGCGTCACCTACCCGATCCCGGGCAATGACGACGCGGCGCGCGCGATCAAGCTCTATTGCGACCTCGCCTCCGACGCCGCGCTCGACGGCATGGCGGCGCAGATGGGCGCGGCCGGCTTCGATATCGGCGAGGCCGAGGAGCCGGCGCTCGAAGAGGTCGTCGCGGCGGCCGAAGAGACCGGAGAGGCGCCCGTCGCCGGCTGAGCCGGCGCGAGGCGATTCGCGGGCGGCGTCGCGAAAGCGTCGCCCGCAGGCGATATTTGAGGGCGGCCCGGCCCCGGCCGGGCGCCTGATGTGACCGAGGAGCGATGACGATGGCGATCACGGCCAAGGACGTGAAAGAGCTGCGCGACATGACCGGCGCCGGCATGATGGACGCGAAGAAGGCGTTGACCGAGACCGATGGCGATATCGAGGCCGCGGTCGACTGGCTGCGCGCGAAGGGCCTTTCCAAGGCGGCGAAGAAATCCGGCCGCACCGCGGCCGAGGGTCTTGTCGCGGTCGCCTCGAAGGGTGGCGTCGGCGTTGCGGTCGAGGTGAACTCGGAAACCGATTTCGTCGCCCGCAACGCCGATTTCCAGTCCATGGTGGCCTCGATCGCGAAGGTCGCGCTCGGCGTCGCGGATATCGAGGCGCTGCTCGCGGCCGATCTCGGCGGCAAGTCGGTGAAGGACACGGTGACCGACAAGGTCGCCACCATCGGCGAGAACATGTCGGTCCGCCGCATGGCGCGGGTCGAGGCCGATCACGTCGCGACCTATGTCCATAACGCCGCCGCGGAGGGCATGGGCAATATCGGCGTGCTGGTCGCGATCAGCGGCGGCGAGGCCGAGGGCGCGCTGGCCATCGGCCGCCAGGTGGCGATGCATGTCGCCGCGACCAGCCCGGCCTCGCTTTCGGAGGCGGATCTCGATCCGGCGCTGATCGAGCGCGAGAAGCAGGTGCTGACCGAGCAGGCCCGCGAGAGCGGCAAGCCCGACAATGTGATCGAGAAGATGATCGTCGGCCGGATGAACAAGTTCTTCCAGGAAGTCTGCCTTCTGAAGCAGGCTTTCGTGATCAATCCCGACCTCACCGTCGAGAAGGCGGTGGCCGAGGCCGGCCCCTACAAGGTGGTGGGCTTCGCCCGCGTCCAGGTCGGCGAGGGCATCGCGAAAGAGGAAGAGGATTTCGCGGCCGAGGTCGCGAAGACCATGGGCGGCTGAACGCCCTTCCGAGCCGAAAACCGCGCCGGGCCCCACGGCCCGGCGTTTTCATGCGCGCCGTCCCGCTTGCGCTTTCGGGGCGTTTCCGACAATTTGCGCGCGGATCGAATGAAGGAGCCAGCCATGCCGGCAGATCAGGACGACGCGCCGAAACCGATCTATCCGCGTATCCTGCTCAAGATATCCGGCGAGGCCCTGATGGGCGATCAGGGATACGGGCTGCATCCGCCGACCGTCCAGCGCATCGCCAGCGAAGTGAAGCGGGTC
Source organism: Pikeienuella sp. (assembly GCA_047974395.1). Classification (GTDB taxonomy): domain Bacteria; phylum Pseudomonadota; class Alphaproteobacteria; order Rhodobacterales; family Rhodobacteraceae; genus Pikeienuella. The sequence continues at coordinate 3,373 of JBKECG010000392.1, read as the reverse complement.
CATGATCTCGGCGTCGAGATCTGTCTGGTGATCGGCGGCGGCAACATCTTTCGCGGGCTCTCGGCCTCGGCGCAGGGGATGGAGCGGGCTTCGGCCGATTACATGGGCATGCTGGCGACGATCATGAACGCGCTCGGCATGCAATCGGCGCTGGAGGGGCTGGGCCTGCATACGCGGGTCATCTCCGCCATCCCGATGGACCAGATCTGCGAGCCCTATATCCGCCGCCGCGCGGTCCGGCATCTGGAGAAGAAGCGGATCTGCATCTTCGCCGCCGGCACCGGGAACCCCTATTTCACCACCGACACCGCGGCGACGCTCAGGGCGATGGAGATGAATTGCGGCGCGATCTACAAGGGCACCCAGGTCGACGGGGTTTATGACAGCGACCCCAAGACCAATCCCGGCGCCACGCATTACGCGCGTGTCAGCTATGACGAGGTGCTGGCGAAGAACCTGAAGGTCATGGACGCCTCGGCGATCGCGCTGGCGCGCGACAACGGGCTGCCGATCATCGTCTTTTCGCTGAACCATGACGGCGGATTGGCGGCGGTCTTGAGCGGACAGGGAAAATTCACCATTGTCGGGCAGTCCTGACGCCTGAGCGGCGCCGAGCAAGCGGGAGCGACGGAAAACATGGCGGACGAAGAATTCGAGATCGACCTCGGCGACCTCGAAAAGCGGATGGATGGCGCGCTGGCGAGCCTGAGGACGGAATTCCAGTCGCTGCGCACCGGGCGGGCCTCGGCCTCGATGATCGACCCGCTTCAGGTGGAGGCCTACGGCGCCATGACGCCGATCAACCAGGTCGCCACCGTCAACGTGCCCGAACCGCGCATGCTGACGCTGAATGTCTGGGACAAGGGCATGGTCGCCAAGGTGGAAAAGGCGATCCGCTCCTCCGGGCTCGGCATCAATCCGGTCGTGGACGGGACCATTCTTCGCCTTCCTATTCCCGAACTGAATGAGGAAAGGCGCCGTGAACTCGCCAAACTTGCCGGGCAATACGCCGAGAACGCGCGGATCGCCGTGCGGAATGTTCGCCGCGACGGCATGGACCAGGTGAAGAAGGCCAAGAATGAGGGGATGAGCGAGGACGACCAGAAGCTCTGGTCCGATGAGGTGCAATCGCTCACCGACGCGGGGATCAAGAAGATCGACGATGCGCTTCAGGCGAAGCAGGAAGAGATCATGCAGGTCTGACCGGCAGGCGCGACGCGCTTGGGGGGCAGCGAGGAAAGGACCGGCGACGAAATGGGACGCGCTGAATTTCTCGACGAGGCGTTGGGGCCGCCCGCGAAGCGCGCGCGGCATGTCGCGATCATCATGGACGGCAATGGCCGTTGGGCGACGCGGCGCGGTTTGCCGCGCCTCGCCGGGCATCGCAAGGGCGCCGAGGCGGTGCGCGCCGTGGTCGAGGCCTGCCCGGATCTGGGCGTCGAGGTGCTGACGCTTTTCGCCTTCTCGACCGAGAACTGGAAACGCTCCACCGAAGAGGTGAACGGGCTGATGGCGCTGTTTCGCCGCTATCTGCGGCGCGAGCATGCGGAACTGGCGCGCCGGGGCGCGCGGGTCGTGTTTCTCGGCGATCGCGAGGGGCTGGACGCGGATCTTCGCGACATGATGAACGGGCTGGAGGAGCGGACCGCGGGCAATGACCGGCTGACCCTGGCCATCGCCATCAATTACGGCGGGCGGGCGGAGATCGCCGCCGCCGTCCGCCGGCTCGCCGCGCGCGCCGCCGCCGGAGAGATTGACGCCGACGCCATCGACGAGGAGGCGATCGCCGGCGCGCTGGACACGCGCGGCCTGCCGGACCCTGATCTGGTGATCCGCACCTCCGGCGAGCAGCGGATTTCGAATTTCCTGCTCTGGCAGTGCGCCTATTCCGAGTTCCTGTTTGTTGACGAGCTGTGGCCCGATTTCAGCGGCGCGACGCTGGCGCGCGCGCTGGCCGCCTTTGGCGGGCGCGAGCGGCGTTTCGGCGCCGTCGCGCTTTAGGGCCGGCCGGTGCCGGCGGGCGCCGCGCCTCCGCGTCGTTTTGGCGATCTCGCCCTGCGGGCGATCATCGCCGTGGTCTTCTCCGCCATCGGTTTCGGTTCGATCTGGGCCGGCGGGGCCTGGGGGCTGGCCTTCATCATGATCGCCGGCGGGATCATGGCCTGGGAATGGCGGCGCATCTCCTCGAACGAGGGCGACAGGGTGCTGGCCGGTTTTCAGGCGCTGGCGGTCGCCGGCGCGGCCTTCGTCGCCTTTCACGGCCTGATGCTGGAGGCGGCGGCCTTCCTGATCGCGGTCGCCGCGCTCGGCGCGGTTTTCGACCGGATGCGCGGGCGCGCGCCATGGTGGAGCCTGATCGGCGCGCTCTATCTTGGCGCGGCTCTTTCCTTTTTCGTGCTTTTGCTTGGCGATCCGGAGCATGGGTTGCAGGTGATCGTCTGGCTGGTGCTGGTCGTGGTTGCGACCGATATCGGCGCCTATTTCTCGGGACGGATTTTCGGCGGGCCGAAGCTCTGGAAACGGGTCAGCCCGAACAAGACCTGGGCCGGGGCCATCGGCGGGATCGGGCTGGCGGCGCTGGCCGCCGGGCTGGTGGGCCTTGGCGCGGGCAGGGGGCTCGGGGTCGGGGCGGAGCTGGCGGCGGTGGTGGTTTCGGCGGTCAGCCAGGCCGGCGATCTGGCTGAAAGCGCCTTTAAGCGCCGTTTCGGAAAGAAGGACAGCGGCCGGCTCCTGCCCGGCCATGGCGGGCTGCTGGACCGGCTCGACGGCCTGATCGCGGCGACGCTGGCGGTCGGCGCGCTGTCGCTGATCCGGCCGAGCGCGCCGATCTGGGCCTGGTGATGCGCAGGGTCTCCATATTCGGGGCGACGGGCTCCATCGGGCGCAACACGCTTGACCTCCTGCGCGCCTTCGGCGGGCGGGAGGCGTTTCGCGTGACGGCGCTGACCGGCGCCGCCAATATCGCCGAACTCGCCGCCGCGGCGCGCGAGTTCGGGGCCGGGATCGCGGTGACGGCGGATGAGGCGCGGCTGGGCGATCTTCGCGACGCGCTGGCGGGTTCGGGCGTGGAGGCCGCGGCCGGGGCGATGGCGCTGGAGGCGGCGGCCTCGCGCGAGGCCGACTGGGTGATGGCCGCCATTGTCGGCGCCGCCGGGCTGGCCCCGACGCTGGCGGCGGCGCGCACGGGTGCGACCATCGCGCTCGCCAACAAGGAATGCCTTGTCTCCGCCGGCGGGCTTTTCCTCTCGGCGGCGGCCTCTTGCGGCGCGCGGGTGATTCCGGTGGACAGCGAGCATTCGGCGATCTTCCAGTGCCTCGACGCCCATGCCGGGCGGGCGCCCTCGCGCTTCATCCTCACCGCCTCGGGCGGGCC
>JBKECG010000388.1:0-2579 GCA_047974395.1 Pikeienuella sp. | reverse complement strand
TTGACGCACATCGCCACCAGATCGATCCCGACCGTGGAGAGACGCCGGGTCTCGATCGCCAGTTTCAGCTTGGTGCCAACCCCATCCGTCGCCGCGACCAGAATCGGGTCGCTGAACCCGGCGCCGCGCAGATCGAACATCGCGCCGAAACCGCCGAGCCCGTCCATCGAACCGGGCCTTTTCGTGGCGGCGGCGGCGGGTTTGATCGCCTCGACCAGCGCCGCGCCGGCGTCGATATCCACGCCCGCGTCGCGATAGGTGAGGCCATTCTGGCGATCGGTCATGTGCGGCTCCCTCGATGCTGGCGTTCTCCTATCCTCTGGGCGCGGAAAGTTGAAGAGCGATCGGGTTCCGGGCGCGTCCGGGCGGGAAATCCACGGGGTTTCGTCGGTGGCATTTGGAAGGCGGGACCGGACAAAAATTGGCCCAAGTTAATCGGCATAAGACGAAAATCATTTCGGTAACCCGCCGAGGTGATGTGTAACAAGTTGTGATGTAACGGTAATAGTCAGCGTATGGTTGCGTGGTCGCGCGACCTTTAGTTCAATTTGTATCGAGTTGGGTGTGTAAACTCCGTGTGTGTGAGCGCAGAGCAGGCGTAAGTGGGGATGTTCTGCGTTCATGTGGTGAGTTGTCATGTCGGGTGGTTGTCTTGCGTTGGTGACAGGCGTCTTTTTCGCGTTGAGTCATGTGGACGCCGCGCATGCCGTTTCGGTTTCCAGCTTCGAAAACCGAAACCGGGAAGAGAGCCGGAAGGTCGCGCCGATCGCCATCAGCGGGACGCCCGCTTCCGCGCTCGTCTCCGAAGAACGGGCCAGACCCGCGTTGAGGGTCTGGTCCCGTCCGGCGAGCGAGCCTTGCCGGCAGGAAGACGGCGCCAATCCCTGCTGGGAGACCGACAGGATTTTCAACGCCTCCATCGCGGCCGGCCAGAGCGCGCCGGCGGAGATCGCCCGCCTGAAGCGGGATTTCGCCATGGGCGATTTCACTCCCGCCGAGATCTGCGATGGCGATGTCGTCTCCAATTCCGGCGCGCGTCGGGGCAGGGCGTTTTTCATCCCCCGCGAGATCGTGAGCCTGGACAGGAACTGGCTGGTCGCGCGCGGAATCGAACACCGCGAAGCCCCGGACGGGCGGCTCTGCCTGCCCGCCGATTCCTATGGCGACTGGAGCTTCGTGGACGCCTGCGGCAACGCGGTGCGGCTGCTGGAGCCGCATGACCCCGCGCATGACCGTCGCCGTGAGGCCGCCCTGTCCGCCCTGCCGCCGGGGGGGGCGCCCATCGTCATGCCCACGCCGGAGGCGGCGATCCCGTTGCTGCTGGGCGGCGGGTTCGGCGGCGCCGCCGCAGGAGGGGGGGCGGTCATTTCCGGCGATCCCGGAACCGGGAGCCGGCCGCGCGACGGACAGCGCCCGCCGCCGGTTTTCTCACCGCCGGTCTTTCCGCCGCAGGGCATGGCGCCGCCGCCGGCCGAGCAGCCCCCTACGGTGGTTCCTGCGCCGGCCTCGATCTGGCTGCTGATGGGTGGGCTTGGCCTTTTCGCCCTGGCGTCGGGGCGGCGTCGCGTCGACGGCGATTGACCGGAGATCCGCGCGCCCCTATCCAAGGGCGCGCCTGGGGCCTGTAGCTCAATGGTTAGAGCAGAGCGCTCATAACGCTTAGGTTGGGGGTTCGAGTCCCTCCGGGCCTACCATCCCGCGCATAATATGTTGAAATATAATGTATTTTTAATACAGGGGAGCGGAGGCGGCGCCCTTCAGCTTCTCTCCGGCTTTTCCTTCCGCCCGAGTCTTCTGTGGAGGATTTCGGCGGCCTGGCTTCTGAGCGCGGGGTCGTCGCCATCCTGTAGCGCCTTGAGCATGTCGAGACGGGCCTCCTCGGCGGCGGCCCTGGCGGCGTCATAGCCCATGCGGGCGACGGAGAAGCGGCGGGTGACGGCGCGGCGGGGGCGCTTGTCGCCCTTGGCGGGCCGGCCCGGAATATCCGCGGCGGGCAGTTCGATCCGGGCGATCCAGGCGGCGGAGCGGCCCCTGGTCGCCCTGGCGTAGGTGACGCCGGTGACCTCGGAGACATGCTCGCCCACGGCTTTCCGGCGCTGGACCTGCCGCATCTCGGCTTTGGTCAGGGGCGGAACCACCTCCAGCACCGCGTCGCGATAGGCGCGGGCGACATGCAGCGCCTGCGACCGGCCGCCATAGCTGCTGTCGGAAAAACTCGTCTGGAAGGTCCTGCCGCCGCGCGAGAGATTGACGACCCATGCCTGCTGACCGTCATCGCGCTGCGACTTGCGGAAGATGCCGTACATGTCGCTCGGATGGAGCCGGCGCGGGCGGGCGGGCCCGCGCGCTTTGGCCGCATCGGTCTCGCCGGCGTCGCCGCTCATCCGCACCCCCTGCTTGCATTCCCAAGGTTCAGCTTAGCGCATTCCGGCCCGGATCCAAGCCCTGCGGCGGTGGCTGTCCGTCGTCAGAACATTTGGCGCAACTCGCGGCGTAGATTAGCGGAGAGCGGGCCTCGTCTGGGATATGATGTTATGCGGCGAGCTTACGGTGCTGCAAGCGCCGATATTCGATGGTCT
>JBKECG010000386.1:0-3622 GCA_047974395.1 Pikeienuella sp. | reverse complement strand
GGCGCTATCCGCACGCCTTCTCGGGCGGGCAGCGCCAGCGCATCTCCATCGCGCGGGCGCTGGCCAGCCGGCCGAGCTTCCTGATCTGCGACGAGCCGACCTCGGCGCTCGACGTCTCCATACAGGCGCAGATCCTGAACATGATGAAGGATCTGCAGGAGCGGCTGAACCTCACCATCCTGTTCATCAGCCACGACCTGCCGGTGATCCGGCAGATGTGCGGCCGGGTCGCGGTGCTGAAATCCGGCCGGTTGCGCGAACTGGCCGAGACCGAGCGGCTCTTCACCCGCCCCGCCGATGATTACGTGCGCGAATTGCTGTCGATGATCCCGGCCATGCCGGCCTCCGCCGCCGGAATGGACGCCGCTGAAATACAGGATACCTGACATGGCCGAACCGATCCCCGCCCGCGACGGCGCCTTCGACAAGGGGGCGACCGCGCTGCTGCTTGTGGACATGCAGCGCATCTGGCTCGACCCCGCCTTTGACGACCATGGGGCCGGCGGCGGCCCGCAGGCGGAATTCTACGAGACGACGGCGAAGGTCACGGTTCCCGCCTGCGAAAAGCTGCTGGCCGCGGCCCGCGCCGGCGGGGTCGAGGTGCTGCACACGATCATCCAGAGCCTGACCGAAGACGGCCGCGACCGTTCGCTGGATCACAAGATGACGCCGATCCATCTGGCGAAATCCGATGAGCGCGCGCTGCCGGTCCCCTCGCTCATGCCCGCGGGCGACGAGATCATGCTGCCGAAGACCTCCTCGGGCGTCTTCAACTCCACCAATATCGACTACCTGCTGCGCAATCTCGGCATCCGCAATCTGGTGATCTGCGGGATCATGACCGATCAATGCGTCGATATGGCGGTGCGCGACGCCGCCGATCGCGGCTTCCTTGCGACGGTCCCCGAAGACGCCTGTTTCGCCGCCACAAGCGCCCGGCACGAAACCGCGCTGGCCGCTTTCGGCGGCTATTGCTGGCGCAGCGACGCCGCGACCGTCGCCGCCCGTTTTCTTGAGATGAAAGGCCGGCCATGACCGCGACACCGCTTGGCGCCATCGTCACCACCGACCTGACCGCGATCACCCGCGGGCGTTTCCTGCCGGCCGACCGGATCGGCGCCGCCGCGACCGGGGTCGGCTGGGTGCCGGCCAATCTGTCGCTGAAACCGGACGGACATATCATCGACGCGGATATCTGGGGCTCTTCGGGCGATCTGCGGATCATCCCCGACCCGGCGGCGCGGGCGGTCACCGGGCTGACCGGGGCGGAGACGCCTTTCGACATGACGCCGGGCGATATCGTCGCGCTGGACGGCGCGCCCTGGGCCGGCTGCTGCCGCAGCGCGCTGAAAGCCGCCATCGCCGCGCTGAAGGCGGAGACGGGGTTCGGGCTGATGGCCTCCTTCGAGCAGGAGTTCCAGATCCTCGGCGCCGGGCTGCCGGACGCGCATGTGTTCTCCTTCGCCGCGCTTCGCCGGGCGGAGCCTTTCGCCGGCCGCTATTTCGCCGCGCTGGCGGAGGCCGGGGTCGATCCCGAGGTGATCATCGCCGAATACGGACAGGACCAGTACGAGATCACCACCGGCCCGACCGATCCCGTCGCCGCCGCCGACCGCGCCGTGATCGTGCGCGAGATCACCCGCGAGATGACCCGGATTCAGGGCTGGCGCGCCAGCTTCGCGCCGAAGACCAGCCCGGGCGCCGTGGGCAACGGCGTCCATATCCATTTCAGCCTGATCGACGCGGAGGGCCGGCCGGCGGGTTTCGACCCCGCCGGGCCGGGGCGCCTGTCGCCGGCCGCGCGCGCCTTCTGCGCCGGAGTGCTGCGGCATATGCCGGCGACCCTGGCGCTGACGGCGCCGCATCCTTCCTCCTATCTCCGGCTGAAGCCGCATAACTGGTCCTCCGCCTGGACCTGGCTCGGCGAGCGGGACCGGGAGGCGAGCCTGCGCATCTGCCCGACCGTGGAGATCGGCGGCAAGGACCCCGCGCGCCAGTTCAATGTCGAATATCGCGCGGCCGACGCCACGGCGAACCCCTATCTGGCGCTGGCGGCGCTGGTCCGGGCCGGTTGCGAAGGGATCGGACAGGGGTTGCAGGCGCCGGTCTTCTCGGGCGATCCCGAAGCCCTTTCGCAAGCGGAGCGCGACAGGCTCGGCCTCCATCGCCTGCCCGAAAGCCTCGGCGACGCGCTGGACCGCCTGGCGGGGAGCGAAGCCGTCGCCTCCTGGTTCGCGCCGGAACTGCTGACGACCTTCGCGGGCGTGAAGCGCGCCGAACTGGCCGGCGCCGAAGGGCTGGACGACGACGCGCTCTGCGCGCAATGCGCGGCGCATTACTGAGCGCGCCGCGCGCCTATTCCTCCGGGAGCGGGAGAAGAAGCGAGGCGATCCCCTCTCCCGTCTCCTCGCCGCAAATGGCGCGCAGCAGGATGATCGGCGCGCCCACCCGGTCGTCGAGCCGGTAGGCCCTGTCGAAGCGGCAACCGGCCGGGTCCCGCGCAAGGCCGGCGAACAGCTCCCGCGTCGGGATCGTCGCCAGCCGCTCGTAATCGCCGACGATCTTCACGGTTTCATCCAGCGCGGCCTGAAAGCGCCGCATCAACGCCGACACGCTCGCCCGAACGGCCGGGCCGTCCCGGAAGCTCATGCTCAGGCCGTCGCCCTCCCGGACCGGACCGGCCTCGTCGTGAACCGCGCCCGCGCCGGCCCGCGCCGGCGCGCCGCTCATCCCCGCAAGCGCGGCGAAGGGCTCCACCGAGCCCGGAAGGGTTTCGCCGCTGTAGAGGCGGATCTCCCCCAACTCATCGCGTTCGTAATCCGCGCGCCCCATCGCCCTGTAAACCGGCTTCTGGGTGGTCTCGCCGCTCTCGCGGTCGATGGAGACAAGCAGGGTGTCCTTCTGGAAGGCGTCATAGACGCCGAGATTGTCATCCGTCTCCCTGAGCAGCAGCACGCAGCAGGCGGAAACGCCGAAAAGCTCGTCGCGCACGTCGATGATGTCGGGCGGCGTGGCCGAGGCCCCCTGCCCCATGGCGACGATAGAAAGCGCGAAAAACCCGCCCGCAAGACGTGTCGTCATAACCAGATCCTCTTATTCAGCGGCCCGGATCATCCGGCGCCGGTCGGGCGGCGCGGAGCCGGGAAGGCTCAGCCGCGCGAAGGCGATATCACGGTTTTCATGCAACAGGTCCCGCAACGCGATCTCCGCCGCCACCCCGTCGCCGGCGCGGATCAGCGCGGCCGCATGGCGCCATTTGACCGTCACTTCGCGACGGCGCTCAGGGGTCAGGAAATCGACCAGATGTTCGCGCCAGATCAGATCCCAGAACATGCCCTCGGCGAAATCCACCAGCACCGATTTCAGCACCATGCTGCCCGCCGCCCGCCCGATCGCGGAGCCGGCGCGGCCGGAGGCGACGGCGAAGTCGATCGGGCTCATATCCTCGATTTCGGCGAGGCGCTCCATGACGGCGATACGGTCGTCGATCTCGTCCAGCGCCTCCGGTCCCGCCATCAGCGCGGCGTAGCGGGCGGCGAGGCCGAGATGCAGCGCGCGGATGTTGAAGATATCGGCGATGGCGTCATTGTCGATCGAGGCGACGAAAGCGCCCCGGCGCGGC
>JBKECG010000364.1:0-3363 GCA_047974395.1 Pikeienuella sp. | reverse complement strand
CGGATATCCGGCTTGTCCACGCCCATGCCGAAGGCGACGGTGGCGCACATCACCACATCGTCCTCGGCCTGGAACCTGTCCTGATGTTCGCGCCGCACTTCCGCCTCCAGCCCGGCGTGATAGGGCAGGGCGGGCAGGCCGGCATGGCGGAGCGCCTCGGCCAGCACCTCGGTCTTGTTGCGCGAGGAGGCGTAGACGATGCCGGAGCGGCCCTTGCGCGCGGTGACGAAATCCAGCAATTGCCGGCGCGGCCCGTCCTTGGCGGCGAAGGCGAGGTGGATATTCGGCCGGTCGAAGCCGCGCAGAAAGACGCGGGGCGGGGCGGCGAAGAGCTTGGCCGCGATCTCGACGCGGGTCTCCTCATCGGCGGTGGCGGTGAAGGCGGCGACCTGCGGCCCGCCAAGCGCGTCGCGCAGCGCGCCGATTTTCAGGTAATCAGGGCGGAAATCATGGCCCCACTGGCTGACGCAATGCGCCTCGTCCACCGCCAGCAGCGCGACGCCGGCGCGGCGCAGGAGCGGCGCGGCCGAACCGAGCCGCTCGGGCGCAAGGTAAAGGAGCTTCAGCGCCCCCCGGTCGATGGCGTCGAAGACGCGCTCGTTCTCTTCGGGATCATTGGCCGAGGTCAGCGCCCCGGCCTCGACCCCGAGCCGGCGCAGCGCCTCCACCTGATCGCGCAGCAGGGCGATCAGCGGCGAGACCACCAGCGTCATGCCCTCGCGCCGGAGCGCGGGCAACTGGTAGCAGAGCGATTTGCCGCCGCCCGTCGGCATGATGGCCAGCGCATCCTCGCCGCCGAGAATCGCTTCGATGATCTCCGCCTGTCCGGGGCGGAATTCGTTGAAGCCGAAAACGGAACGGAGAAGGTCCAGCGCGATCTGCATGGGGAGGGGTTTAGGGCCGGGGGCCGCGGGCCGCAAGGTGGATCGGCGGGCGCCTTCCCCCGCGCCATCCGGCGCCTGCGGGAGGGCGGACCGCGCGACGCCCCCTTCCGGGGGCGTCGCTGTTTCATTGGCGGGTTTCGTCGTTCCTGGTCAGGACCACCAGCCGCGTTTGCGCGGCTTGTCGGGCGCAGGCGCCGCCGCGGCCGCCGGTTCGGGCTGGGGCGCAGGGGCCGGCGCAGGCGCTTCCTCCTGGATCCGGGCCGGGGCGGCGACGGGTTCCGGGGCGGCCGCCACGGCCGGTTCCGGGGTCGACTCGGATTGCGGCGCAGCCTCGTCGGCGGGTTTCGCCTCGGCTTCGGTCGCTTCCGGCGCCGCCTTCGGCTTGCGGGCGCGGGGCTTGCGCTTCGGGGCCGGTTTCTTCGGCTCCGGTTCAGCCTCCGGCGTGGCCTCGACTTCGGGCGCAACCTCGGGCGCGGCGGCCGCTTCGGCCTCGGGCTCCACCGTTTCCGGCGTCGCGTCGGCCTCGGCTTCCTTCTTCCTGCGCGAGGCGGGGCGCTTGCGCTTCGGCTTCTGCGCCGTCTCCTCGCGGGTCTCGACCAGGTTATCCTCGGACGCATCCTCCGGGTCGCCGAGGTCGATCACCTCGCCAAGCGCGGCGTCGGCGGCGGCGCTGGAGGCGGCCTCCGCCTCGTCCTCGCCGCGCGGCGCGTCGTTCAGCCCGGATTCCTCCGAACGCCGCCGCTTGCGCCCGCCGCGTTTGCCGCGCCGGCGCCGCTTGCCCTCGCCATCCGCGGCGGCGGCGCGCTGATCGGCGCCGCCCTGCGGGCGCTCCTGCGCGTCCTCCTCCTCCTCGATCTCCACCTGATCCTCGTCGCCGTCATAGGCGTCTTCGGCGGTGATGGCGCGCGGCGCTTCGGCCAAGCGCTGCGGGTTCTTCGCGCCCTTGATCTTCTCCAGCTTGTAATCGGGGCTGATCATCGCCGGATCGCCCTCGATCAGCAGGTCGATCGCGTAACGCTGTTCGATCTGCGCCACATGAGACCGTTTCTGGTTCATCAGGAAATTGGCGATGGCGACCGGCGCCGTCACCCTGATTTCCCGGACCTTGGCGCGCACGCCCTCTTCCTCGACCTCGCGGAGAATCGCCAGCGCGACATTGTCGGCGGAGCGGACGATGCCGGTGCCGTGGCAATGGGCGCAGGGCGCGGTGGTCGCCTCGATCATGCCAGGGCGCAGGCGCTGGCGCGACATCTCCATCAGGCCGAAGGCGCTGATCCGGCCGATCTGGATACGGGCGCGGTCGTCCTTCAGCTTGTCCTTCAGGCGTTTCTCGACGGCCCGGTTGTTCCGGTTCTCGTCCATGTCGATGAAGTCGATCACGATCAGCCCGGCGAGATCGCGCAGGCGCAACTGGCGCGCGACCTCCTCGGCCGCCTCCAGATTGGTCTTGAGCGCGGTCTCCTCGATCGAATGCTCGCGGGTCGAGCGGCCGGAGTTCACGTCGATCGCAACCAGCGCCTCGGTCACGCCGATGACGATATAGCCGCCGGATCTCAGTTGCACTGTCGGGTTGAACATCGCCGAAAGATGGCTCTCCACCTGGAACTTGGAGAAGAGCGGGGTCGGCTCGCGATGCGCCTGCACGTTTTTCGCGTGGCTCGGCATCAGCATCTTCATGTAGTCCTTGGCCTCGCGATAGGCCTCCTCGCCCTCGACGAGGATCGTGTCGATATCGCGCCCGTAAAGGTCGCGGATCGAGCGTTTGATCAGGCTGCCTTCCTCATAGATCAGCGCCGGCGCCATCGAGGCGAGCGTGAGGTCGCGCACCTGCTCCCATTGCCGGAGCAGGAATTCATAATCGCGCTTGATCTCGGTCTTGGTGCGTTTCGCGCCGGCGGTGCGCACGATCAGGCCCATGCCGCGCGGGACCTCCAGCTCGCTGGCGATCGCCTTCAGCTTCTGCCGGTCCGAAGCCTGGGTGATCTTGCGGGAGATGCCGCCGCCGCGCGCCGTGTTCGGCATCAGCACGCAATAGCGCCCGGCGAGGGAGAGATAGGTGGTGAGCGCCGCGCCCTTGTTGCCGCGCTCCTCCTTGACGACCTGGACCAGCATGATCTGCCGGACCTTGATCACTTCCTGGATCTTGTAATGACGGGCCGGGGCGCGGCGGGGGCGGATTTCGTCCTCGACCTTCTCGGCGCCGACGGATTCGACCTCGCTCTTGGCGGCGTCGCGATCCTCGTCATCGGTGCTGTCGTCCTCGGCGCCGGGCGTTTCGACGAGATCTTCGGAAACGCGCTCGGCCTCTTCCGCGCCGGCGCTTTCGGCGATGGAGTCCGGGCCGCGCGGGGTTTCTGTCGCCTCGGTTGTCGCGTCATCGGTCGCGGCGGGGGCGTCCTCGACGGTTGCGGGCGCCGGTTCCGGGGCGGTTTCGGGCGCCGCCTCCGCAGGCGCGGCGTCGTCGCTCTCCGCCGCGGCG
>JBKECG010000363.1:0-2976 GCA_047974395.1 Pikeienuella sp. | reverse complement strand
GGCCCGCAGCAGAGTTCGTCTGCGCAGATCGCACCACGGCTTGACGCGCACTTCCCGGAACAGCCCCGTCCGCAGCAAATGCGCGAGGCCCTCTGCGTCGTTCGCATCCGTCTTGTTCACGTTGACCGAAAGGGCTGCATGGGCCTGCCGCGCGTCCATGCAGGCAACGTCGAAGCCGAGGCCCACAAGCCCGTGAAAAAGCCATGAACTCCAGCTGCCCGTCTCGAGGCCCACCTTCTCAAGCTGCCCGGCATAGGGCTGCAACGCGGCGGCTATCCCGTCAGGGTGCGTAAGGCCCTTCCCACGCCAAACGCATTTCCCCGTTTCGTCAACGATATGAACCTGCGTGTCTTTCTTCGACACATCCAGGGCCGCAAACATGGGCATGGGGCTTTCTCCTCAAAGGCTTCCATTCCCGCAGCTTGCACCAACCTATCCGTCAGCGCCGCTGCGATTACCTCATGTCTCGACCGAGGAGCAGACCCCCCTGCCGGTGTGGGCTGGTGAGGGATAATGTCCATGAAGGAATAGATGGACATTATCGGAGCTGTTTATGGGGAAGCGTCGGCGGCGTCGGAGCTGGAGCGACGACGAGAAGCGGATGATCTGCGGTCAGGCTCGGATGCCTGGTGTTTCGGTTGCGCAGGTGGCGCGTCGTTACGACGTGAACGCGAACCAGGTGTTCAACTGGATGAGGGAAGCCCGTTTCGAGGCGGCTCCGGGTGATGAGGCTCCGGCGTGTTTTCTGCCGGTGGAGATTTCCCCGGCCGCGGATAGCGCGCCGTCGCCTTTCAGGCCGGGGTCGCTCGACATCGAGATCGCGGGTGAGGTGCGGCTGAAGGTCAGCGGCGACTACGACCCGATCGCCCTGGCGACGCTTTTGCGGAAGCTGGCGACGTGATCCCGGTCCCTGCGAACACGAAGATCTGGCTGGCCGCCGGGGTTACGGACATGCGCAAGCAGTTTAACGGTCTGGCGGCGCTGGCGGAGAGCGTTCTGAGGCAGGATCCGTATTCGGGACACCTCTTCGTTTTTCGCGGTCGTCGCGGCGATCTCGTGAAGATCGTCTGGTGGGACGGTCAGGGCGCGTGCCTGTTTTCCAAGCGCCTGGAGACCGGGCGTTTCGTTTGGCCATCGCCGGCGCATGGCAAGGTGGCGGTGACCCCGGCGCAATTGTCGATGTTGCTCGAGGGGATCGACTGGCGGGCGCCGCTGCGGAGTTGGCGGCCCCTGACGGCGGGGAATTTGTCAGCAAATCCAGCGCCATAGGATTCACATCGGAGCGCAGATCGACTACAATCCGAACATGCGGTCCGCCCCGAACGCCCTGCCGTCCGATCCCGCCGCGTTGCGCGTCGCGGCCGAGGGATTGATCGCGCTGACGAAGTCTCAGGCGCTCGAGATCAAAAGGCTGAAGCATCAGCTTGCAGGCCATCAGAAGCATCGTTTCGGCTCCCGATCGGAGAGCGCCGAGCAGCTCAACCTCGAACTTCGCCTTGAAGAGGAAGAGACCGCCGCTGCGCGCATCGCGTCGCCCCCCGAAGACATCTGCGACGAGGCCGCCGAGGTTGAGTCGAAGAAAAAGCCGAAGCGCAGGCCTCTGCCGCCGACCCTGCCGCGCAACGAGGAAGTGCTGAGCCCCGGCGAAGAGTGCAAATGCGGCGGCGCGCTGCGAACGATCGGCGAGGATGTGACGGAGGAACTGGACTACATCCCCGGCAGGTTCATTGTGAACCGGATGGTGCGCCCCCGGATGGCCTGTTCCTGCTGCGACAGGATCGTCCAGGCGTCGTTGCCGTCCCGCCCCATTGAGCGCGGACGCCCGGGGGCCGGTCTCCTGGCGCATGTGATGGTCAGCAAATACGGCGACCATTGTCCCCTGTACCGCCAAAGCCAGATCTTCGCGCGAGAAGGTGTTGATATCGAACGCTCGACCCTCTCGGGCTGGATGGGCCAGGCTATGAGACTGCTGGAGCCGCTGGCCGACGCCATTGGCCGTCATGTTCGCGCCGGGGCGGCGGTCTTCGCGGACGATACGACCATCAAGATGCAGGCGAAGAAGAAGTGCGCCACGGCGCGCATCTGGACCTATGTCCGTGACGAGCGCCCGTGGGGAAGCGGAATTCCCCCAGCGGCGTGGTATCGCTTCAGCACCGACCGCGAAGGCAAGCACCCCGCCGATCACCTCGCCAGTTTCAAGGGTTGGATGCACGCAGATGGCTATTCCGGCTTCAACAAACTCTACGAGAAAGGCGACATCCGCGAGATGGCCTGCATGGCCCACGCCCGGCGCAAATTCGTCGATATCCTCCAGTCGCAGGGCTCCGAGATCGCGGAAGAAGCGATCAAACGCATCGCGCTCCTCTACAAGGTCGAGAAAGCGGCGAGAGGCATGTCGCCCGAAGAGCGGGTCGCGCTCCGCCAGCGTGACGCCAAACCGGTCTTCGACGATCTGGAGCTCTGGCTTCGCGCGCAACTGAACCGGATTTCCGGGAAGACGCCGCTGGCCGAAGCCATCCGATACGCCCTTGGCCGCATGAAGAAAATGCGCGGATATCTCGACGACGGACGCCTGGAGCTGGACAATAATTCCGCCGAGAGATCGATGCGTTGCGTCGCGCTCGGCAGGAAGAACTTTCTCTTCGTCGGCTCAAAGGGCGGCGGCGAAGCGGCGGCTGTCGCCTACACCCTGATCGAAACCGCAAAGCTCAATGGCGTCGAACCGCAGGCCTGGCTGACCTCCGTCCTCAGCCGCATCGCCGACCACAAAACCACGCGCCTCACCGAGCTATTCCCGTGGAACTACGCTGCGCAACAGCATAGCTGAGAAGCGCAGAGGGCGTTAGAGCGCTCTCGCCGGACGGATCCGGAGCTTCGGCGCCCGGAATCGCTCTGCTCGCGATCACGCTGCTGGCGTCGCGGTGACGGAGCAAGGCCCGATTTATGATGTGGCGTTGATGCAAGCGCCCGCGCGGC
>JBKECG010000343.1:0-5135 GCA_047974395.1 Pikeienuella sp. | reverse complement strand
CAGAAGATCACCTTCCTCGACACGCCCGGCCACGCCGCCTTCACCTCGATGCGCGCCCGCGGCGCCCATGTCACCGACATCGTGGTGCTGGTGGTCGCGGCCGACGACGCGGTGATGCCGCAGACGGTGGAGGCGATCAATCACGCCAAGGCGGCGAACGTGCCGATGATCGTGGCGATCAACAAGATCGACCTGCCGGCGGCGGACCCGCAGAAGGTCCGCACCGATCTTCTCCAGCATAACGTCATCGTCGAGGCGATGTCGGGCGAGGTGCTGGATGTCGAGGTCTCCGCGATCAAGGGGACCGGCCTCGATAAGCTGATCGACGCGATCCTGTTGCAGGCGGAGCTTCTGGACCTCAGGGCGAACCCGGATCGCGACGCCGAAGGCGCGGTGATCGAGGCGCAGCTCGATGTCGGGCGCGGCCCGGTGGCGACGGTCCTGGTGCAGAAGGGCACGCTGCGCACCGGCGACATCTTCGTCGTCGGCGAGCAATGGGGCCGCGTGCGCGCGCTGATCGACGACAAGGGCGAGCGGGTGAAGGAGGCCGGCCCCTCCGTGCCGGTCGAGGTTCTGGGTCTCAACGGCGCGCCGCAGGCCGGCGACGTGCTCAACGTCGTCTCGGGCGAGACCGAGGCGCGCGAGATCGCCGATTACCGTCAGCGCAAGGCGCGCGAAGCGCAGGGCAATATCGGCTCCGGCGCGACGCTGGACCAGCTTCTGGCCCAGGCCAAGGCGGACCAGAGCGTCGCCGAACTGCCGATCCTGGTGAAAGCGGACGTGCAGGGTTCGGCCGAAGCGATCGTGCAGGCGATGGAGAAGCTCGGCAACGAGGAGGTGCGCGTGCGCGTGCTGCATTCGGGCGTCGGCGCGATCACCGAGTCGGACGTGACCCTGGCCGAGGCTTCGGGCGCGCCGATCATCGGCTTCAACGTCCGCGCCAACGCTCCGGCCCGCAACGCCGCGCAGCAGAAGGGCGTCGAGATCCGCTATTACTCGATCATCTACAATCTGGTGGATGACATAAAGGCGGCGGCCTCGGGTCTCCTCTCCAACGAGATCCGCGAGACCTTCATCGGCTACGCCGAGATCAAGGAGGTCTTCAGGATCACCGGCGTCGGCAAGGTCGCGGGCTGCATGGTCACCGAGGGCGTCGCCCGCCGTTCCGCCGGCGTGCGCCTGTTGCGCGACAATGTCGTGATCCACACCGGCAGGCTGAAGACCCTCAAACGCTTCAAGGATGAGGTGAAGGAGGTTCAGGTGAGCCAGGAATGCGGCATGGCCTTCGAGAATTACGAGGATATCCGCGAAGGCGACGTGATCGAGATCTTCGAGACGGAGGAGGTCGAGCGCACGCTCTGACCGCCCGCCGCCGTAAATCACCAGGAAGAGCGGGCGCGGCCCGCTCTTTCGCTTTCAGGAGACGCCGATGGCGAGACGCGCGACAGAAGCCGGCCCCGGCCCGACCCAAAGGCAGCTGCGCGTCGGCGAGGTCGTGCGCCGCGCGCTCTCGGACGCGCTGATGCGCGGCGAGACCCATGAGCCGGAACTGGACGGGGTTTCGATCACCGTCAGCGAGGTTCGGCTTTCGCCCGATCTGAAGATCGCCACCGCCTATGTGATGCCGCTCGGCGGCGCCAATGGCGAAGCGATGGTCAAGGCGCTGGCCCGCGCCAAGGGCGAATTGCGCCGCATCGTCGGCAAGCGGAGCGAGCTGAAATTCACCCCCGACCTTCGCTTCCGGCTCGATGGCGTCTTCGACAGCTATGACGAGACCCGCCGGCTGCTGAACGAATCGCGCGTGCGCAAGGATATCTCGCCGGACGAGGCGCCGGACGAGGAATAGCGCCCCGATTGCGGAGACCGGCGATGGCGCGGCGAAAGCGCGGAAATCCCGTAGACGGCTGGCTGATCGTCGACAAGCCGGAGGGTGTGACCTCGACCCAGGCGGTCGGCCGGGCCCGCTGGGCCTGTGACGCGCAAAAGGCCGGCCATGCCGGCACGCTGGACCCGCTGGCGACGGGGCTTCTGGCCGTCGCCTTCGGCGAGGCGACCAAGACCGTGCCTTACGCGCAGGAAGGGCTGAAGACCTATCGTTTCACCGCCCGCTGGGGCGAGGCGACCACCACCGACGACCGCGAGGGCGAGATCTGCGCCAGCGCGTCGGCGCGTCCCGACCGTGCGGCGATCGAGGCGATCCTGCCGCGCTTCACCGGAGATATCATGCAGCGCCCGCCGGTCTTTTCCGCGATCAAGGTCGAGGGCGCGCGCGCCTATGATCTGGCCCGGAAGGGCGAGGAGGTGGCGCTGGCGGCGCGGCCGATCCATGTCGAGCGTCTGGCGCTGATCGACAGGCCCGACCCCGACCATGCGGAATTCGAGATGGTCTGCGGCAAGGGCGGCTATGTCCGCTCCATGGCCCGCGATCTCGGCGAGGCGCTCGGAACCTGCGCCCATGTGCGGGCGCTGCGCCGGATCGCCTCCGGCGGGTTCACGCTGACGGGGGCGGTGGGTTTCGAGGCGTTGGAGGGGCTGCGCGGCGATCCCGCCGCCGCGGCCCGGCTCCTCCCCGTCGCCGCCGGGCTTTCCGGCCTGCCGCGCGTCGATCTCGATGCGGAGGCCGCGCGCCGCCTCGCCATGGGCGAGGCCGCCGCCGCGCCCCGGCTCGACGCGCCGGTCTATTGGGCCGCCCATGACGGCGCCCCGGTGGCGGTGCTGGGCGGGGAGGGGGGCGCGGTGCGGATAAGGCGGGTGTTCAGCTTCGGCTGAACCGCTTCAGCGCCTCGCCCGCCGCCGCAGGAGATCGGGATCGCAGCTTGTCGCGTAGCCCATGCCGCGCTTGACGCCGGGCAGCAGCGCGGCCCCGTTCATCGCGAAGCAGATCTCGATCAGCCCGGTCTCGCCATAGGCCGCCCTGACCGCCTCGCGCGCCTCCGGATCATCCTCCCGGCGCATGACCACCGCATCCGCCAGCCCGCCGGCCGCGGCGACCCCGGCCGGCAGCCGGCTGTAATCGCCGGAGATAATATCGTCGATCAGCGCCGGCTCCAGCCCGGCGATCTTCGCGAGGTTGATCTCCGCCTCGACGCAGGTTCCGCAATCCGCCGCCATGGCGCCGCGAAGCCGCGCGGCGTGATAGGCGGCGGCGGGGGCCTTCCTGTTCGGATCGAGAAAGCCGAAAATCCGATTGTAGCGGGCGAGCAGGCCGAGATCGACGCGCGCGATCTGATGGACGTAATCCAGCCCGACGCCGAGCCGCCGCTCCGCGCGCCGGATCAGCAGGGCGGCGATCCTGTTGAAAAGCATGGTTGCGCGCCTCCGCCGCCTGTCGGGAATCTCCGGCGGAGCCTGGGCGGCCCGACCGGCGCCGTCAACAGCCTGACGGCCCCTTCCAATCGGCCGCGAAAGGCGCCATAAGCCCGGCTTTCGAGGCTGGCCGCCCCGACCCCGCTGGACGACATCCCGGCGAAGGCCGAGGCGGCTCAAGCGAAATCGCCCGCAAGGGCCTTCTCTGAAAGGAGAAACACGATGTCGATCACGCCGGAGCGCAAGGCCGCGCTTATCAAGGAATACGCCACCAAAGAGGGCGACACCGGGTCCCCCGAAGTGCAGGTCGCGATCCTGACCGACCGGATCAATACGCTGACCGAGCATTTCCGCACCCACAAGAAGGACAATCACAGCCGCCGCGGGTTGCTGAAGATGGTTTCCCAGCGCCGCAAGCTGCTGGATTACGCCCGCGCCAAGAACGAGGGTCGCTATCGCGCCCTGATCGAGCGCCTCGGCATCCGCCGCTAAGGGCGGTCAAGGCGAAGCGCGCCCGATGCGGCGCGCTTTTCCTTATCTGCGACAAGGCCCCCGCGCCGGCGCGTCCGTTCGGATACGGGCGCCGAAGGCGGGCTGAATCACAGCCGCGCCGCTCCTGACTCCCGGCGGCGCGCGCCCGATCAAGGGAGTCCCGGCCCATAGGGGGCCGCAACGCGGAACGCGCCCAAGGGGGCGCCGACCGTCCGAAAGGGACATGAATGTTCGATATCACCACCAAATCCATCGAATGGGGCGGCGAGACGCTGACGCTGGAGACCGGCCGCGTGGCCCGTCAGGCCGATGGCGCGGTCATCGCCACGATCGGCGAGACCTCGGTTCTCGCCGCCGTCGTCTATGAGAAGAAGCCCAAGGCGGGTTTCGATTTCTTCCCCCTGACCGTTCATTATCAGGAAAAATACTACGCCGCCGGCAAGATCCCGGGCGGCTTCTTCAAGCGCGAGGCGCGGCCGACCGAGAAGGAGACGCTGACCTCCCGCCTGATCGACCGGCCGATCCGCCCGCTTTTCGTGCCGGGCTTCAAGCATGAGACCCAGGTCATCTGCACCGTGCTCAGCCACGATCTGGAGAATGACCCGGATATCGTCGCGATGATCGCCGCCTCCGCGGCGCTGACCATTTCCGGCTGCCCGTTCCGCGGCCCGATCGGCGCGGTGCGCGTCGGCTTCGACGCGAACGGGAACTACCTCCTGAACCCGAAACAGGAAGAGGTGAAGGAGAGCCGGCTGAACATGGTTCTGGCCGGCACCCGCGCCGCGGTGATGATGGTGGAATCGGAGGCTTCCGAGCTTTCCGAGGACGAGATGCTCGGCGCCGTCACCTTCGGCCACAAGGCCATGCAGCCGGTGATCGACATGATCGTCGCGCTGGCCGAGGAAGCCGCGAGGGACCCGTTCGACTTCCAGCCGGCCGACAACGCCGCGCTTTACGCCAAGGTGAAGTCGCTGGGCGAGAGCGCGATGCGCGCCGCCTTCGCCATCACCGACAAGCAGGACCGTCAGGCCGCCGTCTCCGCCGCGCGCGAGACCATCGCCGCCGGGCTTTCGGAGGACGAGGCCGAGACCGCCGCCAAGGGGCTCTACAAGGAGCTTGAGGCCGAGGTCGTCCGCGGTGATATCGTCAAGACCGGGAAGCGGATCGACGGGCGCGACCTCGTCACAGTCCGCCCGATCGTTCCCGAAGTCGGGGAGCTGCCGCGCACCCATGGCTCCTCGCTCTTCACACGGGGCGAGACCCAGGCGCTGGTCGTCACCACGCTCGGCACCGGCGACGATGAGCAGATGATCGACGCGCTCGAAGGCATGTATCGC
>JBKECG010000248.1:0-12042 GCA_047974395.1 Pikeienuella sp. | reverse complement strand
CGGAGCGAGGCGCGGGCGATGAGCTGGAGATGGCCCCATGAAATTCTTCGTCGACACGGCGGAAATCGACGACATTCGCGAACTGGCCGAGACCGGAATGGTTGACGGCGTGACCACCAATCCCTCGCTGATCATGAAGTCAGGTCGCGACATCATGGAGGTGACGAAGGAGATCTGCTCCATCGTCGAGGGGCCGGTCAGCGCCGAGACGGTCGCCACCGACGCCGCCGGCATGATCGCCGAGGGGCGCAAGCTGGCCGGGATCGCGCCGAATATCGCCGTCAAGGTGCCGCTGACCTGGGACGGGCTCAGGGCCTGCAAGACGCTCTCGTCCGAGGGGCGGATGGTCAATGTCACGCTCTGCTTCTCCGCCAACCAGGCCCTGCTCGCCGCCAAGGCCGGGGCGACCTTCATCTCGCCCTTCATCGGGCGGCTGGACGACATCTCGCTGGACGGCATGGAGCTGATCCAGGAGATTCGCCAGATCTACGACAATTACCACTTCTCCACCGAGATCCTCGCCGCGTCCATCCGCAGCGTGAACCATGTGAAGGCGGCGGCGCTGATCGGCGCCGATGTGATGACCGCGCCGCCCTCCGTGATCCGGGCGCTGGCTTCGCATCCGCTGACCGACAAGGGGCTCGACGCCTTCCTGAAGGACTGGGCCAAGACCGGGCAGAAAATCCTTGGCTGAGGCGCAGGCGGCCGCGACGCGCGATCTGCGCGAGGAGATCCTCGCCGATCCTTCGGTCGTGCTGGAGGATCGCGTGGTCATGCAGGCGCTGATCGAGGCGGTCTCCGCCCCCGGCGGGCGCAAGGTCGTGGATCTTCGCGGCGCGCTGGTGACGCGGCTGGAGGCCCGGCTGGACCGGCTGGAGACCACGCACCGCTCGGTCATCGCGGCGGCCTATGAGAATCTCGCCGGCACGACCCAGATCCAGAAGGCGGTGCTGCTGCTGCTGGCGCAGAGCCGTTTCGTCGATTTCCTGCGCACGCTGACGCTGGAGACGCCGGACATGGTCGCCGTCGATTGCGCCCGGCTCTGCATCGAGACGGATGAGGCCGCGCCGGGGCCGCTGACCGGGCTGGACGCCGATCTCGGCGATTGCCTGGTGATCCTGCCGCCGGGCGGGGTGGACGCCTATTTCGCGCTCGACCGGGGCGGGCCGGGGCGGCGGATCAGCCTGCGCCCCGCCGCGCCGGAGGCCGAGGCCGTCTTCGGCGACGCCGCGAGCGCGATCCGGTCGGAGGCGCTGGTGCGGCTCGATCTCGGCGATGGGCGGCAGGGGCTGATGGTCTTCGGGGCGGAGGACGCGCGCCGCTTCGGTCCCGAACATGGCGGCGACCTTCTCGAATTCTTCGGCGGCGTGGTGGAGCGGGCGATCCGCCGCTGGCTCGGCCCCGAAAGCTGATGGCGGCGGAGGGCGGCGCCGATCTCCTGCTGCGCTGGCTCAAGGGGCTGAGCGGGACGCGGGACGCCTCCCCCCACACCATCGCCGCCTATCGGCGCGATGTCGCCGCCTATCTCGGGTTTCTCGCCGAACATCATGGCGGGCGGGTCGATCTCGGCGCGGTCAGCCCGCGCGACATGCGCGCCTGGCAGGCGCGGCTGCGGGCGGACGGGCTTTCGGCCCGCTCGGCGGCGCGGGCGCTTTCCGCGGTCAAATCCTTCCACCGCTGGCTGGGCGAGGCCGAAGGGATCGAGACCGCCGCCCCGCTGGCCGCCCGCGCGCCGAAAACCGCCCGCCGCCTGCCCCGCCCGGTGGCGGAGGACGCGGCGCGGGCGCTGATCGGCCATGTCGCCGAAGACCACCCCGAACCCTGGATCGCGGCGCGGGACGCCGCCGTCCTCACCCTGCTCTGGGGTTCGGGCCTGCGCATCTCCGAGGCGCTGGCGCTCAATCGCGCCGACGCGCCGCTGCCCGAGGTCCTGCGCATTCGCGGCAAGGGCGGGAAGGAGCGGATCGCGCCGGTGCTGCCGGCGGCGCGGGCGGCGGTGGAGGAATATCTGCGCCTCCTGCCCTATCAGACCATGGGCGACGATCCCCTCTTCCTCGGCGCGCGCGGCAAGCGGCTGGACCAGCGGCTGGCGCGCGCCGCCATGGCGCGAGCGCGGGCCGCGCTCGGCCTGCCGGCGACGGCGACGCCACATGCGCTGCGCCATTCCTTCGCCACGCATCTTCTGGAGGCGGGGGGCGATCTCCGGGCGATACAGGCGCTTCTGGGCCACGCCTCGCTGGCGACGACGCAGGTCTACACCTCGGTCGATCAGGCGCGGCTGATGGCGGTCTATGAGGCCGCGCACCCGCGAAGCCGCGAATGAAGGACGCCCCGGACGCCACCGACCGGCGCATCATGGCCGCGCTCCGCGCCGACGGGCGGGCCTCGATCTCCGCGCTCGCGGCCGGGCTCGGGCTCGCGCGGGGCACGGTCAGGGCGCGGATCGAGGCGCTGCTGGCCTCGGGCGCGATCCGCCGCTTCACCATCGAGACCGGCGCCGACCCCGACCCCGGCGCGGTGCGCGCGGTGATGAGCATCGCGCTGACCGGCTCGATGAGCCGGCAGGTGATCCGGGCGCTGGAGGTGATGCCGGAGATCACCGCGCTCCACACCACCAATGGCGAATGGGATCTGGTGGCGGAGATCCGCGCCGCCTCCCTGCCCGCTTTCGACCGGGTCCTGCGCGAGGTGCGGGCGATTCCCGGCGTCTCCAACAGCCAGACCAGCCTGCTGCTGGACACGATCCGGGGCTGATCGACCGATCATAATGGCCGGAAAAATGGCCATAATGATCAATCATTCATGCGAAACGGCCAATTCCGCCGATACACGGCGACAGGCGCGCGCCCTATCCTCGCGCGGAGGAAAAAGGAGCCTGCTTCATGACCGAAATCGCCCTGATCGGAGTTCCGACCCATGCCGGCGCCGCGCAGCGCGGCTGCCAGATGGGGCCGGAGGCCTATCGCACCGCCGGGCTGGCGGAGGTCCTGTCCGGGCTCGGCCATCAGGTGGTCGATCGCGGCGACGTCGCGCCGACGCCGGCGGCGGGCGGGCGCCACGTCAATCCGGCGGTGAAGAACCTGGCCGAGATCGTCGCCTGGACCGGCGCCATCCACAAGGCCGGGCGGGCGGAGGCCGGCTTTCCGATCTTCCTCGGCGGCGATCACAGCCTCGCCGCCGGTTCGATCTCCGCCATGGCCGGGCGGGCCGAGGCGGAAGGGCGCCCGCTCTTCGTCCTCTGGCTCGACGCCCATCCCGACCTGCACACGCCCGACACCACCGCCAGCGGCAATCTCCACGGCGCGCCGATGGCCTATGTCACCGGCGCCGAGGGGTTTGACGACTATCCGCCGCTGCTGGCGAAGGTGGCGCCCCGGCGGGTGCTGATGATGGGGCTGCGCTCGGTCGATCCGGCCGAGAACGCCCGCATCGCCGGCGCGAAATTCCAGATCCGCGACATGCGCGCCATCGACGAACATGGCGTGGTCGCGCCGCTGCGCGCCTTTCTGGAGCAGGTCCGGGCGGAGAACGGCCGGCTCCATGTCAGCCTCGACGTCGATTTCCTCGACCCCGGCATCGCGCCCGCGGTCGGCACCACCGTGCCGGGCGGCGCGACCTTTCGCGAGGCGCATCTGATCATGGAGCTGGTCCATGACAGCGGCCTCGCCTCCTCGCTGGATCTGGTGGAGCTGAACCCGTTTCTGGACGATCGCGGCCGCACCGCGAAGCTGATGGTCGATCTCGCCGCCTCGCTCCTGGGGCGCAAGGTGCTGGACCGGATGACGAGGAGCTTCTGATGAACGGCCTGAAACCCGCCCCTTCGCGCCTCGCCATGGTGCCTTTCGTCTCCGTCGATCACATGATGGAGATCGTCAACGGCGTCGGCCCGGCGCGGATGATGACCGAGCTTGCGGATTATATCGAGGCCGATTTCCGCCGCTGGGAAAGTTTCGACAAGACCCCCCGCGTCGCCGCCCATTCCAACGAGGGGGTGATCGAGCTGATGCCGACCTCGGACGGGGAGAATTACGGCTTCAAATACGTCAACGGCCACCCGAAGAACATGCGCGAGGGCTATCAGACCGTCACCGCCTTCGGCGTCCTTTCCGATGTCGGCAACGGCTATCCGGTGCTGCTGACGGAAATGACGGTGCTGACCGCGCTCCGCACCGCCGCGACCTCGGCCATGGCGGCGAAATATCTCGCACCAAGGGGCGCGAAGGCCATGGCGATGATCGGCAATGGCGCGCAATGCGAATTTCAGGCGCTGGCCTTTCAGGCGATGATCGGGATCGAGGAGGTCCGGCTCTACGACATCGACGCGCGGGCGACCGCGAAAGCGGCGCGCAACCTCGCGGAAAGCGGCCTACGGATCATCCCCTGCGCGACGGCCGAAGAGGCGGTCGCCGGGGCCGCGATCCTCCCCACCTGCACCGCCGACAAGCAATATGCGACGATCCTGACCGACAACATGGTCGGGGCCGGGGCGCATATCAACGCGATCGGCGGCGACTGCCCCGGCAAGACCGAGCTTCACCGCGATATTCTCCTGCGCGCCGATCTTTTCGTCGAATATCCCGAACAGACCCGGATCGAGGGCGAGATCCAGCAGCTCGCCCCCGATCATCCGGTGACCGAGCTCTGGCGCGTCATCGCCGGCGAGGCGACGGGGCGGCGGGCCGACGCGCAGATCACGCTTTTCGACAGCGTCGGCTTCGCCATCGAGGATTTCTCCGCCCTGCGTTATATCCGCGACCAGCTTGACCGGACCCGCGCCTATGTGGAGCTGGACATGCTCGCCGACCCGGACGATCCGCGCGATCTTTTCGGCATGGTGCGCCGGGCGGAATAGGCCGGCTCAGGCGCGCAGCCGCGCGCCCTTCGGGTCGAACGGGGGCTCGGCCAGCACGGTCGCGCCATGCGGACGGCCGAGGATGAACACCTCCACCCGGTCGCCCGGCCCGGCGACGCCGGCCCTGAGGAACCCCATGGCCAGCGATTTGCCGACCGACCAGCCATAGCCGCCGGAGCTGACCCGCCCGGCCGGGGTTCCGTCGGGCAGGAAGATCGCCTCGCCGCCCGTGGCGTCGGCGGTCTCCGCCTCCACCTCCAGGATCGAGAGACGCTCGCGCGGGGGGCGGCCCATGACCTCGGCGCAGGCGGGTTTGTTGAGGAAATCCTTCTCCAGCCGCACCAGCCGGTCGAGCCCGACCTCCTGCGGCCAGTATTCGGTCGAATATTCCCGCCCCCAGGAGCCATAGCCCTTCTCGATCCGGAGCGAGGCGAGCGCCCGCCCCCCGACCGGCCCGGCCCCGAGCGGCGCCCCCGCCGCGAGCAGCGCCCGGTAGAGGCGAAGCTGGTCGGCGGCGGCGCAATGCAGCTCCCAGCCGAGATCGCCGGTGAAGGAGACCCGGATCGCGATCAGATCCACCCCGGCCAGCGTGATCCGCTTCGCCCGCAGGAAGGGAAAGGCAGCGGTCGAAAGATCGGCGTCGGTCAGCCCCTGAAGAAGCGCGCGCGATTGCGGCCCGGCGATGTTGAAGCCGCAAAGCGCCTCGGTCAGGGAACGGAAGACGACGCCCTCGGGCGGGGCCACGGCGCGGAAGAAACGCTGATGATAGCGTTCGGCCATGCCCGAGCCGAGAATGATGAAATCCTCCGGCCCCAGCCGGGCGATGGTGAAATCCCCGGCGATCCCGCCCCGCGCGCCGATCAGCGGCGTCAGCCGGACGCGCCCGTCGGCCATCGGCGCGTCATTGGCGAAAAGCGCGTTGAGCCAGGTTTCGGCGCCGGGGCCGCGGACCTCGTATCTGGCGAAATTGGAGATGTCGATGATCCCGGCCCGCTCGCGCAGCATCCGGCATTCGGCCCCGACCGGCTCGAACCAGTTCTGACGCTCGAAGCCGATCGTCTCCTTCGCCTCCGCCGGCGAGGGCGCAAACCAGAGCGGGTGTTCCCAGCCGCTGTTCAGCCCGAAGACCGCGCCCATGTCGCGCTGCGTCTCATAGGCGGGGCGGGTGCGGGCGGGGCGGCCGGCGGCGCGCTCCTCATTGGGGAAGTGAATCGCGAAACGTCTGGAATACTGGTCGCGCACCCGCGCGCGGGTGAAGGCGGCGTCGGCCCAGTCGCCGAACCGGGCCAGATCCCAGGCGAAGATGTCGAGCTTCGGCTCTCCCTCCACGATCCATTCGGCGGCGAGCTGGCCGAGCCCGCCCGATTGCGAAAAGCCGGGAATGATCCCGCAGCAGCAGAAATAGTTCCTGAGCTCGGGAACCGGGCCAAAGAGCGCGGCGCTGTCCGGCGACCAGATCATCGGCCCGTTGACCACGCGCCTGATTCCCGCCGCGCCGACGGCGGGCACGCGGGCGATGGCGCGGAGCATGTTCTCTTCTATCCGCTCCAGATCGTCGGGGAACAGCTCATGACCGAAATCGGCGGGGGTGCCCTCCTCCGCCCAGAAGCGCATGTCGCGCTCATAGGCCCCGACCAGAAGGCCCTTGCCCTCCTGCCGCAGGTAATATTCGCCGTCGCGATCGGCGACCGAGGGCAGGCGCCGCTCCATGGCGGCGATCTCGGGGATGGTTTCGGTCACGAAATACTGGTGTTCGGTCGGCGCGAGCGGCAGGCGAAGCCCGGCCATCGCCCCGACCTCCCGCGCCCAGAGCCCGGCGGCGTTGATCAGCCAGCGGGTGCGGATCTCGCCTTTCGGCGTCTCGACGATCCAGCCGCCATCGGGTTGCGGGATGGTCGCGGTCGCGGGGGTGAAGCGATGGATCTCCGCCCCCAGCGCCCGCGCGCCGGCGGCGTAGGCCATGGTGACGCCGGAAGGATCGACATTGCCGCCCTCCGGCTCGAACATGATGCGGCGCACGCCGTCGAAATCGACCAGCGGGTGCAGGCGTTCGGCCTCGTCGCGGCTGACCTCGTGGAAATTCAGCCCGTAGAGCCGGGCCTTCGCCGCCTGAAGGCGCAGCTGATGCTCGCGCGCCTCGGTCTGGGCCAGATAGAGGCTGCCGGGCTGGAAGACGCCGCAGCCCTGGCCTGTCTCCTCCTCAAGCGCCTTGTAGAGACGCATGGTGTAATTCTGGATCCGGGTGATGTTGTTGCTGTCATGCAGCCCGTGAATATTCGCCGCCGCGTGCCAGGTGGAGCCGGAGGTCAGCTCCGACCGCTCCAGCAACATCGCGTCGGTCCAGCCGAGCTTCGCGAGATGATAGAGGATCGAACAGCCGACAAGACCGCCGCCGATGACAAGAGCTTCGACCCGTGTCTTCATGGCTGCGGCGGCCCCCGGCTCCAATGTCGCTCGATGAATCCAAGCGCGCTGCGACGCCGGTCCGCGCGTCGGATTGCGACCCCGGACCCCTCTGATGCGGCGCCGCGCCCTTTACCTCGCGGGGCGAGTCTGTCATGCCGCTGGCGTCTCCCCGGACGCCTCGGCGTCCAAGGTTGGAAAGGGCGTTCAATGGCGATGATCGCGCATCCGGTGCCGAATTACCTGCTACAACGGTTTCGCGCGTGGAAGGCGGTGAAATTCGACGATTCCCGCGCTTGGTACGCCCGGCTGATGTCCGAAGGGCAGCACCCGCGGGCGATGCTGATCTCCTGCTGCGACAGCCGGCTGGACACGGTCTCCATGTTCGGGGCGGAGCCGGGGGACCTGTTCGTCGTGCGCAATATCGCGAATCTGGTGCCGCCCTACGCCCCCGACCAGAGCCATCACGGCACCTCCGCCGCGGTGGAATACGCGGTCGCCTCGCTGAAGGTCGCGCATATCGTCGTCGTCGGCCATTCCAATTGCGGCGGGGTCGAGGCCTGCCACGACATGTGTTCGGGCGCCGCGCCCGAGCTGGAGAAAAGCTCCAGCTTCATCGGCCGCTGGATGGACATCCTCAGCCCCGGCTACGAGCGCGTCCATTCCGAAAGCGACGACCGCGCCGCCGCGCTGCGCACGCTGGAGCATGAGGCGGTGCGCACCTCGCTCCGCAACCTCGCCACCTTCCCTTTCGTCAGGGAGGCGGTGGAGGCGGGGCTGCTGACGCTCCACGGCGCCTGGATCGAGATCGCCGAGGGGGAGATGCACGGCATGGACCCCGAAACCGAGAAATTCGTGCGGCTCTGAAGGGCTGCGCCCCATTCCCTTTTTGCCAACGGCGTCAACCGGTTTCGGGAGAAGGCGGGGCGGCGCGTTTTCGAGCCGCCCCGCGACAGGAATTCGGTAAGGCCCCCGGAACCTTGCCCGGGGGCCCTTCGTCACCGGCGGCGCCGGCGCGTCATCAACGACAGGGCCGAGGCCAGCAGCAGAAGAGAGGCCGGGGCCGGGACCGTCGCGACCGAAGCGATGCTGATCGAAGCCACGTTGGTATCGCCATCGACCAGCGCCGCCAGCGGATTCTCGCCGAGGAAATCGTCGAAGGCGATCAGCATCAGCGCCGCGGCGCCGAAATCCGCCGCCGCCGAACCCGAGAGATTGGTGAAGAGCAACTCCACCATGTCTTCGGTGAAGCCGATCCGCGAGATCTCTCCGTCGAGCATCAATCCGTTATCGTCGGTCACATCGAAACCGCCGGCCGGGCCGCTCCCCGGGTTGGCCTTGTCATAGCCGACCCCGAAGGAGATCAGCGCCGCGCCGGTCGGCGCGATCCCGTCGAAATAGTCGGCGGTGACGGCGAAGGCGGAAAGATCGCCATCGCCGCCGAATTCCGCATGGGAGATCTCGGCATAGCTCGCCTCGACGATCGGCGCGCCGGTCGTCAGGTTGAGCGGGGCGGCCTCGGCCCCGGCGGCGAAGCCGGTCAGGATCGCGGCGGCGACGAGTTGTCTGAACATGGGTTTTCTCCTTTCGTCGCCGCTCAGTTGATCAGCAGGTCTTCGGTGATGATGGTCAGGTTGGTTTCGTTGACGCCCTCGCCGCGCACATAGATCGCGTCATTGTCGCCTTCGAGGAAGATCACCGCGCCGCTGCCATTGGTCTTGATCGCGGCGACGGAGGCGCCATCCTCCAGCCGGATCGTGTCGACGCCGACCTCATAATCGAGGATCACGTCGCGCTCGCGCACGCCGTTCCTGGTCTCGGCCCCGAAGATGAAGGCGTCGGCCCCGGCGCCGCCGCCCATCCTGTCATAGCTCCCGGCGCCGGAGCGGATCGCGTCGGCCCCGTCGGCGCCGACCAGTTTGTCGCGGCCTTCCGTGCCGGCGATCTCGTTGATCACCGTCTCGCCGACCGGGCCGCTCACCTTGATATTGTCGACCGCCCACCACCAGTCATTGCCGGCGTCGGCCATGCCGAAGGAGAGCTTCATCGTCGCGGCGCCCGCCGGGTTGTCGAGCGCCAGTTCGATATGCTCGTTGGGCGCGGCCGGCTTCTCCGAATCGAGCTTCAGCAGCATCTTGCGGCCGACCTCCTGACCATCGGCGTTGAAATAGGTGGCGACAACCGCGCCGGTCTGATCGGCATAGGGCATCCAGGAACTGTCGAAGCTCAGCATCAGACCGCCGGGCGCGGCGTCGCTGATATCGAAAGCCGGGCTGGACATGGTCCCGTCGAAACCCTTCGGGTCGATATTGGTCCCGTCGTCATATTCGTCCGGATCGACCAGGGCGACCACGCCCTCGCCATTGCGAAACTCGGCCCGGCGCAGGTTGCCGTCATTCGGCGCGGAGGCCAGCACACCCGCGGTGGCGGTCTCGACCCAGGAATTCTTGTCGAGGAAGGTCCAGCCGCGGAATTCGGCCGGCGCGCCTTCGCCGAGGCCGGTCTCGGTGGTCCAGCCCTCGGGGGCCTCCTCGGTCCAGTCCGTACCGTCGCCGCCGGTCTCGGTGGCGCTCTCGAAAGGCTTCAGACCTTCGGCGAGGCTTTCGAAATTCTCGGCGAAATAGGTCTTCACCTCGGCGTCGCTGGTCTTCTTCAGCAGCGAATAGCCGCCGCCGAACTCGTCCGGATCGTAGGCGACGCCCATATGGTCGAGAATCGTCGGCAGGACCGAGGTCTGCGGGGCCGATTCGCCATTGTCGATCAGCTCCTTGTTCGAGGCGATGAAGATCTCGCGCTCGGTCGGCGTCTGGCCGCCATGGCCGACGCCGTTGCTGGCGTTCGCGCTTTCCTTGCGGCCATGATCGGTGGAGACGATCACCAGCCAGTCCTCATCCGGATTGGCGGCTTCGCGCGCGGCCACCGCCGCCAGAACCTCGCCGATCTGGTTCGACACATTGGTCATCGCATTGTTGTATTCCTCGCCGAAACCATAGCTATGGCCGGCGGTGTCGGTGCTGTCGAAATGCACGAAGGTGAAATCCGCGCCCGACTTCACCTGATTCACCGCTTCGGCGGTCATCTCGGCGTCTTCGATCAGATCCTGCTGGGCGGTGTTGGTGGTGCCGTTCCTCACCACGTCGATGATCGGCGCCACGCCCCCGACCCCGCCGGTCTCGGTGATCAGCATCTGCTTGTTCAGCGCCGCCCAGGTGGTCAGCGAGGCCATGCGCGCATCGGGATCGGCGGCCTTGATCCGCTCGAACACGCTGTCGATCCCGTCTGGCAGCGGGGTCGCGTCCCAGCTCACATAGCCGGTCTCATCGGTCCATTTGCCGGCGAGCAGCGCGCCCCAGCCCGGAGCGCTGGAGGTCTCCTGCTGGGTCGCGGTCCCGAGCACGCCGCCGGTGTAGCCCTCGACGATGTTGAGCGCGGCGATCTCATTGGTGTCGTAAACGCCGTCAGCCCCGAAGAGCTTGCTCATTTCGCTGAAATCAATGCCGTCGATCCCGATGAAGATCGCTTTCCTCGTGGTGGTCATGGTTTATCCTTGTAGCTTGAGGTAACGGCCTTTTCCGATATCTATCGAAGGCGACGGAAATGTCGTCATCGGTTGAAGTTTCGGTGAATCTTTCGCAACTGCCCGCTCCCGCTTGCGGCGTCGCCTGTATCGTGCTTCATGATCCAGTTGAATCGCGACGACCTTGAAAAACTGGGCAAGGACGGGCTGGTCGAGCTGGTTCTGAAGCTCCAGCGTCCCGGCAACTTGACCGGCCCGCCTGTCTTGGTTTCCGCCCGAGATCATCGCGCACGCCGTCCGGCTCCATATCCGCTTCAATCCCGGCCTGCGCGAAGTCGAGGAGATGTTGCTGGAGCGCGGGATCGACATCTCCCGGGGGATCATCCGGCGATGGGCGGTCAAATTCGCCCCGCAGATCACGCAAGCAAAAGGCCCGGCGTCGCCGCCGGGCCTTCGAATCTGTTCAGCGCCGGTTTGGCGAATCGCTTCAGATTGATTCGCGAATCCAGCTCTGGATCGCGCTTTTCGGCGCCGCGCCGACCTTGGTCGAGGCGGCCTGCCCGTCCTTGAACAGGATCATGGTCGGGATGCCGCGCACGCCATAGCGCGAGGGCGCGTTCGGGTTGTCGTCGATATTCACCTTCGCGATGATCACCTCATCGCCCATTTCGGCGGCGATTTCCTCCAGCGAAGGGCCGATCTGCTTGCAGGGGCCGCACCATTCCGCCCAGAAATCGACGACGACGGGCTTGTCGGATTTCAGGACGTCGGTGTCGAAACTCGCATCTGTAACGGCGACGGTAGCCATATGGGCCTCTCTTTCTTCTCGCCGCGCCTCTTGCAGTGGGGATGTCGAGGGCGGGGACAGGAAAATTAGGGAGCGCCCCTCTCAGGGTCAAGACGCGCGACGCCGCGGCCAAGGTCGGTCAGCGCCTCGTCGAGCCGGGCGTCCCCGATCCGGTCGAGCCGGGGCGCGGCGGTCCAGAGGATATGGGCCGCGATCAGCCGGCCCGGATAGATCCCGGCCAGCGCGGCGCGATAGGCGGCCATCTGCGCCAGATAGGCGTCGGGAGCCTCCTCCGCCGTTCCGGGCGGGGCGGAATCGGATTTGAAATCGACGAAATCGACGGTTTTGTCTGAAACGACCAGCCGGTCGATCCGCCCGGCCACGCGCGCTCCGCCGATCATGACCGAGATCGCGGCCTCCGCCACGGCCCCGGCGGCGAAG
This sequence comes from Pikeienuella sp., assembly GCA_047974395.1. Classification (GTDB taxonomy): domain Bacteria; phylum Pseudomonadota; class Alphaproteobacteria; order Rhodobacterales; family Rhodobacteraceae; genus Pikeienuella. Next base: position 42 of record JBKECG010000248.1, on the reverse strand, counting down.
AATCGCGCGGCTTCGGGCAGCGCGCGGGCGCGGGCGGCCTCG
>JBKECG010000232.1:0-3873 GCA_047974395.1 Pikeienuella sp. | reverse complement strand
GCGGGCGGGTGACATGGCGGCGAGACCGCTATGGCCGGCGGAAAACCCGCTCGCCTCCGATTGGGCGAAGCTGAAGGATGAAATCGAGGCCGCGCCCGACGCCGCCGACTGGGCCTTCTGGGTCCGCTGGTATGAAGACGCCCTCGCCGGCCGGCTCTACCGGCCAGAGAAAGAGGCGCTGCTGACCGAAATCGCCTTGCGGCCGGATGAGGAATGGGAGAAGGGGGCGGGGCATGTCGCGGGCGTGATCGAGGATATTCGCCTCCGCCACGCCATCGCCGCCAGCCCGAACGCCGAACGGATCGTCTATGACGAACCCGCGCGCGTCTTTCGGGCGGAGCCGGTCTCTGACCTGCCCGAAGACAGGCTGGATTACGCCTACCAGAAGGCTTCGAGCGCGCTCAAGGTGATCGATGCGCCACCCGCCGACAATGACCCTTACGGCGGGCTGGAGCAAGAACGGGAGATTCTGCGCGGCGTGCTGACGAGGAACGCGCCCGCCGCTCGCGAACTCTATGACGTCGCCAGCCGCGTCGCGCGCCGGGTGCGCCTGAAAATCAGCCGGGGCGACTGCCCCGAGCCGCATGCCGACGCCAATATCGACGATTTCCTCTCCCAGATGGATGAGGTGGCGCTGGACCTGCTCGCGGATGGCGAAGTCAGGAACATGGTCTCCCACCGCGCCGCCATGCGGCTTGAGGCTGAGGGGCCGGAGGTCGCGTCCTCTATCCTGCTTCTGACCGAGGATATGCGCGTTGTCATGGATGACGACCTCGCCACGGAAATGTCGAGCGACGCCGCGATCATCGCGGACCCGGCTGCTGATCAAGAAGATCGCCGCGAGGCTCAATACAGGCATCATAGCCGGTTCGTGCGCATCTATCATCAGGCCAAGACGATAGGTCGCGAGGTCAACGCTGGCGTGGCTGGTGTGGCCGAGGTTTTCAAGAACATCGGCGTGATCGTCAAGAACGCGGCCTATGCCGCCATTGCGTGGGAATTCATCCTCTATGTATTGGCGTAGCGCATGACCCTCTCCCTCCCCCCCGTTCGCGGCCGCCTCGAACCCGGCCGTCCACTGGCCGACCTGACCTGGCTGCGCGTCGGCGGGCCGGCCGAATGTCTGTTCTCGCCGGCCGATGAAGACGATCTCGCCGGGTTTCTCGCCGCTTACGAGGGGCCGCTGACGGTCATCGGCGTCGGCTCCCACCTGATCGTTCGCGATGGCGGGGTGCGGGGCGTCGTCATCCGGATGGCCGGGCGGGCTTTCGGCTCTATTGAGCCGCTCGCCGGCGCGCGCATCCGCGCCGGCGTCGGCGCGCTGGACGCGCAGGTGGCGAAACGGGCCGCCGCCGAGGGGATCGGCGGGCTGGAGTTTCTGCGCACCATTCCCGGCGCCATCGGCGGCGCGGCGATGATGAACGCCGGTTGTTACGGGGCCTACATGGCCGATGTGGTCGAAAGCGTTGAGGCGTTGAGCCGCGACGGGCGCAAGCTGGTCCTCTCGCCCGGGGAGATGAATTTCGGCTATCGGCGTTCATCCCCGCCCGAAGGCGCGATTATCACCGCCGTCACGCTGAAGGGCGCGCCGGACGCGCCCGAAGCCATCGAGGCGCGGATGGCGGAGGCGCTGGCCCGGCGCGCCGGGAGCCAGCCGGTGAAGGACCGCACCGCCGGATCGACTTTCCGCAACCCGGCCGGGTTCTCCTCCACCGGGCGCGGCGATCACGGGCAGGAGATGATGGCCTGGCGGCTGATCGACGAGGCCGGCTGCCGGGGCCTCAGGCTCGGCGGCGCGGCGATGAACGAGAAACACCCGAACTTTCTGACCAATACCGGTGGGGCCACAGCCGCGGATCTGGAAAATCTGGGCGAGATGGTGCGGGAAAGGGTTCTCAAATCATCCGGGGTTAAGCTAGAGTGGGAAATCAGGCGGATCGGGGAAAACCCCGCCGCGACATGACCCGGACGAAATCGGGCTGAAACAGGCTGGCCCCCGCGAGAGGGGCGAAACAACGGCCCCGGAAAGGGGCGGAAAGAGGCGCGGATGTCGAGCAGGACAACCCGCGTGGCGGTGCTGAAAGGCGGCTGGTCGGCCGAGCGCGAGGTGTCCCTCGTCTCGGGCGCCGAATGCGTGAAGGCGTTGCGCGACGCGGGCTTTGAAACGGTGGAGATCGACGCGGGCAAGGATCTTGCGGCGGCCATCAGGGCGGCCGCGCCCGATGTCGTCTTCAACGCGCTCCACGGGCGGGGCGGCGAGGATGGCTGTGTTCAGGGCCTGCTGGAGGTCATCGGCGTGCCCTACACCCATTCGGGCGTGCTCGCCTCGGCGCTGGCCATGGACAAGATGCGCGCCAAGGGCGTCTTCGCCGCCGCCGGGGTCCCGGTCGCGCCCGCGCGTCTGGCCCCGCGCGAGGAGGTCGCCGCCGGTCATCCGATGGAGCCGCCCTATGTGGTGAAGCCCTATAACGAGGGTTCCTCCGTCGGCATCTATATCGTGCAGGAGCGCGCCAACGGCCCGGCGCGGCTGGAGCCGAACGCCCCTGATGAACTGATGGTCGAGGCTTACGCGCCCGGGCGCGAGTTGACCGTCTCCGTCATGGGCGACCGGGCGCTGACCGTGACCGATATCGTCGCCGCCTCCGGCTGGTATGACTACGCGGCGAAATATCAGGCGGGCGGCTCCCGCCATGTGCTGCCGGCGCAGATCCCGCAGGACGTGTTCGACGCCTGCATGGATTACGCGCTGCGCTGCCATCGGGCGCTCGGCTGCCGCGGCGTCTCGCGCACGGATCTGCGCTGGGATGAGGCGAAGGGCGTCGATGGTCTGATCGTGCTGGAGGTCAACACCCAGCCCGGCATGACGCCCACTTCGCTGGTTCCCGAACAGGCGGCCCTTTGCGGGATCGACTTCCCCGCGCTCTGCCGCTGGATGGTGGAGGACGCCTCTTGCGCGCGCTGATCCGGCTTTTCAGGCGGCGCGATCCGGCGCCGACCAGGCTCGGCTTCCGGCTGAAACGGCACTGGCGGAGCCCGGCCTTTCGCCGGTCCGTCACCGTGCATGTCCCGCTCGGCGCGACCATCGCGGCGCTTGTCTGGGCGGGAACGCAGGCCGATATCAGGCAGGCGGCGCTGGACCGGATCGAGACCCTGCGCGGGGAGATCGCCTCCCGCCCCGAATTCGCCATCCGGCGCATAGAGATCAGGGGCGCGAGCCCCGAGGCGACCGCCGAATTGCAGCAGGCGCTCGCGCCCTGGCTCGGCGCCTCCTCCCTGGCGGCGGACGCGGCGGCGATCCGCGCCGCGGTCGGTCAGCTTGGCTGGGTCGAAAGCGCCGGCGCCCGGCTGGTCGCGCCGGAAACGCTGATCGTGACGGTGAAGGAGCGCGTCCCGGCCGCGATCTGGCGCATGGGCGAGGAGCTGACCCTGATCGACGCCGAAGGTTTCCACATCGCGCCGCTTGAGGCGCGGGCCGACCGGCCGGATCTGCCGGTGCTGGCCGGCCCCGGCGCGGATGGCGCGGCGGCGGACGGGCTGGCGGTGCTGGCCGCCGCGGGCGGCGTCGCGCCGCGTATCCGCGGGCTGATCCGCGTCGGCGAGCGGCGCTGGGACGCGCTGGTCGAAAACGGCCCCCGGATCATGCTGCCGGCCGCCGGCGCCGCCGACGCGATGGGCTATCTCGCCGCGCTTGAGGCCGGCGACAGGATTCTCGACCGCGATGTCAGCCATATAGATGTCCGCCTGCACGGCCGCCCCACGCTGAGACTCACCCCGGAAGGCGCAGCCCTGCGGGAGGAGACCCGCAAACCCAGACAGCCCGGGACAGACGCATGAACCCCTAGCTCGCAGACAGGCGCGCGATGCGCGACCGTC
>JBKECG010000212.1:0-1901 GCA_047974395.1 Pikeienuella sp. | reverse complement strand
AAATTCGTCGATATCGCGGGCAAGGCCCGCAATGTGATCGGCGAGGAGCTTGGCCTCACCGCGAAGGACCGGTTCGATTTCTGCTGGATCGTCGATTTCCCGATGTATGAGAAAGATCCGGAGACCGGGGCGCTGGATTTCAGCCACAACCCGTTCTCGATGCCGCAGGGCGGGATGGAGGCGCTGGAGAGCCGGGATCCGCTGGATATCCTCGGCTATCAGTATGACATCGTCTGCAACGGCGTGGAGCTTTCCTCGGGCGCGATCCGGAACCATCAGCCGGAGATCATGTACAAGGCTTTCGAGATCGTCGGCCATGACAGGGCCTTCGTCGATGAGCATTTCGGCGGCATGCTCAGCGCCTTCCGCTACGGCGCCCCCCCGCATGGCGGCATCGCCCCCGGCATCGACCGGATGGTGATGCTGCTGGCGGATGCGGAGAATATCCGCGAGGTGATCATGTTCCCGATGAACCAGCGCGCCGAGGATCTGATGATGGGCGCCCCGGCCGCCCCGACCAACGAGCAGTTGCGGGATCTGGGGCTGAGGCTGGCGCCGAAGGGGTAAGCGGTTCAGTCAGTCGCGGCGTCCACCACCGTATCGACCGCGCCGACCGTCAGATCGACGGCGCCGCCGACCACGGTCGTCGTGGCGTCCACTGCGGCCCCGACAACGCATCCGCCAAGAAGCAGCGCCGCCAGCGCCGCGCAGGAAATCCTGATCATCGCTCTCGCCTCTTTTCGGCGGAAGATAGCATGAAAGCGGGCGCGGCGCAGCCTACGCGGAAAGCTCCAGCGCCAGCGCATGGACCGGGCCGGAAAGCTCCTCCGCGAGCGCCGCGTGCACGGCGCGGCTGCGGGCGACGCGATTCATGTCCTTCAGCGCGGCGGCGCGCATGCGGACGCGGAAATGCGTCTCCCCGCCCTCGCGCCAGCCGCCATGGCCGCGATGCTGCTCGCTCTCGTCGATCACCTCCAGCGCCTCCGGCTGGAACGCCGATTTCAGCTTTTCTTCAATGCGCGCCGCTACGTTCATGACACAACCCTGTCTTTTTCCCATGTCAATCTTGGCCCCGCCGGCCAAGGGGATAAACTAGCAGGCCGACTCGACGATCCGAGGAGATCATGACCGCCCGTTCGCCGCTCGACTACGACATCTCCGTCTCCGCCGACAAGCGGCGGCGCGCCCGCGCGCGCGGCATGAGCGGAGAATTCGCGACCGAGGCGCGCAAATGCGACTGGAAGGGCTGCTCGAATCCGGGCCAGTTCCGCGCCCCGAAATCGCGCCATGAGCTGAACGAGTTCCGCTGGTTCTGCGAGGGGCATATCCGCGATTTCAACAAGGCCTGGAATTATTACGAAGGCTGGACCGAGGCGGAGATGGACGCGCAGCGCCGCGCCGACGTCTCCTGGGACCGGCCGACCTGGCGGCTGGGGGAAAAACCGATCCGCCCGGACGGCGCGCCGGGCCATACGGACGGGCGCGCCTGGGCGCGCTGGGGTTTCCATGATCCGATGGAGGTTCTGGGCGCCAACGGCACCATCAACCCCGGCGGCCCCGAGGACGCGGCCCACAGACGCCAGCGGATGCTGCCGAAGAACGAGCGCAGCGCGCTGGAGATCCTCGGCGTCGCCGCCGAAGCCTCCAAGGCGGAGATCAGACGCCGCTTTCGCGAACTGGTGAAAGATCTGCACCCCGACATGAATGGCGGCAAGCGCGAGGATGAGGACCGGCTGCGCGACGTGGTCTGGGCCTGGGACCAGATCAAGGGCTCACGCAATTTCGCCTGACGCCGCCGGCCGCCTCGTGACGCGCGCCGTCTTGCGCCGGCGCCACGCCCCCCTTAAACACGGAAACTGACAGCGGCCGCCCTGCCGGTCGCGATATGGCATGAAGGATTC
>JBKECG010000170.1:0-6279 GCA_047974395.1 Pikeienuella sp. | reverse complement strand
GCCGGCGCGGCGGCGATGGCGCATATCACCGGCGGCGGGATCACCGAGAACCTGCCCCGCGTCCTCCCCGAAGGCATGGGCGCCGAGATCGACCTTTCCGCCTGGCCGCTTCCGCCGGTCTTCGGCTGGCTGATGGCGACGGCCGGGATCGACGCCGCCGAGATGCTGAAGACCTTCAATTGCGGGCTCGGCATGATTCTGGTCGCGCCTTCGCGCGACGCCGAAGCGGTGGAGGCGGCGCTGCGCGCGGCCGGCGAAGAGCCGATCCGCGTCGGCGAACTGACCGCGAAGGCCGGCGTTTCCTACACGGGCGATCTGGCGTGAGCCGCAAACGCGCCGCGATCTTCATCTCCGGCCGGGGCAGCAACATGGTCTCGCTGCTCGCGGCGATGAAGACCGCCGATTATCCGGTTGAAGCCGCTCTGGTGCTGAGCAACAACCCGGAGGCGCCCGGCCTCGCCCTTGCCGCCGGCGAAGGCGTCGCCACCGCGGCGATCGACCACCGCCCGTTCAAGGGCGACCGCGCCGGGTTCGAGGCGAAGATCCAGGAGACGCTGGCGGCGGAGCGGATCGACCTTATCTGCCTCGCCGGGTTCCTGCGCATCCTCACCGGCGGCTTCGTCGAGCAATGGCGCGACCGGATGATCAACATCCACCCTTCGCTCCTGCCCAGCTTCAAGGGCCTTCACAGCCATGAGCGGGTGCTGGAGGCCGGGGTCGGCTTTCATGGCTGCACCGTGCATCTGGTGCGCGCCGAGATGGATGACGGCCCGATCCTCGGCCAGGCGGCGCTGGCGGTGCAAGCCGGAGAGAGCGCCGATGCGCTCGGCGCACGGGTGCTGGAGCTGGAGCACAAGCTCTATCCGGCGGCGCTGGCCGCCTATGTGAGCGGCGAGTTGCGGCTTGCGGGCGAGCGGATCGCGCCGGGGCCGCTGACCATTTCCGGCTGACCGTCAGTCGAAATCGAAAATATCGTCCAGATCGAAAGCATCCGTCAGCTTATGCAGGAAGGATTTCTTCTTCTTGCGCTTCTTCCAGGCGTGATGGCGGTCTTTCTTCCGATGCTTGTTGAGCCGCTTCGGCGGTTCGGCCGGCGCCGGGGCGGACCCCTGCTTCATCGGCTCGATCTTGCGGATCGGCGCGCCGCAGGAGAGGCAGCCGAGCACCCGACGCTCACCCTTGCCCATCCGCATCACATCGCGCGCGCCGCAATAACAACAGGTGATCAGGGTGACGCCGGTCATGTCAGAGAGTTGGGCCCGGCGCCACACCGCCGCAAGCCCACAGCAAGCGCCCCGATCGACATTCGGCGCTATCGGTATTGAACTTGGCGAATCCTGCATCTCGGGGCAGAGAACCCTTCGCCATCATCCGGACCGAGGACAGGAGAGGACCGACCATGCCCCTTGAGATGAATCGCGAGGTTTTCATCACCTGCGCCGTCACCGGCTCGGGCGGCGCGCAGGACCGCAGCCCGCATGTGCCCCGCTCGCCGAAGGAGATCGCCGAGAGCGCGATCGAGGCGGCGAAGGTCGGGGCCGCCATCGTCCATTGCCATGTCCGCGACCCCGAGACCGGCGCCCCGGCGCGCGACCCGAAACTTTACCGCGAGGTGGTGGAGCGGATTCGCGACGCGGATACGGACGTGGTGGTGAATCTGACCGCGGGCATGGGCGGCGATATCGTCACCGGCCCGCCCTCGGCGCCCCTGCCCTTCGGCAAGGGCACGGATTTCATCCCGGCGGCCGAGCGCGTCGCCCATGTGATCGACAGCCGGCCGGAGATCTGCACGCTGGATTGCGGCACGATGAATTTCGCCGAGGCCGATTACATCATGGCCAACACCCCCGGCATGCTGGAGGCGATGGCCGGGATGATGGTGGAAAGCGGCGTCCGGATCGAGATCGAGGCGTTTGATGCCGGCCATCTCTGGCTGGCGAAGGATCTGGCCCGGCGCGGCGTGATCCCGGACCCGGTTCTGGTTCAGCTCTGCATGGGCGTGCCCTGGGGGGCGCCGGATGATCTGAACACCTTCATGGCGATGGTGAACAATGTCCCGCAGGGCTGGACATTCTCGGCCTTTTCCATCGGCCGCAACCAGATGCCTTTCGTCGCCGCCGCGGTGCTGGCGGGCGGCAATGTCCGGGTCGGGCTGGAGGACAATCTCTGGCTGGAGAAGGGCGTTCTCGCCACCAATGCGCAACTGGTCGAGCGAGCGGTCGATATCATCGAACGCATGGGCGCGCGGGTGATCGGCCCGGATGAAGCGCGCAAGAAACTGCAACTGACCAAACGGGCTCCGAAATGAGCATGAAATCCGTGAAGAAGGCCGCGCTGATCGGCGGCGGCGTCATTGGCGGCGGCTGGGCCGCGCGGCTGGTCGAGAACGGTGTCGATATCGCCGTCTTCGACCCGGACCCGGCGGCCGAGCGCAAGCTGGGCGCGGTGCTGGCCGGGGCCGAACGCGCCTATGACAGGCTCACCATCGCCCCCCGCCCGGCCAGGGGCGCGCTCAGCTTCGCCGCCAGCGTCGCCGAGGCCGTGGCCGACGCCGATCTGGTGGTGGAGAGCGTGCCGGAGCGGCTCGATCTCAAGCGGAAGGTTTTCGCCGAGATCGAGGCGGCGAACAGGACCGCGGTGATCGCCTCCTCCACTTCCGGGATCATGCCAAGCGATCTTCAGGCGGAGATGAAGACGCCGGAGCGGCTGATCGTCGCCCATCCGTTCAACCCGGTTTACCTTCTGCCGCTGGTGGAGCTGGTGGCGGGCGCGAAGACCGGGGCGGAGCATATTGAATGGGCGAAGGAATTCTACGCCTCCATCGGCATGTATCCGCTGCATTGCCGGGTGGAGATCGAGGGTTTCATCTCCGACCGCCTGCAAGAGGCGCTCTGGCGCGAGGCGCTCTGGCTCTTGAAGGACGGCGTCGCCACGGCGGCGGAACTGGACGCCGCCATCGCCTATGGACCGGGGCTCCGCTGGGCGCAGATGGGCACGATGCAGACCTTCCATCTCGCCGGTGGCGAGGGCGGCATGCGGGCGATGCTGGCCATGTTCGGCCCCTGCCTGAAATGGCCCTGGACCAAGCTGATGGACGTGCCCGAACTCACGGATGAATTCGTGGAGATGGTCGGCGACCAGTGCGACGCGCAATCCGGCGATCTCGGCCCGCGCGATCTGGAGCGGATCCGCGACGACAATCTTGTCGCCATCATGCAGGCGCTGAAGGTCAACGGCTGGGGCGCTGGCAAGGTGCTGGCCGATTACGAACAGACCCTGTTCGCGCGGCGACCGGAACAGGCCGCGGCCGATCCGGCGCAGCCGATCCGCACCTTCTCGCTTCGCGTGCCTGCCGACTGGACCGATTATAACGGCCACATGACCGAGGCCCGCTATCTGAGCTGTTTTTCCGAGGCGACCGACGCCTTCATGCGGCTGATCGGGGCGGATGCGGATTACATCGCCTCCGGCCTCTCCTATTTCACCGTCGAGACCCATATCCGCCATCTCGACGAGGTGAAGGCGCTGGAGCCGGTCTTCGCCACAACGCAGGTGCTGGAGGGGCGCGGCAAGAAGATGCGGCTCTTCCACGAGCTTCGCCACGAGGATGGGCGGCTTCTGGCGACGGGCGAGCATATGCTGATTCATGTCAGCCTGAAGACCCGCGCCGCCTGCGATCCCGAAGCCGCGGTCAGGACGAAGCTGGAGGGGATCGCCACGCTCCACGCCGCCCTGCCCCGGCCCGAAGCCGCCGGGCGCGCCATCGGCGCGAAGGGCTGATCGGAAACGCCCGCGCCGTCAACGCGGCGCGGGCGCTTTCAGCCGCAGATTCCGACAAGCGCCCGCCAGGCCTCGTCAAAGCCGCGAAGCGGCAGCGCGACAAGCGTGCGCGCGCCATCGACGAGGCTCAACTCGCGCCCCGCCTGCATGGCGGCGATCACCGCCGGGGCGTCCTCGACGCCGGGATAGGCGATGACCAGCGCGCCCTCGTCGTCAAAGCCGGTCTCGACAATGGCGGCGGCGCGCTCAACCCCGTCCACCATGATCGCGACGCGCCCGCGCCCGCGCCCGATCGTCTCCTCGCGCGAAGGGGCCTTGAAAACCGGCGTGACGAAATCACTGTCGTCGCTTTTCGCGATCAGGGCGGCAGGCGTGTCCGACGAGCCGGTGACGATCGAACCGGCGGCGCGTCCATCATTGGAGACAACCGCCAGCGACCAGTCGCCATGGGCGGTGACCGTCAGCCCCGCTTCGGCCATGGCGACGGGCGCGGCGAGACATGCGAGGGCGAACCCGATCACGGAGAAAAGATGGCGCATGGCGGGCGCTCCCTGGATCTGCTGAATTCCCGCCCGAACGCGGTGGGTAACCTATCGCAGTTAGGCAGCACCGCCCGTCATCGCAACGGCGGAACGGCGTCAATTCGCCTTAAAGGCGTAATTTACCGTCAGATATCACGTCAAATTTCGTGATAGGCCACAAGCGCCAGATAGGCGATCAGCGTCGTCGCCAGCGCCACCGCATAGGGAAAGCGCCCCCGCGCCGACCAGACCTCCCACGGCCCTTCGCCAAGCCTGGTGCGCCGCAGGGCCGCGATCACCACCAGCCCGATCAGGGCTGAAAACGCCAGCAGGACCAGAACGACGCCGGCGTCGCGCGGCGCGATCATCGGCGCGAAGGCCGCCGCGGTCTTGGCGTCGCCGCCGCCGACCATCCGGGCGATGAACAGGAGAAACCCGATCCCGAACACCAGCGCCCCGCCGGCGAGACGCCAGAGCGCCTGATCGAGCGGCAGCGTCGCGAAGACGAAACCGAGAAATACAAACGCCGCCGCCCCGGTCAGCCGGTTCGGCACGATCATCGACCGCAGATCGGTGATCGCCGCCGCCAGCGCGAAAGGGGTCGCGAGGATGAGCGCGACGAGCGCCTCGGTCGCGCCCATGCGCTCAGTTCACGACATTGGCCGAAAGCGCGGCCAGCTTCTCGGCGGCCTCGGCGTAGTAACGGGGATGCGCGGCGACGGCCATGGTGAAGAGCCCTTTCGCGGCGTCCTGATCGCCGCGCCTCAGCGCGATGACGCCGATATTGTGCAGCATTACCGCCCGCTCCTCCTCGGTCATGGCGACGAGCGGCAGGCGGTATTCGCCCTGCAGCGCCCGCGCCACGGCGAGGTTGTTCTTGGCGTTGAACAGGCGCGGATCATAGGAAAGCGCCTGTTCAAAGGTCTTTTCGGCGGCGCCCGGATCGCCCCGCGACATCTTGCTGACGCCCCAGTTGTTGAGAATCGCGGCCGGATTGGCGGCGGCGGCGCGGGCTTTCTCATAGCTGATATCGGCCGCGATCCAGTCGGCGCGCTGATCGGCGAGCATGGCGTCGATCAGATGGCGACGCGGCCCGTCGGCGGCGCCGGAGACCTCGGCCATCTCCGCCTCCGCCTCGCTCCAGCGCTCCAGCCGGGCGAGGCTGTGCGCATGTTCGATCCGGGTCCGGTCATCAGCGATCCCGTCCACATCCAGCGCCGCGAAGGCCGCCGCCGCCTCGTCATGGCGGCGCGCCCGGGCGAGCGCGAGCGCGTAGCCGCGGCGAAACTCGGCGCGATCCGGGTCTTCGGCGAGGGCGCGCTGGAAATAGGCGATGGCGTCCTCGGGGTCGGAGACGGTCAGCATCAGGTCATTGAGGCTGGAAGCGTCGATGACATTGACCGGCTCGCCCACGGGCGCGCCAAGTTCGGGCTCCGAATCCAAAGGCCCCGCGCAGCCCGACAGGAGCAGGATCAGGGCGACGCCCGTCCGGCGGATATTCATCGGCTCTCCTCCTCCCGGGCGCTCCCGCGCGCCCGCGGCGTCAACCGATAGACGCCATTTCCGTATTGAATCACATCATAGTCGAACCCGTCCAGTTCCGCCTGACGTCCTTCGCGCGCGGCCAGCGCGGTTTCGGCGACGCCGATATTGAAGGCGATGGACGGATCGCCGCCGCCGGTCAGCTCGTCGGAGCGGCGGAATTCGGCCAGCGCGGCCTCGTAGCGCCCGGCCTCGTGATGCGCGACGCCCAGCGCGTTGCGCGCCGCCGGCAGGTCGGGCTCGCGCGCCAGCGCGGTCTCCAGCAGCCGCCGGGCCTCCCCGCCCCGGCCAAGCCGCAACAGCGCTATGGCGGCCCCGGTCAGCGCCTCCGGCCCGTCGCCGGCGGCGATGGCGCGCTCGAACGCGTCGAGCGCCAGATCGGGCCGGTTCTCCGCCAGAAGCCGCGCGCCGAGCGCGGCCGGGTCCGCCGGCGGCG
>JBKECG010000133.1:0-4458 GCA_047974395.1 Pikeienuella sp. | reverse complement strand
GATCATAGAGCGCGCGGGCGTCGGCGGCGAAACGCGTCTCCCCCGGCGGCCCCTTGGTCGCGCCGGATCCGCGATATTCCATCATCGCCAGCCCATAGCCCGCCTCCATCAACGGCAGGAGCCGCCGCGCCGAGGGGCCGATCCCGGCGTAATTCCCGTAGAAACTGACGATCAGCGGCCGCCCCGGCGCCGGGTCCTGAAGCCAGAGATTGATCGACGCGCCATCCTCGGATGTGAATTCGACGACGCGCATGGCGGTCAGGCCGAGATCCCCGGGCCGCTCCGCCCTGGGTGAAAACCGATAGAGCCCCTTTGCCTGATAGAGCCAGAGCGCCGCCGCAGCCAGAAGGAGAATGGCGACGACCAGCCCCGTCGCGATCTGCCACATCTTCATCACCCGCCCCGGATTGCTCCACCCGGCGGGAGCATATCCGCCGGGCCGGCGCTGTCCAGCTACGCCGCCACCGCGCCATGTGAGAGCGCGCGGCGCACGCTGGGGAACTCGTCGACCATGGCGAAGCGCAGGATATCCGCCCGTTTGCCGACCGCCAGCACGCCCCGGTCGTCCAGCCCGACGGCGCGCGCTGGATGGGCGGTGACGGTGGCGAGACCAGCGGCCATGTCGCCGCGCTCCCGCCCTAACCGCACCGCCGCCATCAGGAGGCTGGAGGGCGCGTAATCGGAGGAAAGTATGTCCAGCAGCCCCTCATCGGCCAGTTCCCCGGCGGCGACATTGCCGGAATGGGAGCCGCCGCGCAGCAGGTTCGGCGCGCCCATGATCACCGAAACCCCCTTCGCTGCGCAGACCCGGGCGGCGCGCAACGTGGTCGGGAATTCGGCCAGTCTGATCCCGTAGGCGGCGGAGGTCTCGACATGCGCCTCCTCGGTGTCGTCATGGCTGGCGAGGATCGCGCCGAGCCGGCCGGCGCCGGCGACGGCGGCTTTCTCATGAGCCTCGCCAAGCTCGGCCTTGATCGACAGGAGATGGCTGAAATGCGCCTCCATCTCCTCTTCGGAGAGGCCGTATTTGCCGCGGTAATAGATGCGAAGCTGATCGAGATCGGCGAACTGGCGCTGGCCCGGCGTGTGGTCCATCAGGCTGATGACGCCGATCCGGTCCTCGGGGTGGAACTGCTCCAGCTCCTCGATCAGGGTTTCGGAGCAGATCTCCGCCCGGAGATGGATGAAATGGCTGATCTTCAGCGCATGCCGGGCGCGAAGCTGAAGAATATCGTCGGCGAGGCCCCGCGCGTATTTGCCGTAATTCGAACGCTGCCCGGTGGTCAGCGAACCGATCCTCAGCGCGTCGAACACGGTGGTGATGCCGACCGAGGCCAGTTCCGCGTCATGCGCGATCACCGCCGCGCGCTGCGGCCATTTCACCTTGGGCCGGGGCTGGAGATGACGCTCAAGATTGTCGGTGTGCAGTTCGATCAGACCGGGGCAGAGATAGTCGCCCTCGCAGTCGATGGCGCCCTTTGGCGCGGCGGCGCCCTGGTCGATGGCGGCGATGCGCCCGTCGCGGACCAGAAGCGAGCCGGTCACCGTCTCTCCCTCCAGCACCAGCCGGGCGTTGGCGAAGGCGGTCTCGCCCGGCGCCGGGGCGGAGGGCGCGTGCGTCGCGTAAGCTGCGGTCATGGACAGGTCCTTTGTCGGTCGGCATAGTCGCGGCGCTGGCGCCGGCTGTGGAAGATGACGAAGTGAGCGGATTTGGTCGATACGCGGTTTTCTACGCCCCGCCAAAGGGAAGCGCGCTGGCGCGTTTCGGCGCGGCCTGGCTGGGCCGGGACGCGGAGACCGGCGCGGGGGCGGCGCAGCCCGAAATCGAGGGATTAGATCTTGAGGCGGCGAGCGCGACCCCGCGCAGGTATGGCTTTCTCTGCACGCTTAAGGCGCCCTTCCGGCTGGCTGAGGGTACGGACGCCGCCGGGCTGGAGGCGGCGCTGGCCGTTCTCGCCGCCGGCATCGCGCCTTTCGCCTGCGCGCCGCTGGCGGTGGAGCCGCTGGGCGGTTTCGTCGCCTTCCGTCCCGGCGCGTCTTGCGCGGCGCTGGCCGCGCTCGCCGCCGCCTGCGTCACCGGGCTGGACCGGTTTCGCGCCCCCGCGCCCGAAAGCGAGATCGCCCGCCGCCGCGCCGCCGGGCTGACCCCGGCGCAGGAGGCGCATCTGGCGCGATGGGGCTATCCCTATGTGCTGGACGAGTTCCGCTTTCACCTGACGCTGACCGGCGCGCTTTCCGATGCGGCGCGGGGCAGGGCGGTGGAGGTGGCCGCCCGGCTGGCCGGCCCGGCGATCGAGGGCGCTTTCGCCGTCGGCGAGATCTGCCTGTTCGGCGAGGATGAGACCCGTCATTTCCATATCCTCAACCGCTTTCCCCTGACGGGGCCGGCAGGGCGCTGAGAAAGGCCGCGATCCCGTCTTCGAGCGCGCCGCCATTGCAGACGGCGATCACATCCGCGCCGGTTGGCGCATCCAGCGCGGCGCGGGCGAGCCGCTCCGCGATCGCCTCGGCGCTTTCGCGGCCCCTTGCGGCCAGTCGCGCCGCCAGCACTTCGGCCGGCGCCGTCACCAGCAGGATCAGCAGCGGCGAGAACCGCGCCCGCGCCGCCTCTATCGCCGCGCGAGAGCCATTGGCCAGAACATGCCGCCCGGCCGCCAGCGGTTTTTCGATTTCGCGGGGAACGCCATAGCTGAGGCCGTGGGCCTCCCAGTCGAGGGCGAAGGCGCCGGTTTTCTTCAGTTCCGCGAAGGCGGCCTCGGTCACCGGCTCGAAATCCTCGGTCGCGGTGTCGGCGGGGCGGGTGATGCGCCTTCGCGCGGGCAGGATATCGGGCCGCGCGGCCAGCGCCGCCCTTATCAGAGTGTCCTTTCCGGAGCCCGAAGGGCCGGTGACGAAGATCAGCGCGCCTCGCATCTTCGGGGGCATATCAGGCCGAGAAGGCGGAGACGTCGATCTCGCGGTCGCAGACCCGCGCCCGCGCCGCCGCGTCATGGAAAATGCCGAGGATCGCCGCGCCCTTCGCCTTCGCCTCTTCGATCAGTTCCAGCACCACCTCGCGATTGCCGGCGTCGAGCGAGGCGGTCGGCTCATCCAGCAGCAGCGCCGGGTAATGGCGGGCGAAGCCGCGGGCGATGTTCACCCGCTGCTGCTCGCCGCCCGAGAAGGTCAGCGGCGAGAGCGGCCAGAGCCGTTCGGGGATGTTGAGCCGGGTCAGCAATTCCCTCGCCCGCGTCTCGGCCGCCCCGGCCTCGACCCCGGTGGCGCGCAGGGGCTCCATCACCACATCCAGAGTCGATGTGCGGGGCACGACGCGCAGGAACTGGGAGACATAGCCCAGCACCTCGCGCCTGAGCCGCAGGATCGCGCGCGGATCGCCGTCCGAGACGGCGACCTCGCCAACCGCGATCCGCCCGGAAGGGGTCAGGTAATTGCCATAGACCATGCGCATCAGCGTCGATTTGCCGGCGCCCGAGGCCCCGGCCAGCGCCACGCATTCGCCGGGCGCCACATGCCGCGCCGCATTCCGCATCACCGGGAGCGTGGCCGCGCCCGGAGGGTGCAGCGTGAAATTCTTGGCGACGTTGTCGACCGAGATCATACCTGCAACACCGAACTGACCAGAAGCTGCGTATAGGCGTGTTGCGGATCGTCCAGCACCTGATCCGCCAGCCCGATTTCCACCACGCGCCCGCCCTTCATGACCATCATCCGGTCGGCGAGGAGCCGCGCCACGGCGAGATCATGGGTGACCACGATCACCGCCAGCCCCATCTCGCGCACAAGACCGCGCAAGAGATCCAGCACCCGCGCCTGCACGCTCACATCCAGCCCGCCGGTGGGCTCGTCCATGAAGGCGAGGCGCGGGCCGGTGACGAGATTGCGGGCGATCTGCAAGCGTTGCTGCATGCCGCCGGAAAAGGCGGAGGGCCGGTCGTCCACCCGGTCGGGCGCGATCTCCACCCGGCTGAGCCAGTCCAGCGCGCTGGCGCGGAGCCGGTCATAGCGCCGCGCGCCGACCGCCATCAGGTTCTCGCCGATATTGCCGCCGGCGGAAACGTTCATCCTCAGCCCGTCGCGCGGGTTCTGGTGGACGAAGGCCCATTCGCTGCGCGCCAGCGCCCGACGCTCGGCCTCGGCCATGGTCAGGATATCGACCGGGCCGCGGGCGCTGGTGTCGTAAAGCGCCTCGCCGGCGTCCGCCTCCAGCCGCCCGGCGAGGGCGTTCAGCAGCGTGGTCTTGCCTGAACCCGACTCACCGACAATGGCCAACGCCTCTCCGGGCCAGAGATCGAAGCTGACATCGGCGCAACCGATCCGGGCGCCGTAAGCCTTCGTCAGGTTCCTGACGGAGAGAAGCGGCCCGCTCATCCTTCAACCCCTTTATGCCCGGCCTCGCGCCGCTCGCGGCAATAGTCGGTGTCGGAGCAGACGAACATCCGCCCGCCCTTATCGTCGGTG
>JBKECG010000130.1:0-1671 GCA_047974395.1 Pikeienuella sp. | reverse complement strand
TTCGGTTCTGCTGGAGATCGGCATGGCGGTCTTCGTCTTCCGTTCGGCCGGGCTTGGCGATGTGGCGCTGGCGGGGACGCAGGTGATGCTACAGATCGTGTTCATCGCCTCGCATGTGCTGGATGGCTTCGCCTTCGCGGCGGAGGCGCTGGTCGGGCGGGCGATGGGGGCGGGGGACCGCGCGGCGTTGCGGCGCGCGACGGTCCTGTCGGCGAAATGGGCCGGGGCGCTGGCGGCCCTGCTCGCGCTGGCCTTCCTCTTCGGCGGCGAGGCGCTGATCGCGCTGATGACCACGGCGGAGGATGTGCGCGTCGCGGCCGGGGCGCTGCTGCCATGGCTGATCATCGCGCCGCTGGCGGCCATGCCGGCCTATCTGCTGGACGGGGTCTTCATCGGCGCGACCCGCACGCGCGACATGCGCAACGCGATGATCGTCTCGCTCGGGCTCTATCTGGCGATTCTCTTCGGGCTTGCGCCGTTTTTCGGGGCGGGCGGGCTCTGGGCGGCGCTGCTGTTCTTCTTCTCGGCGCGGGGGATCACGCTGGCGCTGCGCTATCCGGCGCTGGAGGAATCCGCCGCGCGGGGTTGCGCCGCCCGCCCGGCGGTCTAGTTTCGCCGCATCGCGACCGCCGGAGACCAAGCATGCCCCGAAGCCCGAGGATGACGCCGCTCGATCTCGCCGCCGCGCTGGTCGAGGCCGCCCGTCGCGCCGGCGCCGCGGACGCCGACGCGCTCGCCGTCGAAAGCCGCGACCTTTCCGTCTCGGTCCGCGCCGGGGCGCTGGAGGAGGCGGAGAGCGCCGAGAGCGTCGATTACGGCCTGCGCGTGCTGATCGGCAAGCGGCAGGCTTTCGTATCCGCCTCCGACCCCGCGCCCGGCGTGATCGGGGAACTGGCCGCCCGCGCCGTCGCCATGGCCAGCGCCGCGCCCGAAGACCCCTGGTGCGGCCTGCCGGAGGGCGGTCTCGCCGATCCGGCCGCCGCGCCGGCGCTGGAGATCGACGATTCCGCCCCGCCGCCCGCGCCGGAGGTCTTGCGGGCGGAGGCCGAACGGGCGGAGGCCGCCGCGCTTGGCGTCGCGGGCGTCGCGCAGGTCGAAAGCGCCGGCGCCGGCTGGCGGCGCTCCGCCATCGCCTACGCCGCCAGCAATGGTTTCGCCGGCGCCTACGCCCGCACCGGCGCGAGCCTGATGGTCTCCGCCATCGCCGGCGAGGGGCTGGGGATGGAGACGGATTACGACGCCGCCTCCCGCACCCATCGCGCCGACCTGCCGCCGCCCGAGGAGATCGGCGCCCGCGCCGGCCGGCGCGCGGCGGAGCGGCTGAACCCGCGCCGGGCGAAGACAGGGGCCTTTCCGGGGCTCTTCCACCGCCGCGCCGCCGGCTCGCTGGTCGGCCATGTCAGGGGCGCGCTCACCGGCGCCGCAGGGGCGCGGGGCGCGAGCTGGCTGAAGGACCGGATGGGGGAGCGGGTGCGGCCCGCGGGTTTCGATCTGACCGACGATCCCTTTCGCCTGCGCGGCCTCGGCTCGCGCCCTTTCGACGGGGAGGGGATGGCGCTCGCCGAACGCAGGCTGATCGAGGACGGCGTGCTGAAAGGCTGGGTGCTGGATTGCGCCGCCGCCCGCCGGCTCGGCCTCGCCGCGCCGGGCGGCGCGCGGCGCGGTCCGGGC
>JBKECG010000261.1:0-3804 GCA_047974395.1 Pikeienuella sp. | reverse complement strand
GCCTCGGCCAGCACTTCGGATTTGGGCTTCGCGCCGCCGGCGGCCGCGGGTTTCGGGGCAGGCGCCTCGGCGGGTTTCGGGGCGGCTTCGGCCTTCGGCGCGGGGGCCGCTTCCGGGGCGGCCTCCTTCGGCGCCGGCGCCTCGGCGCCGGCCGCGCCTGCGGTCAGCATGGCGAGCAGGGCGTCGCGGCCGACGGTCTCGCCCTCCTGCGCCAGGATCTCGTCGAGCCGGCCGGCGGCGGGCGCCGGCACCTCGACCGAGACCTTGTCGGTTTCAAGTTCGACCAGCGGTTCGTCGGCGGCGACCGCGTCGCCCGCCTTTTTCAGCCATTTGGCGACCGTGGCCTCCGTCACGCTCTCACCGAGCGGCGGCACGCGGATTTCGATGCTCATGCGCTGTTTCCTTCCTCAGCCCGCAAGCGCGTCGGCGACGAGCTTTTCCTGTTCGTGCTTGTGCTGGGCCGCCAACCCGGTGGCCGGAGAGGCGGAGGCGTTCCGCCCGGCGTAACGCGGCCGCGTGTGTTTCGCGCCGATCCGCTCCAGCGTCCATTCGATATTCGGCTCGACGAAGCTCCAGGGGCCCTGGTTCTTCGGCTCTTCCTGACACCAGACCATCTCCGCCTTCTTGAAGCGGGAAAGCTCCTTGGTCAGCGAGAGCGCCGGGAACGGGTAGAGCTGTTCGAGCCGCAGGATATAGACATCGTCCAGCCCCTGCGCGTCGCGCGCCTCCAGCAGGTCGAAATAGACCTTGCCGGAGCAGAGCACGACCCGCTTGATCCGGTCGTCGCGCTTCAGCTTCATGTCGCTCTCGCGCGCCGCGCCGGTCATCTCCGCATCGTCCCAGAGCACGCGGTGGAAGCTCGAATTCGCGCCCATCTCGCGCAGCGAGGAGACGCAGAGCTTGTGCCGCAACAGGCTCTTCGGCGTGAACAGCACCAGCGGCTTGCGGAAATTGCGGTGCAATTGCCGGCGCAGGACATGGAAATAGTTGGAGGGCGTCGTGCAATTGGCGACGATCCAGTTATCCTCGGCCGAAAGCTGGAGGAAACGCTCGATCCGGGCGGAGGACTGCTCCGGCCCCTGCCCCTCGTAGCCATGCGGCAGCAGCATCACCAGACCGGACATGCGCAGCCATTTGCGCTCGCCCGGGCAGATGAACTGGTCGATCATGATCTGGGCGCCGTTGGCGAAATCGCCGAACTGCGCCTCCCAGAGCGTCAGCCCGTTCGGCTCGGCCAGCGTATAGCCGTATTCGAAGCCGAGCACGGCGTATTCCGAGAGCATCGAGTCGATCACCTCGAAATGCGCCTGCCCCTCGCGGATATGGTTCAGCGGGTGGTAGCGTTCCTCGGTCACCTGGTCGATGATGCCGGAATGACGCTGGGAGAAGGTGCCCCGCGTGCAGTCCTGCCCGGCGAGCCGGATCGGGAAGCCCTCCAGCTCCAGCGTGCCGAAGGCCAGCGCCTCGGCCGTGGCCCAGTCGATCCCCTCGCCGGTGGAGATCATCCTGGCCTTGGCCTCCATGATCCGCTGCACGGTCTTGTGGGCGTTGAACCCTTCGGGGATGGTCGAGAGCGCCTTGCCGACCTCCTTCAGCGTCCTGATCGGCACGCCGGTGACGCCGCGCTCATATTCCTCCTGGCCCGCGCCGAGATGTTTCCAGCGCCCGTCGAGCCAGTCGGCCTTGTTCGGGCGATAGACCTTGCCGGCCTCGAACTCCTCGTTGAGCTGAGCCTGGAACTCCGCCTTCATCTGGTCGACATCGCCCTCGGCGATCAGACCGTCGGCGACAAGCGCCTCGGAATAGAGCTGGAGCGTGGTCTTGTGCTTCTTGATCTGCCGGTACATCTCCGGCTGGGTGAACATCGGCTCGTCGCCCTCGTTATGGCCGAAGCGGCGATAGCAGAAGATGTCGAGCACCACGTCCTTGTGGAATTTCTGCCTGAACTCGGTGGCGACGCGGGCGGCGTGGACCACCGCTTCCGGGTCGTCGCCGTTCACATGGAAGATCGGCGCCTCGACCATCAGCGCGATATCGGTCGGATAGGGCGAGGAGCGCGAGTTGTGCGGCGCGGTGGTGAAGCCGATCTGGTTGTTGACGACGATATGGATCGTGCCGCCGGTCTTGTGGCCGCGAAGGCCGGAAAGCCCGAAACATTCCGCGACCACGCCCTGCCCGGCGAAGGCGGCGTCGCCATGCAGCAGGATCGGCAGGACCTGGATGCGGTCGATATCGCCGAGCTGCTCCTGCTTGGCGCGCGCCTTGCCGAGGACCACAGGGTTCACCGCCTCCAGATGAGAGGGATTGGCGGTCAGGCTGAGATGCACGTTGTTGCCGTCGAACTCGCGGTCCGAGGAGGCGCCGAGATGGTATTTGACGTCGCCCGAACCCTCGACCTCGTCGGGCTTGAAGCTGCCGCCCTGAAACTCGTTGAAGATCGCGCGATAGGGCTTGCCCATCACATTGGCCAGCACCGAGAGCCGGCCGCGATGCGGCATGCCGATGATGATGTCCTTCACCCCGAGCGCGCCGCCGCGCTTGATGATCTGCTCCATCGCCGGAATGAGCGATTCGCCCCCGTCGAGGCCGAAACGCTTGGTGCCGAGATATTTGACGCCGAGGAATTTCTCGAATCCCTCCGCCTCGATCAGCTTCTGGAGAATGGCGCGGCGGCCGTTCTTGGTGAAGGCGATCTCCTTGCCGTAGCCCTCGATCCGCTCCTTCAGCCAGCCGGCCTGCTCGCCATCCGAGATATGCATGTACTGGAGCGCGAAAGTGCCGCAATAGGTCCGCTGCACGATGGCCACGATCTCGCGGATCGTCGCCATCTCCACGCCAAGGACGTTGTCGATGAAGATCGGCCGGTCCAGATCGGCGGCGGTGAAGCCATAGGTGGCCGGCTCCAGCTCCGGGTGCTTTTCCGGCGGGGTCAGCTTCAAGGGGTCGAGATCGGCGGCGAGATGGCCGCGGATCCGATAGGCCCGGATCAGCATCAGCGCCCGCAGGCTGTCCAGCACCGCCTGACGAAGCTGCCCGGCGTCGAGCGCGCCGCCCTGCTCCTGCGCGCGTTTGGCGAGCTTGTCGCCAAGCTCCGCCGCCGTGCGCTCGGCCGGCCATTGCCCGTCCAGCGCCGCGACCAGATCGCCGCCCGGAACCGGCGGCCAGTCGGACCGCGCCCAGGAGGGGCCGGCCGCCTCGGCCTTCGCCACCGCCGCATCGTCGCCGAGCGAGCGGAAAAAGGCCGCCCAAGCCTCATCGACCGCGCCCGGGTCATTGGCGTAGCGGGCGTAGAGCTGCTCGACATAGAGCGCGTTCTGGCCCTGGAGGAATGAGGAGTTCTGGAAAAGCTCGTTCGCGCTCTGCTCGGTCATGTTCCGTCCCCGCCGATATCAGCTTCCGGTCAGCGCCCCATCGCCTTCAGCACCGCCGCGCCCAGCCCGGCCGGGCTGTCGGCGACGGTGAAGCCGGCCGATTTCATCGCTTCGATCTTGTCCTCGGCGCCGCCCTTGCCGCCGGAGATGATGGCGCCGGCATGGCCCATGCGCCGCCCCGGAGGTGCGGTGCGCCCGGCGATGAAGCCGGCGATCGGCTTCTTCACCTTGCTCGCCTTGATGAACTCGGCCGCGTCCTCTTCGGCGGAGCCGCCGATCTCGCCGATCATGATGATGCTCTCGGTCTCGTCATCGCCGAGCAGCAGCTCCAGCGCATCGACGAATTCGAAGCCCTTGATCGGGTCGCCGCCGATGCCGATGCAGGTGGACTGGCCAAGGCCCGCCGCGGTGGTCTGGCCGACGGCCTCATAGG
>JBKECG010000108.1:0-1628 GCA_047974395.1 Pikeienuella sp. | reverse complement strand
CGGTGGAGAGCCGCGGCCTTGTCGCGCTGATGGCGACCACCGAATGCAAGGCCGCGATCGGGACCTTCTTCTTCGGCATGCAGGCGATGAAATCCGGCAAGGCGCGGCCCGAAGGCGAGATCTGGCGCGCGGAGCGCGCGGCGATCCTCGGGGCCGGAATGATGGGCGCCGGCATCGCCTGGGCCAATGCGCTGGCGGGGCTGCCTTCGGCGCTGAAAGACACCGACGAGGCGAAAGCGGCGAAGGGCAGGGCCTATTCCGAGGGGCTGGCGGCGAAGCGGGTCGAGCGCGGCCGGATGGATGCGGCGGCGCGCGACGCGCTGCTGGCGCGGATCGAACCCACGGCCGATGACGCCGCCATCGACGGCGCCGATCTCATCATCGAGGCGGTGTTCGAGGATGTGGCGCTGAAGGAGAAGGTGATCGCCGGGACCTTCCACCGCCTCGCGCCCGGCGGAATCTACGGCTCCAACACCTCGACCCTGCCGATCAGCCTGCTGGCGGAAAGCTGCCCCGAGCCCGCGCGCTTCATCGGCCTGCATTTCTTCTCGCCTGTAGACAGGATGAAGGTCGTCGAGATCATTCTGGGCGAGAAGACATCCGACGAGACCCTGCGCAAGGCTTACGATTACACCCGCCAGATCGGCTACATGCCGATCGTGGTGCGGGATTCGCGCGGGTTTTTCACCTCCCGCGTGTTCGGGACCTATATGGACGAGGGGCAGGCGCTGCTGATCGACGGCATGAGCCCCGCCGCCATCGAGCGCGCCGCCTGGCGCGCCGGCATGCCGGTCGGGCCGCTGGCGGTGCATGACGAGGTTTCGATGGTCCTGTCGAAAAAGGTCCATGACACCCATCTGGCGCTTGATGAGCGTCTCGGGGTCAGGAACGGCTTTCCGGCCGATGGCTCGCACACGCAGGCCGTCGCGCACCGGATGGTGGATATGGGCCGCGGCGGGCGTCATTACGGCGGCGGCTTCTATGACTATCACCCTGACGGGACCAAGACGCTCTGGCCGGGGCTTGGCCAGTTCCGGCAGGGCGACGGCGCCATGGAGATGAAGGAGGCCGAGGACCGGCTGATCTATCGTCAGGCGATCGAAACGCTGCGCTGTCTTGACGAGGGCGTGCTCAGGCCCGAGTTCGAGGCCAATCTCGGCGGCATTTTCGCCATCGGCTTTCCCGCCCATACCGGCGGCGCGATCCAGTTTATCCGCGGCGTCGGCATAGACGCTTTCGCCGCCCGCGCTGCGGAACTGGCGGCGCGGCATGGTGAAAGGTTCACGGTTGAACCATCGGCGCTG
This sequence comes from Pikeienuella sp., assembly GCA_047974395.1. Lineage (GTDB taxonomy): Bacteria > Pseudomonadota > Alphaproteobacteria > Rhodobacterales > Rhodobacteraceae > Pikeienuella. The sequence continues at coordinate 324 of JBKECG010000108.1, read as the reverse complement.
GACCGGTTGCGGGCGGCGTGACGCAGACAAGGGGGGCGAGCGCCGCCGCGAAGGAGGCGCCCGTCACCGCCGCCATCGCGTCCCCGGTCGGATGCAGCCCGTCAGGGAGCGCGGCGCGCAGCCAGTCTTCGCCCCGCGCCAGCCAGCGCGGCGCGTCGTCGATCAGCCCGGCGCCGGTGTCAGCGGCCAGCGCGCGGGAAAGGTCGTAATAGGCGGGAAGTCCGGGTCGGGCCGCCGCGTTCAGCGCGAAAGCCGGGCTCTTCGTCGCCAGAAACACCGCCGCGCCCTGATCGCGCGGCGCCCCGAGCCGCGCCAGATGATTGG
>JBKECG010000101.1:0-16370 GCA_047974395.1 Pikeienuella sp. | reverse complement strand
CCAGATAGGTCGTGTCCGGCAGCACCAGATCGGCGAAGGCGACCATTTCCGAGGAATAGGCGTCGGCGTAGATGATCTTCGGGATCACATATTCGCCGTCCTCGCGCCTGTCGCGCAGCATATCCATCACCGCGCCGGTGTTCATCGACGAATTCCAGCTCATGTTGGCCATGTACATGAACAGGACCTCGACCCCGTAAGGGTCGCCGGCATGGGCGTTGGAGATCACCATATGCATCAGCCCATGCGCCGAGAGCGGATGCTCCCAGGTGAAGGCCTTGTCGATCCGCTTCGCGCTTCCGTCCGCCTCCAGCGCCAGGTCCTCGGGCCCGCGCGCATAGCCGAGATGCGGGCCGTCCAGCGCCGCGCCCGGCGTCACCTTGTGATGGGGGGGCGGGTGCGCCTCATAGGGTTTCGGATAGGGCGGCTTGAAGCGCATACCCCCCGGAACCTCGACCGAGCCGAGCAGGATCTGCAACATGTGCAGCGCCCGGCAGGTCTGGAACCCGTTGGAATGGGCGCTGATCCCGCGCATGGCGTGGAAGGAGACCGGTCGGCCGATCATCTTCTCGTGCCGCTCGCCCTTCCAGTCGGTCCAGGGCTGGTCGAGGGTGATCTCCTCCTCGAAAGCGGCATGGGCCAGTTCGGCGGCGATCCGGCGGATGGTTCCGGGCGCGATCCCGCAGATCGGGGCCGCCGCCTCGGGCGCATATTCGCTGTCGAGATATTTTCGCGCCAGAAGCTCGAAAACCGGCGTCGCCCGCCCGCCGGCGGCGCTGGGAAAATCGCCCTTCAGCGCCGGCTTCACCCCCGGTTCGTCATGATCGGCCAGCGCGCCCGCGATCCGGTCCCAGACCTGCGGCTTGCCGCTCTCACCCCGGATGAAGAGGCCGAATTCCGCCGATTTCGGGTCGCGGTTCACCAGGAAGGGCGCGTTGGTGTAGCGGATCAGATAATCGAGATCGACCTTCCCCGCCTTCAGCAGTTCCTGCACGATGGCGAGGATGAACAGCCCGTCCGTCCCCGGCGTGATCCCGACCCATTCATCAGCGATGGCGTTGTAGCCGGAGCGGATCGGGTTCACCCCGATCACTTTCGCGCCGCGCGCCTTCAGCTTGCCGAGCCCGATCTTGATCGGGTTGGAATCATGATCCTCGGCGACGCCGAAGATCATGAAAAGGCGCGTCTGCTCCCAATCCGGCTCGCCGAATTCCCAGAAGGCGCCGCCCATGGTGTAGATGCCGGCCGCGGCCATGTTCACCGAACAGAAGCCGCCATGGGCGGCGTAATTCGGGGTGCCGAACTGCTGCGCCCACCAGCCGGTGAAACTCTGCGATTGATCGCGCCCGGTGAAAAAGGCGAGCTTTTTCGGGTCTTTCTCCCGCACCGGTTTCAGCCAGGCGACGGCGAGATCCAGCGCCTCCTCCCATTCGATTTCCTCGAACTTGCCTTCGCCACGCTCGCCGACCCGTTTCAGGGGTTTCCTGAGCCGCGCCGGCGAATAATGCTGCATGATCCCGGCCGAACCCTTGGCGCAGAGCACGCCCCGGTTCACCGGATGATCGCGATTGCCTTCGATATAGCGGACCTTCGGCGCGCCATCCGCGCCCGCGCGGATATGCACGTCGATGCCGCATCGGCAGGCGCACATGTAGCAGGTCGTCTTGCGGATCTCGTCCGAAATCTTCGGACTGAGATCTAGCTGGTTCGACGCCAAGTTATCCCTCCCTCAGCCCCCTGTTTGTCTTATCCTGCACGCATCAGGCTCGTCGCCGCCATCCCGACCAGCAGCGCGAGGCAAAAGAGACGATACCAGCGCGCGAGCCTCTCGGTGAAGAGCCGCGCGCCGAGAACCACGCCCAGCGCCGCCGGAACCGCCAGGATCAGCCCTCTGGTCGCCGCCTCCGCGGTCATCAGTCCGAAAAGCGACAGCATGGTCAGCCCGGTGATCGAGCCGAGCACCAGAAACAGGACCAGCGTGCCGCGCATCGCCGCCGCCGGCGCATTCCGCGCCAGAACGTAGAGCGCGACGACCATGCCGCCAACCCCGGCCAGCCCGGTCGAAAGCCCGGCCAGCGCGCCGGTCGTCATCAGCCCCGGCCGGGTCGCCAGCCAGGGAAGCCGCAGCCGCACGAGTTGCGCCAGCGCCAGCGCCACGACCAGCGACAGCGCGACGAGGCGCGAGGTCTCCACCGGCAGCGTCGTGGTCAGCCAGTAGCCGACCGGCTGGCCAAGCGCGCTCATCACCACCAACCAGAGCGCGACATCGCGCTCTCCGGCCCTGATCCCGCCCCGGGTCATCAGCGCGCTGGCCGTCAGCTCCAGGAACCAGCAGACCGGCAGCAACTGCACCGGAGGCAGGATCATCGCCCCGCCGGCCATCACCAGCGCCGTCAGCGCGAAGCCGGCGAAGCCGCGCACCAGCCCGGCGATGAAGACGATCAGCGCGATCTCCAGCGCATCTCCGGCCGGCAGGGACAGGAGTTCGCCGAGCCATTCCATTCAACGCCGTTCGATCGGCGTATAGGCGCGCATCTCCGGGCCGTCATAGAGCGTCAGCGGCCGGATCAGGATGTTGCGCCGCTTCTGCTCGACGCACTGGATCACCCAGCCCGGCGCCCGGCCGATGGCGAAGATCGGCACATAGAGATCCATCGGGATCTTGTGGAGCTGGTAGATCACGCCGGAATAGAAATCGACATTCACGTTCAGCCCGTGGCGGGCGTAGGGTTTCATCGCCTCGACCACGCCCTGGAGGATCTCATACCAGCGCGGCTCGCCCATCTCCTTCGACAGCCGCTCCACCCCGTCGCGCATGTGCCGCGCGCGCGGATCCTCGGCGCGGTAGACGCGATGGCCGAAGCCGGTCACCGCCTCGCGGGCGGCGCGCTTGGCCTTCACATAGGCGGCGGCGTTCTCGGGCTCGCCGATCTCCTCGACCATGCGCATCACATCCTCGGCGGCGCCGCCATGGGCGGGCCCGGAAAGCGCGGCGAGGCCGGCGGCGAAGGCCGCATGCAGGTTCGCATCCGTCCCGATCACCACCCGCGCGGCGAAGGCGGAGGCGTTGGAGCCATGCTCCGCATGCAGGACGAAATCCACATCGGCCAGCCGCGCCGCGTCCTCGGAGGGTTTCTCCCCCTTCAGCATCCAGAGCCAGTTGGCGGCGTGGCCGAGGCCGGGATCCGGGTCCACCGGCTTCTTCCCGTTGCGGATCATCTCATGCGCGGCGATGATCATCGGGATCTGCGAGGTCAGCCTGATCCCGTTGGCCAGCATCCCCTCTTCGGAGCGATCGCGGCTCCCTGGCTCCAGCGCGGCCAAAGCGGCGACGGCGGAGGTCAGCACATCCATCGGATGCCCGGCGGCCGTCGCCCGGATCACGTCGAAGACCGGCCCCGGCAGTTCGCGCGCCTTCACCAGCGCCTCGTTGAAGCCCTTCAGCTCCGCCGCCGTCGGCAATTCGCCATGGATCAGCAGCCAGGCGGTTTCCTCGAAGGTCGAATGCGTCGCCAGATCGTGGATCGAATAGCCGCGATAGGAAAGCTCGCCCTTGGCGCCGTCGATATGGGAGACGCCGGACCGCTCGAAATAGACTCCCTTGAGCCCACGATTGATCTTGATTTCATCGCTCATCATAACTCTCCCAGTTTCAAACGGAGTATATCGCACATGCCTGCTTCCGCCGCGCTCGACCGCGCCATGACCGCCGCCCGCGCCCGCAAGGGCCGCATCCTCGCGCCCGAAGCCGACGATCCGCGCATGGCCGAGGCCCTGTCGCGCATCGAGGCCGAGGGGCTGGCGGAGATCGTGACGCTGGACGCCGCGCGCCCGGCCGCCGCATATGCGCCCGAAGTGCTGAAGGCCCGGCCAGGGACCAGACCGCAACTGGCCGAACGGATGCTGGCCAAACCCATGGTCCGCGCCGCCGCCATGGTCGCCGCCGGCGAGGCCGACGCGCTTCTGGCCGGGGCCGCCACGCCGACGCGGCGGGTGATCGAGGCGGCGGCGCTGACCATCGGCCCGGCCTCGGCCGGCGCGGTCGCCTCCAGCTTCTTCCTGATGATCTTTCCTGACGGGCGGGAGATGATCTTCGCCGATTGCGGGCTGAACGTCGCCCCGGACGCAAAGACCCTCGCCGCCATCGCGACGCAGGCGGCGGCGGCGGGCGAGGCGCTTCTCGGCGCGGCGCGGGTCGCGCTCCTCTCCTTCTCCACCGGCGCTTCGGGGGCCGGCCCTTCGGTGGAGATGGTGCGCGAGGCGGCGGCGCTTCTGGCCGACGCGCCCTTTTCCGTCTCCGGCCCGGTGCAGGGCGACGCCGCGCTCAACCCCGCCATCGCGGCGAAGAAGGGCGTGACGGGCGGCGACGCGAACATCCTGATCTTTCCCTCTCTCGACGCGGGCAATATCGCCTACAAGCTGGCGCAGGAACTGGCCGGCGCCCAGTCGATCGGCCCGATCCTGCAAGGCTTCGCCCGCCCGGTCGCCGATCTGTCGCGCGGGGCGGGCGTCGACGACATCGTCGCCGTCGCCGCCGTCGCCATGGCCCTGGCCTGATCAACCCGCCGCCGATCAGGCGCCCTTCTGCTGGCGCATGTCGGCCGGGTTGATCCCGGCGACGGCGACGGGCTTCTTCATCGCGTCGCGACGGAAGGGCTCGCCAAGCTCCTGGTTCAGAAGGACCTCGATGAAGGTGGTCCTGCCCTCCTTCATCTGCGCCGCGATCGCCGTGTTCAGCGCGGCGGTCAGCGCCTCCATGCTATCGACCTGCACGCCCTCCAGCCCGCAGGCCCTGGCGATGCCGGCATAGGTCACGTCCTTGTCCAGCTCGGTGCCGACGAAATTGTCCTCGTACCAGAGCGTGGTGTTCCGCTTCTCCGCGCCCCACTGATAGTTGCGGAAGACGACCATGGTGATCGCCGGCCAGGGGCCGCGCCCGATCGCGGTCATCTCGTTCATGGAGATGCCGAAGGCGCCGTCGCCGGCGAAGCCGACCACCGGGACCTCGGGCTTGCCGATCTTGGCGCCGACGATGGACGGCAGGCCATAGCCGCAGGGGCCGAAAAGACCGGGGGCGAGATATTTCCGCCCCTCCTCGAAGCTCGGGTAAGCGTTGCCGATGGCGCAATTATTGCCGATATCGGTGGAGATGATCGCCTCTTTCGGCAAGCCCGCCTGCACCGCGCGCCAGGCCATGCGCGGCGACATCTTCTTCGGTTCGGCCTTGCGGGCGCGCTCGTTCCAGGTCGTGCCCGGATCGTCGTCCTCGTGGTCCATGGAGGTGAGCTGCTGCGCCCAGGCGGATTTGGTCTGGGCGATCAGCGCCTCGCGCTCCTTCCGGCCGGCGTCGCCGGCGCCGGCGGCGAGCCGGGCCAGAAGCGATTCCGCGACCTTCTTCGCATCGCCGACAATGCCGACCGTGACGGGTTTGGTCAGACCGATCCGGTCCGGGTTCAGGTCCACCTGAATGATCTTCGCCCTGGTCGGCCAGTAATCCATGCCATAGCCCGGCAGGGTCGAGAACGGGTTGAGCCGATTACCGAGCGCCAGCACCACATCGGCCCTTGCGATCAGCTCCATCCCGGCTTTCGAGCCATTGTAGCCGAGCGGCCCGGCGAACAGGGGGTGCGAGCCGGGGAAGGCGTCATTATGCTGATAGCCGCAGCAGACCGGCGCGGTCAGCGCCTCCGCGAGCTTCATCGAGGCCGGGATCGCCCCGGCCAGAATCACGCCGGCGCCGTTCAGGATCACCGGGAATTTCGCCCCGGAGAGCAGCTTCGCCGCCTCGTCCAGCGCCGCCTCGCCGCCGCCCGGACGTTCGAACTCCACCACCGCCGGAAGCTCGATGTCGATTACCTGGGTCCAGAAATCGCGCGGCACGTTGATCTGCGCCGGGGCAGAGGCGCGCCTGGCCTTCAGGATCACCCGGTTCAGCACCTCGGCCATGCGGCTCGGGTCGCGGACCTCCTCCTGATAGGCGACCATGTCCTCGAAGAGCTTCATCTGCTCGACTTCCTGGAACCCGCCCTGGCCCAGGGTCTTGTTCGCCGCCTGCGGCGTCACCAAGAGCAGCGGCGTGTGGTTCCAGTAGGCGGTCTTCACGCAGGTGACGAAATTGGTGATGCCCGGCCCGTTCTGCGCCACCATCATCGACATCTTGCCGGTGGCGCGGGTGTAGCCGTCGGCCATGTAGCCGGCGTTGCACTCATGCGCCGCGTCCCAGAAGGTGACGCCGGCCTTCGGGAAAAGATCCGAGATCGGCATCATCGCCGATCCGATGATGCCGAAGGCGTGCTCGATCCCGTGCATCTGGAGCACCTTCACGAAGGCTTCTTCGGTCGTCATCTTCATCGGATGTCCCTTTCCCTGTCCGGCGCATGTTCGCGCGCCTGTTCAATGTCGCGCGCGGCGCGCCGGCGATAGAACCAGAATCCGGCGATCCGATGGGACAGCGGCCGAAGGCGAAGGTGAAACCCGCCCCCGGCATGGATCAAGGACCCGCTCCAAGCGACTATCCCGACAGGATTGTTCAGGGACCGGAATGGAGCCGCCCCTGTGACAAGCGGCGAACGATCTGCTAGAGAACCCGAAATCAAGACAACGGGGAGAACAAACATGGCCGAAATGACCGAAATGCTGCGGCAGGTCGGGCGCGCCCGGCTGGGACGGCGGGCGTTTCTGCAACGGGCGATGGCGGCGGGGATGACGCTCAGCGCCGCCAGCGCGCTTTTCGCAAGCTCGGCCGCCGCGCAGGAGCCGAAGCGGGGCGGTCATCTTCGGATCGGGGTCGGCGGCGGCGCCTCGACGGATTCGCTCGATCCGACCAGCTATAGCGGCTCGTTCAATTTCGTCGTCGGCCATACATGGGGCGACACGCTGGTCGAAAGCCACCCTGACACCGGCGCCGCCCTGCCCAATCTGGCCGAGTCCTGGGAGGCGAGCGCCGACGCGAAGACATGGCGGTTCAAGATCCGGCAGGACGTGAAATTCCACGACGGAACGAAGATGACCACCGCCGACGCCGTCGCCACGCTGCGCCGGCACGCGGATCCGGCTTCCAAATCGGGGGCCTATGGCTTTCTCACCTCTTTCCGGTCGATCGAGGAGGAAGGCGGCGATCTGGTCATCACCCTGGCCGACGCCAACGCCGACCTGCCGCTGATCCTGACCGACTATCACCTGATGATCCAGCCGAAGGGCGGGGTCGAGGCGCCGTTGGCCGCCATCGGCACCGGTCCCTACAAGCTGACCAGCTATCAGCCCGGCGTGCGCGCCAGTTTCGAAAAGAACGCCGACGACTGGCGCGAGGATCGCGGCTTCGTCGACAGTTTCGAGATCCTGGGGATGAACGACGTCACCGCGCGCGTCGCCGCGCTTTCGGCCGGTCAGGTCGATTTCATCGACAAGGTCGACCCCAAGACCGTGCCCCTGCTGGAGCGCGCGCCGACGGTGCAGATCGTGACCTCGAAGGGCAAGGGCTTCTACAGCTTCCTGATGCATTGCGACAGCGCGCCCTTCGACAATAATGACCTGCGGCTGGCGCTGAAATACGCGGTTGATCGCGCGGCGATGCTGAAGCAAATCCTCGGCGGCTACGGCTCCATCGGCAACGACTTCCCGGTGAACGAAGCCTATGCGCTGTTCCCCGAAGGGATCGAGCAGCGGGCCTATGACCCGGACAAGGCCAAGTTCCATTTCGAGAAATCCGGCCATTCCGGCCCGATCACGCTGCGCACCTCGAACGCCGCCTTCCCCGGCGCGGTGGACGCTTCGGTCCTGTTCCAGCAGAACGCCGCCGCCGCCGGGATCGAGATCGACCTCCGCCGGGAGCCGGATGACGGTTACTGGACCAATGTCTGGAACGTGCAGCCCTTCTGCGCCTCCTACTGGGGCGGGCGCCCGACGCAGGACGCGCGCTACTCCACCAATTTCGTCTCGGACGCGGAATGGAACGACACCCGTTTCAAGCGCGAGGATTTCGACGGGATGGTCCTTCAGGCCCGCGGCGAACTGGACGAGGAGAAGCGCAAGACGCTCTATCGCGATCTGGCCATGATCCAGCGCGACGAGGGCGGCGCGATCATTCCGGTGTTCAACGACTTTATCAACGCCGCCAGCAAGAGACTCCAGGGCCTGATCCCGGATATCGGCAACGATATCTCCAACGGCAAGATCGCCGGCCGCGTCTGGTTCGACAGTTGAACCGCGCCAACCCGGCACGCGCAACCGACGAGGGGTTGGGAAGATGAGCGCGCAAGGGCGCAGAAAGGCCGCGTCATTCTCTCTGGCCGGGTTGATCCTGCGGCGGCTCGGGCTCGGGCTCGGGCTGCTGCTGGCGGTCTCGCTGATGATCTTCGTCGGGATCGAGATCCTGCCCGGCGATTTCGCCACCACCTATCTCGGGCAATCCGCGACGCCCGAGGCGGTGGCGGCGATCCGGGCGGAACTGGGCCTCGACCGGCCGCTGCTGCTGCGCTACGCGGAATGGCTGGGCGGTTTCCTGCAAGGGGATTTCGGCGCAAGCTGGGCCAGCCGCATGCCGGTGGCGGGACAGGTCGCCGACCGGATGGGCAATTCGCTCTTCCTCGCCTTCGTCGCCGCGATCATCGCGATTCCGCTGGCGATCTTCCTCGGGCTTCTGGCGGTGCTGACCCGCGACAGCCTGCTGGACCGGGCGATCAACGTGGTGACGCTGGCGGCGATCTCGCTGCCCGAATTCTTCGTCGGCTATATCCTGATCCTGTTCTTCGCCGTGCAGCTGGGGATCTCCACCTATCCCTCCACCGTCTACGCCGGGATGAGCCTCGGCGCGAAGCTTGAGGTGATCGTGCTGCCGGTGGCGACGCTGGTGCTGGTGGTGCTGGCGCACATGATGCGGATGACCCGCGCGGCGATCATCTCGGTGCTCTCCTCGGCCTATATGGAGACGGCGGAGCTGAAGGGGCTGAGCGCCTGGCGCGCGATCTGGCGGCACGCCGCGCCGAACGCGATCGCGCCCATCGTCAACGTGGTGGCGCTGAATCTCGCCTATCTCATCGTCGGGGTCGTCGTGGTCGAGGTGGTCTTCGTCTATCCCGGCATGGGCCAGGACATGGTCGATGCGGACACGGAGCGCGAAATGACGGTGGAGCAGGCCTGCGGGATGATCTTCGCCGCAGTCTATATCCTGCTGAACATCAGCGCCGACATCATCGCGATCATGTCGAATCCGAAACTGAGGCGGCCGCGATGAGACTGCGCGAGATTCCCCTTTCCGCCCTAGTCGGCCTTTTCGGCATTGCGCTGGCGGCGTTCTGCGCCATCTTCGCCCCGCTGATCGCGCCCTTTGGCGAGCGCGAGATCGTCGGCGAGGTCTGGCGGCCCATGGGCGGGGATTTCCTGCTCGGCACCGACAATCTGGGACGGGACCTGCTGTCGCGGCTGATCTGGGGGGCGCGCACCACGCTGATGGTGGCGCTGGCGGCCTCGGTGCTCTCCTTCGCGCTCGGGATCACGCTGAGCTTCGTCGCCGCGGTCAATCGTGGCCTGATCGACAACATCCTGTCGCGGTTCAACGATCTGATGATGTCGATCCCGACGCTGATCTTCGCGCTGGTGGTGCTGGCGGCGCTGCCGCAGCATCTCTGGGTTCTGATCCTGGTCATGGCGGCGCTGGATTCGACCCGCGTCTTCCGGCTGGGCCGGGCGGTGGCGCTGGATGTGGCGGTGATGGAGTTCGTCGAGGCGGCGCGGCTGCGGGGCGACGGCACCTTCCGTATAGTCTTTCGCGAGATCCTGCCCAACACGCTGTCGCCGCTTCTGGCCGAATTCGGCCTGCGCTTCGCCTTCGCGGTGCTGTTTCTCTCCACCCTCTCCTTTCTCGGGCTCGGCATCCAGCCGCCGACCGCCGACTGGGGCGGCATGGTCAAGGACAACAAGGACGGGATCATATTCGGCATCGGCGCGGCGCTGATCCCGGGCGCGGCGATCGCCGGCATGGCGATCTGCGTCAATCTGGTGGTCGACTGGCTGCTGAACCGGACCTCCAGCCTGAAAGGGGGGCGCGGCTGATGACGGATGATCTCTTGCAGGTCAGGGGGCTTCGCATCTCGGCGCGGATCTCGCCGCCGGGCGAGGACCCGCGCGAGATCGAGATCGTCAAGGGCGTGTCCTTCGATCTGCGAAAGGGCCGGGTTCTGGGCCTGATCGGGGAATCGGGGGCCGGAAAATCGACCATCGGCCTTTCGGCGCTCGCCTATGGGCGCGGCGGGGTGCGGATCTCCGGCGGCGAGGTCTTTCTGGACGGCGCCGATCTTCTCAAGACCCCGCCCGGCGGCATCCGTCAGATCCGGGGGCGGCGGGTCTGCTATGTCGCCCAATCCGCGGCCGCGGCCTTCAATCCCGCGCATCGGCTGATGGATCAGGTGATCGAGGCCTCCCTTCTCCACGGCCTGATGCGCCGCGAGGAGGCGGAGGCCCGCGCGCGGGAGCTTTTCACCGTGCTCGGCCTGCCCGACCCCGAAAATTTCGGCGACCGCTATCCGCATCAGGTCTCCGGCGGGCAGTTGCAGCGGGCGATGACGGCGATGGCGCTTTGCCCGCAGCCGGACCTGATCGTCTTCGACGAGCCGACCACGGCGCTGGACGTCACCACCCAGCTTGACGTTCTGGCCGCGATCAAGCGCGCGATCGAGGAGACCGGAACCGCAGCGATCTACATCACCCATGATCTGGCCGTGGTCGCGCAGGTGGCCGACGAGATCATGGTGCTGCGCTACGGGGAAACGGTCGAACAAGGCTCCACCCGCCAGATCATCGAAGACCCGCAGCAGGATTACACCCGCGAATTGCTGAATGTCGGGGTGCTGGACCATGAAGAGGCCGCCGACCAGTCCGACCGACTGCTGGAGGTCCGCAACGTCACCGCCGGCTATGGCTGCGGGCTGAAGGTGCTGGACGACGTGTCGCTGCATCTGCCGAAGGGGCAGACCCTGGCCATCGTCGGCGAATCCGGCTCCGGCAAATCGACGCTGGCGCGGGTCGTCACCGGGCTGTTGCCGCCTTCGACCGGAGAGGTCGGCTTCGACGGCGCCCTCCTTTCGGCCGGGCTGAAGGGGCGCGGCAAGGAGGAGCGCCGCCGCATCCAGCTCATCTATCAGATGGCCGACACCGCGATGAATCCGCGCCATACCGTGGCCAAGATCATCGGCCGCCCGCTCGGTTTCTATTTCGGCCTGCGCGGCCGGGAAAGGCGGGCGCGCATCGACGAGTTGCTCGACCAGATCGAGATGGGCGCCGGCTTCGCCGACCGTTATCCGGCCGAGCTTTCGGGCGGGCAGAAACAGCGCGTGGCCATCGCCCGCGCGCTGGCGGCGAAGCCTGACCTGATCCTGTGCGACGAGCCGACCTCCGCGCTCGACCCGCTGGTCGCGGACGGAATCCTGAAGCTGCTGATGCGCTTGCAGGCGGAAACGCAGGTCTCCTATCTCTTCATCACCCATGACATCCACATCGTGCGCGCCATCGCCGATTCGATCGCGGTGATGTTCAAGGGACAGGTCCGGCGCTTCGGCCCCAAATCGCAGGTTCTGGCCCCGCCTTTCGACGATTATACCGACCTTCTGCTGAAATCCGTGCCGGAGATGCAGATCGGCTGGCTGGAGCAGGCTCTGGGCGAACGGCGCATGAGCAGCGCCGGCAACTGAATATCGGAACATGAACATGAACGACCGCGCTTTCAGCATCATCGAAAACCAGTGGATCCCGCTGAAGGACGGAACCCGCCTCGCCGCGCGGATCTGGATGCCCGAAGGGGCGGAGGCTGCGCCGGCGGTTCTGGAATATCTGCCCTATCGCAAACGTTCGGGGACCGAGGCGCGGGACGATTCCACCTATCCGGTCTTCGCCGCCGCCGGCATTGTCGGGGTGCGGGTGGATATCCGCGGCTCGGGCGAATCCGAAGGGGTGATCGACGGCGAATACACCCCGCGCGAGCTGTCCGACGCCTGCGAGGTGATCGAATGGATCGCGGCGCAGCCCTGGTCGAACGGATCGGTCGGGATGATGGGCATCTCCTGGGGCGGGTTCAACTGCCTTGAGGTCGCGGCGCTGCGGCCGAAACCGCTGAAGGCGGTGATCTCCATCGCCTCGACCGTGGACCGCTACAATGACGATATCCATTACAAGGACGGCTGCCATCTTTCGGCGCAGCTTTCCTGGGCCGGGACCATGCTGGCCTATCAGTCGCGCTGCCCCGACCCGGCGCTGGTCGGCGAGAACTGGCGCGAGATGTGGCTGGAGCGGCTGACGAACGAGCCCTTCTTCATGGAGGAATGGCTTTCGCATCAGCGCCGCGACGCGTTCTGGAAACATGGCTCGATATGCGAGGATTTCGGCGCGGTGGAGATCCCCGCGCTGGTGATCGCCGGCTGGGCCGACGGCTATCGCAACACGCCGCTGAAGGCGGTGGAGGGGCTGGGGCCGAAGGCCAAGGCGCTGATCGGCCCGTGGATTCACAAATACCCGCATTTCGCCTGGCCCAAACCCCGCGCCGATTTCCACGCCGAGGCGATCCGCTGGTGGCGGCGCTGGCTCTGCGACGAGCAGAACGGGGTCGAGGATCTGCCTCAGGTCCGGGCCTATATGCTCGACGCGATCCGCCCCGCGGCGCGGCGCGCGCATGATCCCGGCCGCTGGATCGCCAAGGCGTCATGGTCGGCGCCCGAGACCATGCGCCTGCACGGCCCGGCGCTGGGCCGCGAACCCTCTTCCGGCGGAGAGGTCTATCTGCGCTCGCCGCTCGACAGCGGCGTCGGCGCCGGCGAGTTCTTCACCCTGAAGCCCGACGCCGACCTGCCGCAGGACCAGCGCAGCGACGATGGCGGCGCACTCCTGTTCGAGACCGCGCCCCTTGAGGAGCCGATCGAGATTCTGGGCCGGGCGCGGATCGGGCTGCGCCTGTCATGCGCGGGCGACTGGGCCAATCTGGCGGCGCGGCTGGTCGATATTCACCCCGACGGAACCGCCTATCGGATCGCCTTCGGCGTGCTGAATCTCGCCCACAGGGGCGGGAACGAGCATCCGGAGCCCATGCCGCATGGGAAAATGGTCGATATCGAAATGACGCTGGACGCCTGCGGCTATCGCCTCCGTCCGGGCCACAGGCTGCGCCTGGCGCTGGCGACCTCCTACTGGCCGTTGATCCTGCCTTCGCCGACCGATCCCGGCGTCACCGTGGACACCGGCGGCCTGGTCCTGGATCTGCCGCTTCTCGGCGCGCATGAGGACATCGCCGTCGCCGAGCCGGAAAACCCCGACCCGCTGCCGAAATACATCAGCCACCGCGAGGGCGGCTGCCGCCGGCGGGTCATTCGCGATCTGCAGGAGAACCGGACCGAATATCACCTCCATGTCGATACCGGCCTGACCGAGGTTCCCGGCGTCGGCATGACCCATGGCGAGATCCGCGACGAGATCTGGAGCATCTCGCCCGACGATCCGCTCTCCATGACCGGCGAAACCCGCTGGCGGATCGAGATGCGGCGCGAAGGCTGGTCGGTGCGGAGCGAGGCGGTGACGAAGATGGAATGCGCGGAAGGCGAATGGCGCCTGAAGGCCAGCATCACCGCCTGGGAGGGCGACAAGCAGATCCACGAACGCAGTTTCTCGCATCGGATCCCGCGCGATTTCATGTAGCGGGACCGGTCGCGCGGGCGGCGGGATGACGGGGAAAGCGACCGGCGGCGCGCCCCTGCCATTTCCGGGGCTTCGCGACCACCCGCGCCGATCATGCGGGGGGCGCGGAAAAGGAAAAGGGCGCCGTCAGGCGCCCCCTCGCCTGTCCGGCCTTCAGGCCGCGGCCTTGTCCTGATCGTCCTTGAGCGACAGCGCGTTCGAGACGCGCACGCCCCGCTTCACGAAAGCGACCAGCCCGTCAACCGTGCGGCTGTTCACCTCGATGCCGGCGTTGGTCAGCACTTCCATGCCGTCGCGCGAATTCGCCCAGCGTGCGATCCCCTCCGCGCCCTTGCCGGGACCGTAGGTCTTTTCGTCCTTGATCGCATCATCGAGCGCGGCCAGCACCACCGCAGCAAACAGCTTGCGGGCGCGGCGCCCCTGTTCGTTCGTGAAGCTCAAAGCGTCGTCGTCGAGAGCCATCGGCTCCTCCAGAGAGTCGTCATTGTGTTGTCATGCAAGGAAGTCGTATATGGCGCAATGCGGGTGCGAAATAAAGGAATTTTTTGCATAGCAGCCATGCGACGACCCGACGGAACCTCTTTCCCAAGGTTGATATTTTGGATATTTATCTAATAAACTATATCTGATCCCCGTTTGTCAACCCTCACGACGATCAACCACAGGGCGATCTTGCCGAATCGCCCGCCCCGCGCATGAATTCCCGAAGAATTGAGGGGATATCGCCGCCCCGCGATCCTATATATCGGGGATCCGGGACCAGGGAGACAGCAGCATGACCCAACTGATCCGCGCCGCCAGAGGTTTCGCGCTCGCCGCGGCCTTCGGGCTTCCTCTCACCGGCGCGGCGTTCGCGGACAGTTCCTTTTCCGGCGCCTATCTCGCGGCGCAGCACGCCGCCAGGGCCGGCGATGTGGACGCCGCCGCGACCTATTTCCAGGAGGCGCTGGACCGCGATCCCGACGATCTGCGCCTGATGGAGCAGGCGCTGCTCTATCAGGCCGCCGCCGGGCGCATGGACGAGGCGATGGAGCTGTCCTCGCGGCTCAACGTCTTCGACGCGAAGAACCGCGTCGCCACGTTGCTCCTGGTCGCGAAGGACATGAAGGCCGGCGAATATGCGGCGCTGGCCGACCGGGTCGAGCAGGCCAAACAGGGAATCCACCCGCTGGTCGGCGAGATGTTCAGGGGCTGGGCCGCTTTCGGCCAGGGCGACGAGCCCGCGGCCGAGGCCGCTTTCGGCGCGCTGGACGAAAGGCCGGTCTTCCGCATCTTCTCGCTTTATCACACCGCGCTGGCGCGCCATGCCGGCCATGAGCCCGAGCGCGCGATCGAGACCTATCGCGAACTGGCGGCCGTGCTCGACGCCCCGCCGACCGGCCGGGTCGCCCGCGCCTACGCCGCCGCCCTGGTCGACGCCGGCCAGGCCGATGAGGCGCGCACGGTCCATGAGGCCGCCGCCGCGCTGGGCGTGGGCGACGACACGCTCGAAGAGGAGATCGCCGCGCTCGCCGATCCCGCCGCCGGCGCGCCGCTGGTCGAGACCCCCGCCGAAGGCGCGGCCGAGGCGCTTTTCGGCCTCGCCAGCGCGGTCAGCGGCGATGGCGATCCGCGCCTCAGCCTGCTTTACGCCCGGCTCGCCACCTGGTTGCGCCCCGATTTTCACGAATCGACCCTGCTGGTGGCCGAGATCCTGGCCGCCAACGACCAGCAGGCAGCCGCGATCCGCGCCTATGAGAGCATCCCCCCCGGCAGCCGGCTGATCCGCGCCGCGGAGATCGGCCGCGCCGAGGCGCTCCACCGCATGGGCCGCGACGACGAGGCGGTGGAGGCGCTGAAGGCCGTCACCCGCCGCGCGCCGGAGGCGGCCGACCCCCAGATCGCCCTCGGCGATCTGCTGCGGCGAACCGAACGTTTCTCGGAAGCGGCGAAAGCCTATGATTCCGCGATCAAGCTGATGGCGGCGGATGATCGCTCCAGCTGGGCGCTGCTTTACCAGCGCGGCATCTCCTATGAGCGGTCGAACCAGTGGGACAAGGCCGAGGCCGATTTCCTCGCCGCGCTGGAGCAGGAGCCGGACCAGCCGCTGGTCCTCAACTATCTCGGCTATTCCTGGCTGGAGAAGGGCGTCAATTTCGACAAGGCGATGGAGATGATCCGCAAAGCCGTCGAGCAGCGCCCGGAGGACGGTTATATCGTCGACAGTCTCGGCTGGGGCTATTACCTGCTCGGCGATTTCGACAACGCCGCCGCCGAGCTGGAGCGCGCGGTCGAGCTTCAACCCGTCGATCCGACGATCAACGATCATTACGGCGACGCGCTCTGGCGGGTCGGCCGGCGGATGGAGGCGGAGTTCCAGTGGAAACGCGCGCTCTCCTTCGACCCTGAAGACAAGATCCGGGACCGGATCAGGCGCAAGCTGGAGCGCGGGCTCGACGCGGTGCTGGCCGAAGAGGCCGCGGCCAAACCCGCCGCCGCGGGCGCTTCGGCGAATGACGGCTGAGGCCGCGGCGCGCGAGGAGGCCCGCGCCAAGGGCACTCTCTTCCTGCATTCGACCGGGCGGCGGGCGGAGGGCGATCATCAGCTGTACAGCCTCGCCGTCTTCCCCGCCTGCGGCGATCGTCTGACCGCCCGTCCGGCGAAAGGGCTGTCGCTGGAGATGGACGGCCCCTTCGCCGCGGGGCTGGAGAGCGGG
>JBKECG010000079.1:0-6902 GCA_047974395.1 Pikeienuella sp. | reverse complement strand
CGGATCAGCGGCGTGTTTCCGATCGCGTCGGGCATACTTTTATACATATTCATGGTGTTAATATCCCAGCCTTGCTGTTCTCGCTGGTAATATCTGCGCTCATGGCGCAGGCGCAAGACCGGACCCGAACGCGAAGGGTCCGGCCGCATGGGTGCGCCGGACCCTTCAGAGGGCTTCGCGGTATCGGCGCCTCCCACATGGCCGCCGAACACCCGGTTACATCATGGCCCCACATCACACGGGCCCGCCCCGGATTCAGAACATACTCAACAGCTTACACATTCGCCCCATGCACTCTACGCAACACGTTCCACACGCCCCACACCACATCCCACCCACACACAGGCTCCAACCTCCCCAAAGGCCGGAACCTTCACATCCACAAGGTTGCAAGCGACGTGCCAAATCTCGGCAGGGGCGCTTTCATTTCGGGTTTACGTTACGGAAATTCTCCAACTGGTTGTGATTCAATGAGTAATATCTTTATTGACCATGGCGGGACATGCGATGGACCCGCTCGCCTGATGATTGCAGATTGCAATGCGATGCATTTCGCAAATGCGTTTTGCGACTGCGGCGTTATTGGCTGAAATCAGCCACTTATTCGCCATAAATGCGCGCGGAGGGCCGTCGCCGCAGGGCGCGCCGACATGCATGCGCGGCCGTCCCGCCCGGCGGGTTCCCTGCGGATGCAACCGCGAGGATGCGCCCGCGTCAGCCGGGCCGCCGGATCGCCACCTGCGTCACATCGGTCGTGCCCGACATGAAGGCGCCGGCGCAGCTCGCGAGATAGTAGTTCCACATCCGGTGGAAACGGTCGTCGAATCCCAGCCCGCGGATCTCGTCCCAGCGGGCGTTGAAGGCGGCGCGCCAGCGGCGCAGGGTCTCGGCGTAGCTCTGTCCGAACTCGACCGAGCCGGCCAGGTCCAGCTTCGCCCGCGCGATCTGGCGGCGCAACTCGGTCGGCGAGGGCAGCATGCCGCCCGGAAAGATGTATTTCTGGATGAAATCGACGCTCTTGCGATAGGTCGGGAACCATTCGTCTGCGATGGTGATGATCTGAAGGGAGGCCGCCGCGCCGGGTTTCAGCCGCTCGCGCACCGTGTCGAAATAGCCGGGCCAGAACTGCTCGCCCACCGCCTCGAACATCTCGATCGAGGCGACGCCGTCATAGCGCCCGATCTCGTCGCGATAGTCGCGCATGACGATCTCCACCTTCTCGCCCAGCCCCTGACGCTGGATGCGGGCGGCGGCGAAATCATGCTGCTCGCGGGAGATGGTGATGCCGGTCACCTTCGCGCCGCGCGATCTGGCGGCGTATTCGGCGAAACCGCCCCAGCCGCAGCCGATCTCCAGCACGTGATCGCCCTCCCGCGCGCCGATCATGTCGAGGATGGAGGCGTATTTGTTCTCCTGCGCTTTCGACAGGTCCTCCCCCCCGGTGTGGAACAGCGCGGAGGAATAGGTCATCGTCTCGTCCAGCCAGGCCGAGTAGAACCGGTTCCCGAGATCGTAATGATGGGCGATATTGCGCCGGGAGCCGGTTTTCGTGTTCCGGTTCATCCAGTGGCGAAGCCGCTCATAGGAGCGCACCAGGAACATGCCGGGAAAGCCGCGCCCGACCGAATCGTTGTTCAGCAGGATCACGTCCATCAGCGCCTGAAGGTCGGGCGTGTCCCACCAGCCGTCCATATAGGTTTCCGCGAAGCCGAGATCGCCCTCGCGCACCAGCCGGGCGAACATCTCCGGATTATGGACGATGATTTCCCCATGCGGGCCGGGCGCGCCCGGCGTGGTTTCGAAACGGCGCCCGTCCGGCAGGACAAAGGCCATGGAGCCGGCCTTCAACCCGCTGACGATGGCCCAGACCGCGCGGAAATATCGTGGCGTAGGCCCATCTTTCGATATGGTCATATCTTCGCCCGTGTAGCCGGCGCCGCCCGTCCCGGCGCCACTCCCTGCGATAAAACTGACAGGCTCGGGGGGCGGAAATCAAGTCTCCGCGCGCTCCGTCGCCTCTTCGGCGGCGCCCGGATAGCGCCGGAAGCGCGCGCCCTTCAGCCAGAGCTTCAGCGCCTGCCAGTGGATGGCGCCGATCACCTTCAGCGCCGCCGCCGGGTGGCTGAACGCCAGCCCCGCCAGCGCCCGGTCGCCCAGCGCCCGGCGGCGGCCGTTCTGGGTGGCGATCAGTTCATCCCCCTCCGGCCCGCCCTGGCGGATGCGGATCGAGAGCCTCTCCCCCGGCGGGCGGATGGTGAAGCGATAGATCTGCTCCATGCCGATGAAGGGGGAGACGAACATCTCCTTCGTCTGGTCATGACGCGCCGCGCCGTCGGCGCCGGGCTCCGCCGCCAGCACATAGGGGGTCTGGTCGCCGAACGTGTTCTTCACCTCATAGATCACGCTTTCCAGCCGCCCGTCCTCATCATGGCAGAAATAGACCGAGAGCGGATTGAAGACATAGCCGAGCCAGCGCGGCATGGAGAGCAGCATGATCCGCGCCGGCGCCGGCCGCCCCTCGCGGGCCAGCAGCGTCTCCACCCATGGTCGGAGCGGCGAGCCGTCCCGCGCGCCATGGTCGCGCCGGTGAAAGGAGAAGAAGCCGAAGCGGTCGATACGGAAGAGCCGGCTTTCGGCCGCCTCCAGCCGGTCCACGTCCAGAAGCGCGGTGAAGACGCGATAGCGGAACTGATGGCGGAAGGGGCGAAGGCGCATGTGCATCACCTCGCCGACATAGAGCCGATGGCTGAAATCCGCGCCGGTCATCGCCCGCCCCCTATTCCGCCGCCATGTCATGTTCGCGCGCCAGCGACGGGCCGAGATCGCGCGCCCAGCCGGGCCGGGCCTCCAGCGCCTCGGCCACCCTCAGCCCGGATTTCAGCGCATCCTCGTGAAAACCCCAGCCGAGCCAGGCGCCGGCGTACCAATAGCCGCCCCGACCCTGGATCTCGTCCATCCGCGCCTGCGCGGCGAAGGCGGCCTCGTCATAGGCGGGATGGGCGTAGTCGATCTCGGCGATGGTCAGCGCGGGATCGGGGTCGCGCCGTCCGTTCAGCGTGACGAAGAGGTCATGGCGCGTCGGCAGGTTCTGCAAGCGGTTCATCCAGTAGGTCAGCGTCACCGGGGCGCCGGTCTCGCCCAGCCTGTCCGCCTCGAACATCATCGACCAGGAGGACCATACCTTGCGCCGTTTCGGCATCAGGCGCGGGTCGCGATGCACGACCGCCCGGTTCGCGGTGGTGCGGAAGGCGCCGAGCAGCGCCCGCTCGCGCGCGTCCAGATCGGCGGCGATGGCGAAGCTCTGCGGCGCATGGGCGGCGAAGACGACCTGATCGAAGCGCCCCTCGGAGCCGTCATCGAACAGAAGCTCCACCTTGCCGCCGACCCGCCGCGAGGCGGCGACGCCCACGCCCCTGCGCGCGCGGTTGGAGAGGCGATCGACGATCCGCTCGACATAGCGGGCCGAGCCGCCATCGACCGTCCGCCACTGCATCGCCTTCGCCAGCCCGGTGAACAGGTCGTGATTGGCGAAGAAGGCGACGAAATTCGCCGCCGGGAACTCCAGCATCCGCTCGGTCGGGGTGGACCAGATCGCGCCCCCCATCGGCAGGATGAAACGGTCGCGGAACCAGGCGCCGAAACCACGCTGACGCAGCCATTCGTCGAGGGTCAGCCCCGCGAGCGCGCCCGAGGCGAGATCGGCCGGGGCCAGCTTCACGAAGCGCAACACGTCGCGAAAGCTCATGAGGAAGCGCGGGTTGAAGGCGTTCAGCCGCTGGGCGAAGATCTTGTCCAGACTGTCGCAGGCGTATTCGAAGCGGCCGGAATCCAGCGAAAAGCCGAAGGACATGTCCGAAGGGCGCGTCGCCACGTCGAGATGCGCGAACATCGCCGTCAGGTTGGGATAATTGACTTCGTTATAGACGATGAAACCGGCGTCCACGGCGATCTTCTCGCCCTCGATCCCGGTCGTGACCGTGTTGGCGTGGCCGCCGAACCTGTTTGCCTTTTCGAAGAGAAGAATTTCGTGCCGGTCCGAAAGCGCCAGCGCCGCGCCCAATCCGGCGGCGCCCGAGCCTATAATTGCGATCTTCATGAAATATGTCCCCAAACCCCGGCCGTAATTGGCCTTTTTCTTGTCGCGCATCGCGGCCCGGCGCGCCAGCGCGCATTTGGGCGCATGATCGGCGACGGGCGCCCCTCTCGCGCGCCCCTCCGCCGATGTTACGCCGCCGTCGGCGAGAAAGTTTCAGCGAAGCGGGTCATTCATCCGCCTTCACATAGATCACGTCGGCCCCGCGCCGCTCCGGCGCGGCGGTTTCGCCGGGGCGGGCGCGGGTCGGGGCGGGCGGCGTCAGCTCCACCTTTCGCATCCGGCAGATCTCGAACGGGGTTCCGGCGCTGTCGAAGACGATCCGGCAGCCTTCCAGCGCCGCGGTCTCGATGGTCAGCCCGGCCCCGTCCTCGTCGAAAAGCGCGAGAGGATCGGCCCCGGCGGCGCTTGCGGCCCCGGCGGCGCAGAAACAGGCGGCGAAAAACACGGCTGTACGCGGCATGAAGCCCTCCCCCGGCCCGCAGGCCTCCCCCGTGGAATTCCACGCCGATGATAACACGCGATCCCGTTTGCGCCAGCGCGGAGCGCCTCAGTCCTTCAGCAGAAGCAGCAGGGCCGCCACCGTCGCCGCGACCCCGAACCAGGCCGTGGGCGCGACCCAGGCGCCGCCGAAGAACCCCTCCCAGAGGATGACGAAGCTCGGCGTCAGATAGCCATAGGCCATGACCTTGGCGGCGGGCAGGCGCAATGTCGCGAACATGACGAGGAAAAGCGTGCACGCCGTCGCCGCGACGCCGAGATAGAACAGCGCCGCCCAGACCACGGGCGGGAGCGCGGCCCAGTCCGTCGCCGCGATCGCGCCGGCGCCATAGAACCCGGTGACGATCAGCCCGCCGATCAGCCCGCCGAAGGCGTAGACGACGACCGGCTCGCCCCGGTGCAGCTTGCGCCCGAGCGGGGCGTAGAGCGCATGCAGGGCGCAGCCGATGAAATAGATCGCCTCGCCCCGCCCGAGATCGAGCGCGAGCATCGCCGCCGGATCGCCCCGGAAGATCACCCAGACCGCCCCGATCCCGGCCAGAGCCAGCGAAACCGCCATGCGCCGGGTGGTGCGCTGGCGCATCAGCAGCCAGCCGAAACCGGCGGCCATGATCGGCGTCAGGGTGAAGACGGCGCCGGTGGAGACCGGATCGGTCAGGCGCAGCGCCTCGAACATCAGGATGAAATAGCCGCCGAGAAGCCCGCCAAGCGCCGGATAACGCCAGGGCGCGTGAAAATGCGCGGCCCGCATGTGCGGCGCGGCGACCGCGCCGAGAACCAGCGCCGCGATCAGGAACCGCCCCGCGGTCAGCGCCGCCGGGTCGATGAAGGGCGCGGCCCGCCCGCCGAGCGAGAAGGAGACCGAGATGATCGTCGCGAAGAGCAGCATCGCGGCGTGGCCGGGAAGGGAGGAGGGAGCGTTCATCCCCCTCGCTTACCGGCGCGCGCGGGCCGGGTGAAGCCCCGTCGCGCGCGACCCGCCGTCGCTCCGCCGCTCAGGCGCGCAGGATCAGTTCGACCGGCGCGACCAGCCCGGCCTTCAGATCGGCGACGTAATTGCCGACCTTTCGCCCCGCATCGGCGCCCATGACCAGATGAAGGCCAAGCGGGGCGGGGCCGCGCGTCTTCGCGGCCGCGGCCGCTTGGGCGAAGAAATCGAGCGCGAACTCCCTGCGCGCCCGCGTCGCGACAATCGCGAACCCGGCGGCCCGCGCCGCGCGCTCATAGACGCTCGGCGGCGCGACGAAGGAGGTTTCGGCGATCCGGGACCAGGGCAGGGGATAGGTGAGCGGCGCATCGACGCCCTCTTCGCGCATCACGTCGAATATGGCGAATGTCCCGCCGGGGCGGAGCATGCGCTTCGTCTCCGTCATCAGCCGGGTCTTGTCCGCTATGTTCATGCCGACATGGAGCATGATCGCCAGATCGAAGCTTTCATCGGCGAAGGGCGCCTCCAGCGCCGATCCGACATGGAAATCGGTCAGATCGGCCAGCCCGACCCGCGCCGAAAGCTCGCGCGCGGTTTCGATGAATTCCGGGGTGAGGTCGATTCCGGTCACATGCGCGCCGGTTCGCGCCGCGACATGGCGCGCCGGCCCGCCGATCCCGCAGCCGATATCGAGCGCGCGCGCGACCGGGTCGATCCGCAGCTGCGCCAGCAGATCGTCCGTCGCCCGCCGTCCGCCGGTGTGGAATTCGTCGGCCGGGGCCAGATCGTCGGCGGAGGCGTCGTCAGGGTCGATATCCAGCGTTCTCAGTCCGGCGAGACTATGCGCCAGCAGCGCGCCGCTGGTGTTCTGACCGGCGATTTCGGCTTCGATATCGGGCATCGTCCCACCTTCGCTCGATATGTGCGATCGCTGGAAGGGTGACAGTCCCCGCGATTTCCTGCAAGTCCGCCGCGGCTCCTGTCGGCGGGCGGGCGGAGCCGGCTCAGATGTCGCGGGCGATCAGTTGCGCCCTGGTCGCGCGCAGATCCGTGGCGATCCAGCGGATTTCGATCTTTTTCAGCATGAGGCCGAGGGCCGGGCCCGGCTCGTAGCCCATCTCCATCAGATCGACGGCGGTGACGGGCGGGGAGGCGGCGGCGCCGCGCGAGATCTCCTCCCGCCAGCGGTCGGGGAGCGGGGCGCCGGCGGCGGCCTCGATCAGAATGGCGTCGCGCGCGGCCTCGGCGCCGTGGCGATAGGCGCGGATCGCGGGGGGCTCCGGCCGGGCGCGGGCGTCGCGGATGGCGCGAAGCCGCCCGCCCGCCGCCCGCGAAAGACGGAGCGCGCGGCTTTCGCCCCGCGCGTCGAGCGCGGCGAGC
>JBKECG010000074.1:0-13061 GCA_047974395.1 Pikeienuella sp. | reverse complement strand
GGACGATCTCCGCGACCTTCTGGTCGGCCACCGGAGGCTTGCCCGGCGGACGCGTCTTGTCCGACAGCAGGCCCTCGACGCCGGCCTCGGCGAAGCGCGCCTGCCAGCGCCAGACAGTGGTCTTGGACTTGCCTGTCGCGGCCATGATCGCATGCGTGCCGGCGCCCTCAGCCGTCAGCAATACGATCCGCGCTCGCCAGACATGTTTCTGGGCCGTGTTCCGGTCAGTCACGACCGCTTCGAGCCGACGACGATCCGCCGCCGAAACCGTGATGAAAATCCCCGTGCGCATGGCGCGGACTCGCACGGATCGTGACAAGCGGGAATCACAAAACGGATGCTTCCCTTTCGGTCAATACAATAGGCCGCATGGCGGCCGGATGGGAGGGGCTGAAGGCCGCCGCGCTCTCGGCGCTCAACGGGACCGTCACGGGCGTCGTCGGCTTCGGGGACCGCACCGCGGCGATCTTCCAAGGGGCCTATGATAGCGCGGTGGCGATCCGGGGCAGCCTGCCGGGCGCCATCGGTGACTTCGCCTACCAAGCCACGAACGGGCTCATTGGCGGGGTGGAGGCGATGCTGAACAGCGTCGTCACCCGCATCAACAGCTTCATCAAAACGCTGAACGCTGCGCTGGCCCTGCTGCCGGAATGGGCAACCGGCGAAGGCGGCGTGCGGATCGGCACGCTCGACGCGGTGTACCTGAGCCGGATCGGCAACCCGTTCGAGGGAGCCGCAACGGCGGCTGGAACGGCAGTGGCCGATGCGTTTTCCACCGCGCTTGCCGGGACCTACATCGCACCGCCCGATCTCGGTCTCGGCGCCATGGCGGAGGGCGCATGCGCCCGGGCCGATGCCTATCGCGAGGCTGGCGGGCAGCGCCGAGAGCCGCGCGTGCAGCGCGGCGAGGATGGTTTCGCGAGGGGTGGGCATGAAATTCCCGATTCTCCGGGGCAATCCCGGTGTCAGTGTTCCCGGTCTCCACGCGAGGCAGGCAGATTGGCCAGCCGTCGCGGCAGGTCGGAGCGGCGGTGCAGGAAATCGATGATGATCACCTGCTCTGCATCCTCGATGAATACGATGAAATGCTGGCCCGCGCGTGCGAAGCGCAGATCCTCGTGCAGGTTCGGATCGATGATGCGGCGACAATCCTGAGAGATCGCCGTTCCAGCAGCGATTTCGCGGCAGACGGCGATCAGGTCTTCCTCGTAGGCGGCGGCCTGACGTGGCCCGAAGGTCTCGAGCGTCCACCGTGCAATATCGATCAGCGAGGCTTCCGCAGCCTGTGTCAGGCGCCAGGGTTTCGGCATTAGCAGGTCCGATCAGATCTTGGTGCGCGCCGCGGCAAAGGCGCGGCGGATGGCATCCTCGCCGCTGCCTTTGGTCAGGTCACCACGTCGCGCCTGTTCCAGCCCGGTCGCAAGACGTGTCCGGAGATCACCCAATTCGACCTCTTCACGTTCCAGCAGACGCAGTCCCGCGCGCAGGGCCTCGGAGGCATTCTGGTAACGTCCGGACGCGACCAGCCGGTCGACGAAGTCGGATTGCGTTTCGGTCAGGACGACGTTTCGGGTGGCCATGGGCTGCTCCTGCAAGATTATTGGCAATATATGCCAATACCTTCGCCTTGTCGACCTTTCGCACCACAGCCGGCCATCAACCCAGTTCGTCACGATCAGCCCCGGCAAGGCTTCGTGCGCACGCTCGGCATCCCGCGCCAGATCCAGACGTTTCGGCAGCTTGACCTGCGGCACCAACAGGAAGATCGGTGCGGCGACCTTGCCGCACCCGGTTTTCGAGCGCGACACCACCGCCTGACCCTTCGTGTTCAGCCGTCCCTCGGCAACCAGCAGGCTCAGGCCGGTGCGGCGATGCGGCGATGCGGCGTGCGAAGTTGTAGGCTGCGACGAAGTCGGCGAGATGGGTGCGAAGTTGGTCGTGGCTGCGGTAGTGGCGCCGCTTGACGGTGGCGTCCTTGATCGTGCGGTTCCGTTGGCTGGCAGGCGATTGCGTGCAATCGCCGAGAAGCATCCGCTCGACCTGGCCGTCCCTCGGGAAAACAGTCCCCCGGACCGTTTTCTGATCCTCGGAACTCCACGGATGGTTCACCTTGGTCAGCCGGTGCTCGATGCCGTGCTCGGCGCAGGCGATCCCGAAGGCGTGGGCGAAGGCATACTTGTCCTGCTTGCGGTTGGTGAACTGGATGCCGTTGTCGGTGAGGACGGTGTGGACGCGGTAGGGCAGCGCCTCGCCTCCTCCTCCGGGCTGAGAACCGACGAACGGACTTCCTTCGGCCCCATGCGCGCGTCCTCGACCGTGGAGCGCTTGCGCCACTTACGGACCGTCTTCTCATTGAGCCCGTAGCGCTCGGCTAACTCCGGGACCCAAGCCTGCGATCGCTGTATCGCAGTTCGGACGGCGTGCGCCCCTCTCGGTGAACGCAAGCGTTCACCCGCCGGTCAAAGGGTCGTGGCGCTCCCGTGCAGAACCTGGCCCATAGCGCGTCCCTCTCCTCAGGTGATGGCAAACTGCCACCACACAACGGGACTGAACAACTAGCGCAGATTGACCCGCAGCGCGGCGGCGGCGGCGAAGGGCGCGGCGGCGGCGGCGATCAGCGTCACCGCGCCGGAGAGATAGAGCGCGGCGGAGGGGTCCAGCCCGGTCGACGCCCGCTCCACCGCCCGCGCGCCAAGGATCATCGTCGGCAGGTAAAGCGGCAGCACCAGCAGAGAGAGCAGCAGCCCCCCCCGGCGCACCCCCACCGTCAGCGCCGCCCCGACCGCCCCGCTCAGCGAAAGCGCGGGCGTGCCGATCAGCAGCGACAGGACCAGCGGGCCACGGGCCGCGGGCGAAAGGTTCAGCATCAGCGCCAGAACCGGCGAGAGCGCGACCAGCGGCGCGCCGGTGGTCAGCCAATGCGCGGCGGATTTGGCGAGGACCGACAGTTCCGGCGGGGTCGGCGCCAGCAGAATCAGATCGAGCGAGCCATCCTCGAAATCCGCCTGAAAGAGACGATCAAGCGATAGAAGACAGGCGAGCAGCGCCGAGACCCAGAGCGCCCCGCCCGCGATCCGCGCCAGCGCCGCCTCGGCCCCGCCGACCCCGATCGGAATCAAAAGCGCGGCCATGGCGAAAAAGGCCAGCGCCATCAGCCCGCCCCCGCCGATGCGGAGCGCGAGGCCGAGATCGCGGAGGAAAAGCGCCCTCACGCCCAGGCGCCCGCAAGAAAGGGATCGGCCTGCGCCGCGGCGTCCAACACCGGCGCCTTCAGCCTGATCCGCGGCCCGGCCGGCAGGCCGAGCGCGACATGGGTGGCGACCAGCGCGATCCCGCCCGCGCGGCAATGCGCGGCGACGAGCGCGGCGAAGCTTTCGACCGAAGCCGCATCCAGCGAAACGCTCGGCTCATCCAGCAGCCAGACCCGGCGCCCCGAAACCAGAAGCCGCGCCAGCGCCAGCCGCCGCTTCTGCCCCGCCGAGCAACAGGCGGCGAGCTCGTCGGCGATATGGTCGAGACCGAAAGCCGCCAGCGCCGCCCCGACATCAGCGCCGGCGCGATAGATCGCCGCCCAATGGGCGAGATTGGCGCGAAGGCTCAGCGCCGTCTTCACCGCGTCCAGATGGCCGGCATAGGCGACATGCTGGGAAAGCGGCCCCTCCGCCCCCGCAAGCGCCAGCCGGCCGCGTTTCAGCGGAACCAGCCCGGCGACGGCGCGCAGAAGCGTGGATTTTCCGGCCCCGTTCGCCCCCTCGATCAGCGCCGCCTCGCCCGGCGCGACGCGGAAATCGGGCGCGACCAGCGCCAGTCGCCCGCCCCGCTCCACAGCCACGCCCTCGGCGGTCAACGCCATGCCCGTCCCTCTTCGCCTGTCCGGCCGGTATAGCGGCTCGGCCCGATATCGCCAATTGCATCTCCGGCGCAGATTGTATACGCTTGTATGCGAAATCGTCGATAGCCTGACGCGGCCCGCATATTGCGCGACTCGCGACCATGGGCGATGAAGCGAAATGAAAATTACGGGCTCGCCCGCATGGCGCGTCCGCCCAGCATTCAGCCAGGAGGCACTTCATGACCGTCATCGTCGGCAAGGACACCGCGAAAACCCGCAGGGAGCTGAAGGCCGGCGGCGAAGCCGTCTCCTATTACTCGATCCCCGCGGCGGAGGAGGCCGGGCTCGGCGCCTTCGCGAAGCTCCCCGCCGCGCTGAAGGTGGTGCTGGAGAACATGCTCCGCTTCGAGGACGACAAGACGGTGACGCTGGACGATATCCGCGCCTTCTCGGAATGGGCGGAGAAGGGCGGCCAGAACCCGCGCGAGATCGCCTATCGCCCGGCCCGCGTGCTGATGCAGGATTTCACCGGCGTGCCGGCGGTTGTGGACCTCGCGGCGATGCGCGACGGGATCAAGGCGCTGGGCGGCGACGCGCAGAAGATCAACCCGCTGAACCCTGTCGATCTGGTGATCGACCATTCGGTGATGATCGACGAATTCGGCAATCCGCGCGCCTTCCAGATGAATGTGGACCGCGAATATGAGCGGAATATCGAGCGTTACCAGTTCCTGAAATGGGGCCAGAACGCCTTCAACAATTTCCGCGTGGTGCCGCCGGGCACCGGCATCTGCCATCAGGTGAACCTGGAATATCTGGCGCAGACCGTCTGGACCGATCAGGATCAGGACGGCGCGACGGTGGCCTATCCCGACACGCTGGTCGGCACCGACAGCCACACGACCATGGTCAACGGGCTCGCGGTTCTGGGCTGGGGCGTCGGCGGGATCGAGGCCGAGGCGGCGATGCTGGGCCAGCCGGTCTCCATGCTGATCCCCGAGGTCGTGGGCTTCAAGCTGACGGGGAGGATGGTCGAGGGGACCACCGCCACCGATCTGGTGCTGAAGGTCGTCGCCATGCTCCGCAAGCATGGCGTCGTCGGCAAGTTCGTCGAATTCTACGGCGAGGGGCTGGACCATCTGCCGCTGGCCGATCGCGCCACCATCGCCAACATGGCCCCCGAATACGGCGCCACCTGCGGCTTCTTCCCGATCGACGACGAGACGCTGCGCTACATGGACCAGACCGGCCGCGAGAAGGACCGGATCGCCCTGGTCGAGGCCTACGCCAAGGCCAACGGCATGTGGCGCGGCCCGGATTACGACCCGGTCTACACCTCGACCCTGCATCTGGACATGGGCGAGATCGTGCCGGCGATCTCCGGCCCCAAGCGGCCGCAGGATTACCTGGCGCTGACCGATGCGGCCAAGAGCTTCTACAAGGTGGTGGCCGATTATCGCGGCGCCGACGCCGGCGCGGGCGATCCGCGCAAGACCGCTCAGGTCGAGGGCGAGGATTACACCGTCCGCGACGGCTCGGTGGTGATTGCGGCGATCACCTCCTGCACCAACACGTCCAATCCCTATGTGATGATCGGGGCCGGGCTGGTGGCGCGCAAGGCCCGCGCGCTCGGCCTCACCCGCAAGCCCTGGGTGAAGACCTCGCTCGCGCCCGGCTCCCAGGTGGTCGGCGAATATCTTCAGGCCGCCGGGTTGCAGGAGGATCTGGACGCGATCGGCTTCAATCTTGTCGGCTATGGCTGCACCACCTGCATCGGCAATTCCGGGCCGCTGGGCGACCCGGCGATCTCGAAGGCGATCAACGACAATGATCTGGTGGCGACCGCGGTGCTTTCCGGCAACCGCAATTTCGAGGGCCGGATCAGCCCGGACGTGCGCGCCAATTTCCTCGCCTCGCCGCCGCTCGTCGTGGCCTATGCGCTGGCCGGCGATCTGAATATCGACCTGACGAAGGAGCCGATCGGCGTTTCGAAGGACGGCGAGGACGTGTTCCTGAAGGATATCTGGCCGACCAACAAGGAGGTCGCCGATCTCGTCCACGCCACCGTGACGCGCGCGGCCTTCCGCAGCAAATACGCCGATGTGTTCAAGGGCGACGAGAAATGGCGCGCGGTCGAGGTCACCGATTCCGAGACCTATGACTGGCCGCCGGCCTCGACCTATATCCAGAACCCGCCCTATTTTCAGGGCATGGGCAAGGAGCCGGGCGTCATCACCGACATCATCGGCGCGAAACCGCTGGCGATCCTCGGCGACATGGTCACGACCGACCATATCAGCCCGGCCGGCTCCTTCAAGGACACCACCCCGGCCGGCCGCTACCTGACCTCGCATCAGGTGCCCGTGCGCGAGTTCAACTCCTATGGCTCGCGCCGCGGCAATCACGAGGTGATGATGCGCGGCACCTTCGCCAATATCCGCATCAAAAACGAGATGCTGGACGGGGTCGAGGGCGGCTACACCAAGGGGCCGGACGGCGAGGAGACCTCGATCTACGACGCGGCGATGGCCTATGAGAAGGCGGGCACGCCGCTCGTCATCTTCGGCGGGGTCGAATACGGCGCCGGCTCCTCGCGCGACTGGGCGGCGAAGGGCACCGCGCTTCTGGGCGTCAAGGCGGTGATCGCCGAGAGCTTCGAGCGCATCCACCGCTCCAACCTTGTCGGCATGGGCGTGATCCCGTTCGAGTTCACCGGCGGCGACAATCGCAAGACGCTGAAGCTGACCGGGGGGGAGACCGTCTCCATCCGCGGGCTTGCGGGCGATCTGAAGCCGCTCTCCGAGGTCCCCGCGACCATCGAATACGCCGATGGCGCGGTGAAGGAGATCAAGCTGAAATGCCGGATAGATACCGCGATCGAGATTGAATATATCGAGAATGGCGGCGTCCTGCATTATGTGCTGAGGAATCTCGCCAAGGCGGCCTGATCCGACGTCAAGTTGGAATTTGAAAACAAACTGGCGCCCATTTGTCGACAATAATCCGACAACTGGGCGTTGCATTTGCGTCGCAAGCCGGATCATAGTCAGCAAATGGTGAGTAAATTTATCTGTTTCCGGCCGCCCTTCCGCGCGCCGAGGCCGGGCGGCTCACATCATGCTCCCGGACGACTCCCGAAGTCTTTACTCGTCCGTGCCCCCTCGAAAGCGTAGCGATTCCGTGACCGAAAGGCTTGGAGCCATGCGATGAAGCGCAGAGCCATAGCCGCCCTTGTCGGGGTCGGGGCGGTCCTCGCGACCGCGCCGGCCGGTCTGACGCAGGAGGACGCCTCGCCGATCGTGGTGGAGCTTTTCACCTCCCAGGGCTGCCCCGAATGTCCCCCGGCCGACATCGCGCTCGGGGCGCTGGCCGATCGCGCGGATGTCATCGCGCTGTCGGTCCATGTCGATTACTGGGATTATCTCGGCTGGCGCGACATCTTCGCCATGCCCGGCAACACGAAGCGCCAGCGCGCTTACGCCGAGGCCCTGCATGAAAACACGGTCTACACGCCGCAGATGGTGTTCCAGGGCCGCGAAACCGTCATCGGCAGCACGATATCCGAGCTGGACGCCGCGATCATGCGCCAGCGCGCCCGCACACCCCGCGCCGCGGTGGCGCTGCGCCGGGACGGGGACGAATTGCTGATCGAGATCGCCCCCGGCCCCGCCAACACCATGCTCAAGCCCGAAGCCGATGTGGTGCTGGCCTATTACCTGGACTCCCGGACCGTGAAGATCGAGCAGGGCGACAACAAGGGCGAGAGCATCAGCTATCGCAATGTCGTGTCGGACTGGTTCGCCGTCGGCGAATGGCGCGGCGAGGCCGCCGAATTGCGCGCCCCGGCGCGGGACGGGTTCGACGGGGTCGCGGCGATCGTTCAGGCCGGGCAGGGCGGCCCGATCCTCGGCGCCGCGAGCATCGCGCTGCGTTGACAGGTCGGAACGGCCTGCATCCGGGTTGACGCGGCCGGCGTCGGAACGCGCCGCCTCAGGCGGCGGGGACCGCGACGCCGATCATCGAATCCCGATCCACCAGCGCGGCGAGTTGATCCTCGTCCATATCCCCGGTTCCTCCGGGGCGCATCGGCAGCACCAGATAGCGCATGTCGGCGGTCGAATCATGGACCTGCACGGTCACGGCTTCGGGCAGGACCAGGCCGAATTCGGCCAGCACCTTGCGCGGCTCGATCACCACCCGGCTCCTGTAGGCGCGCTGCTTGTACCAGTCCGGGGGCAGGCCGAGCAGGTTGCGCGGATAGCAGGAGCAGAGCGTGCAGACGATGACGTTATGCGTCTCGGGCGTGTTCTCCACCACGATCAGCTTCAGCGCGTCCACCGGCGCGCCCATCTCGGCGCAGGCGGCGGAGCCGTCGGCCAGGAGCCGGGCCTTGAAAGCAGGGTCGGTCCAGGCCCGCGCGACCACTTTCGCGCCGAGCGCGGGCGAGCGCGCGTCCATCGCCGCGACCTGCGCGTTGATTTCGGCCTGGCTGGTCACGCCCTTCTCGACCAGAAGCTCGCGCACCGCGATCTCCATGCGCTGGAAATAGGTCAGCGGCGCGTCCTGATCCGGCCGGTAGGGATGGCCGGAGGGACTCACGCCCTCATGATGAGCGTGGTCGTGATGATCATGCGGCATCGGCGGGCTCCAGCCAGTTGGCGAAAATCTCGGCGTCGAGCCGGTCCGCGGGCCGTTCGGCGGCCCCGCCCCAGATCTCCTCCATGGTGAAGCGAACGCGATAGAGCCTGACCTGCGGCGCGTCCATCCGGCCATAGGCCAGCGCCTCCGGGTCGCCGGTGTCGCCCAGATCGCGCTCGATCACGCCGGTCTTGCCGCGCAGATACCAGGGCGTGCGCACATGGCCGGGCGGGGCGTAGGTCGCCAGCCGCACCTTTTCGCCGATCGCATAGGGCATCCGCGCCTCCTCCGCAGCGTTCAGGCGCCGAGCGAGCATTCCCCGTAGGTCTCGCCCCGCGCCGCGACCTCGTCCATCTTGCGCCCGAGTTCGCCGGGGGTGAAGACCCCGGCCTCCATCAGGTTCTGGGTGATCGACTGAACCCAGCGCTCATAATAGCTCTGGGTCTCGAAACTCTCTTTCGGCATGTCCTCCAGCACCCGGCGGAGCCCGTCCACGGTGAAGAGGCCCCTGGAGGTCATGAGCACCATCAGCGCGTCAACCCGCTTTTCCCAGAGCGCGTAATCATGGGTCTCGCGATCGACCGGGCCGGCGGGCGGCTCGCCGCCCATGTCATGCCATCTGCGGCCTTCGGCTTCGGGTTTCATCCGCGCCTCCCGCTTTTCGCCCGCCTCAGGCGAGCGCCTCGCGCACCGTGGCCCCGACCTTGCCGAAATCCATCCGGCCGGCGTGGCGGGCCTTCAGGACGCCCATGACCTTGCCCATGTCCTTGATCGACCGGGCCTCCGATTCGCGAATCGCATCCTCGACCGCGGCCTTCACCTCCTCGGGGGGCATCGGTTTCGGCATGAATTCGCGGATGATCTTGATCTCCGCCCGCTCCTGCGCGGCCAGTTCGGGCCGGGCGCCGGCGTCATAGGCCCTGGCGCTTTCCTCACGCTGCTTCACCATCTTGGCGAGCACTTCCAGCGTGGCGGGATCGTCCAGCTCCGCCGGGTCGTCGCCGCCCCGCGCGGCGATCTCCCGTTCATTGAGCGCGGCGAGGATGAGACGCAGGGTGCAGACGCGGGTCTGCTCCTTGTCCTTCATCGCCGTCTTCAGCGCCGTATTGAGCCGGTCGCGCATATCTGTCGTTCCCGATGGCGTCGCCCCCGCGACATTGATCCTCAACTTATCGCAGCCGGGGGGCTTTCGCAAATTCTCCACCGCCCACCAACCCATTGTAATAATGTGATTAAATGTTCCACAACCATGGTTGACGCGGCCTCCCGGCTTCACTAGCTTCCGGCGACTCAGCAATCGGAACACGCTCATGCCCGCGCTCGCGCCGCCCAACGCCTGCCTCGCCCTGGCCGACGGAACCCTGTTCTATGGCCGCGGTTTCGGCGCCGTCGGCGCCGCCGCGGGCGAGCTCTGCTTCAACACCGCGATGACCGGCTATCAGGAGATCATGACCGATCCCTCCTATGCCGGACAGATCGTCACCTTCACCTTTCCGCATATAGGCAACACCGGCGCCAATGACGAGGATGAGGAGGCGGGACAGCCCGCCGCGCTCGGCATGGTGACGAAGATGGACCCGACCGCGCCCTCCAACTGGCGCGCGGCGGAGACGCTCTCGGCCTGGATGGCGCGGCGCGGGCGGATCGGCATCGGCGGGATCGACACGCGGCGGCTGACCCGGGCGATCCGGCACAAGGGCATGCCGCACGCCGCGCTCGGCTTCTCGCCCGATGCGGAGCCGGATGCGGCGAAACTGGTCGCCATGGCCCGCGGCTTCGCCGGGCTGGAGGGCGCTGATCTCGCGAAAGAGGTCACCTGCGCGCAATCCTATCGCTGGGACGAGATGCGCTGGGCCTGGCCCGGCGGCTGGGCGCGCCAGACGGCGCCGCGCAAGAAGGTCGTGGCGGTGGATTACGGCGCCAAGCGCAACATCCTGCGCTGCCTCGCCTCGGCCGGGGCGGAAGTGGTCGTGCTGCCGGCGCAGGCGACGGCCGAAGAGGTGCTGGCGCACAGGCCGGACGGGGTTTTCCTCTCCAACGGCCCCGGCGACCCGGCGGCGACGGGCGTCTACGCCGTGCCGATGATCAAGACGGTGCTGGAGGCGGATATTCCGGTCTTCGGCATCTGCCTCGGCCATCAGATGCTGGCGCTCGCGCTTGGCGGGCGGACGGTGAAGATGAACCATGGCCATCACGGCGCCAATCATCCGGTGCGCGAGATCGGGACCGGCAAGGTCGAGATCACCTCGATGAACCACGGTTTCGCGGTGGATTCGCAATCCCTGCCCGACAATGTGGAGGAGACCCATGTCTCGCTCTTCGACGGCTCGAATTGCGGCATCCGGGTGAAGGGAAAGCCGGTCTTCTCGGTCCAGCATCACCCGGAGGCGAGCCCCGGCCCGCAGGACAGTTTCTATCTTTTCGAGCGTTTCATCGCCTCGATGGGCTGATCTCCCGCACCGGTCAGGGCAATATTAACCAAAGATTAGCGATTTCAGGCTGAGTCTCCCCCTCGCGCGGATCGTGGGGGAGCATATGCGCATCGCCGGACCATCTTTCCGACGGCCTCGCCGCTGATGCCGAAGGATCAGGAAGCGCGCCTTGTCGAGCGCGGCGCGCGCAAGCGGCTGGGCGAGATCCTGCTGGAGGACGGCGTGATCGACGAGGCGGCGCTCGCCGCGGCGCTGACCGCGCAACGCGAGAGCCGTGCGCGGATCGGCGATATTCTCGTGGTCCGCGGCGGCGCCGACCGGGCGGCGGTGGCCGCCGCCGCTGCGCGCCAGGCCGGGTTGGAATTCGTCGATCTCAGGGCCGAATCCCTCGACGCGGCGCTGATCCGGCCGGAGGATCTGGATCTCCTCCTCCGCGAGCATGTCGCGCCCTGGCGGATCGAGGGCGGCGCGGTGATCTATATCGCCGCGGCGCCCGAACGCGCCTCGCCGCGGCTCGCCCCCGGCGCCGCGGTGGAGAAACGGGCGCTCTCTCAGGCGCTGATCGGCGCCTGCGGCCCCGATCTGGCGCAGCGATCCGCGCTTCGCCGCCCGGAGGGGGCGAGCATCCGCTCGGGCTTCGCGCCATGGCAACGCGCGGCGGCCATAGCCGGGCTCGCCGGGCTCGCGACGCTGGCCGCGCTTTATCCCGCGCTCGCGCTGACGGTCTTCTTCTGGGTTTCGGCGGGAATCATGGGCGTCAACACCGCGCTCTGGGGCGCGGCGCTCATCTCGCGCCGCACGCGGCCGGCGCCCCCCGCCCCGCCGACCGACGCCCGCGCGCGCCCTGTCGTCACCCTGCTCGTGCCGCTCTATCGCGAGCCGGAGACGGCGCCGCTCCTGCTCCGCTCGCTCACCGCTCTCGACTATCCGTCCGAGCTTCTGGACATCAAGCTGATCCTCGAAAGCGATGACGAGGAGACCCTCGCCGCACTCCGCGCGCTTGATCCGCCGCCGCATTTCGAAATCCTGCTCGCCCCCGACGGCGCCCCCCGCACCAAACCCCGCGCGCTGAATTTCGCGCTGGATTTCGCCGAGGGGGAGTTGATCGGCGTCTATGACGCCGAGGACCGGCCCGCGCCCGATCAGGTCAGCCGGATCGCGGCCCGGTTCGCCGCCATGCCGGCCCGCATCGCCTGCATTCAGGCGCGGCTCGGCTATTACAACGCCCGCGAAAACTGGCTGACCCGCTGTTTCGAGATCGAATATTCAAGCTGGTTCGACGCGATGCTGCCGGGGCTCCACCGGATGGGCATGCCGATCCCGCTGGGCGGCACCTCGCTTTTCATCCGTCGCGAGGCGCTGGAGGCGGTCGGCGGCTGGGACAGCCACAATGTCACCGAAGACGCCGATCTCGGCATGATGCTGTCCCGCGCCGGGCTGAGGACCGTGCTTTCCGACTCTCTGACCGAGGAGGAGGCCAGCAGCCGCCCCGGCGCCTGGATCCGGCAACGCTCACGCTGGCTGAAAGGATATCTCGCCACCTGGACCACGCATATGCGCCGGCCCCTCGCCCTGCTGGCGGATCTGGGCCTCCGGCGCTTCATCGGCTTCAACGCGATCCTGCTTTCCGCCGTTCTGGGCTATCTGCTGCTGCCCTGGCTCTGGGTGGCGGCGATCGTCGCCAGATGGGGGAGCGCCCATCCCGAGGCGGCCGGCCCCGCCTATGGCGCGCTGAGCGCGGCGACCATGGCGGCGCTGATCGCGATGCTGGCCGCGGCGGCGGTCGGGCTCCGGCGGCGGGGCCGGATCGGGTTGGCGGTCTGGCTGCCGACGCTGCCGCTCTACTGGGCGCTGGGCGCCGCCGCCGCCTATCTCGCGCTTTTCGAACTGCTGCGCGCGCCCAGCAAATGGCGCAAGACCACCCATGGCGTCGGCCGCATCGCCGCGGAATTGCGGCGCGAAGCGTTGCAGGATGAAGACGGCGAATGAGCCGCGCCGCCGCCGGGGAGGGGGGGAACGGCGTTCCGGGGGGTGGGGCAGCTCCCGGACCGCCGTAAATCGCGATCGGTGATCGCTCGGTTCAGGACTTCCAATCCCGCTGTGGGGTGGGATGGTTTCAGATCGCGGCCTGTTGTGGAGGGGACCGGACCCGTCGTCGC
>JBKECG010000073.1:0-6605 GCA_047974395.1 Pikeienuella sp. | reverse complement strand
AATGAGCGAAGCCGACCCTCTCGTGGTCTTCACGCCTTCGGGCAAACGCGGCCGTTTTGCGGTGGGCACCCCGATCCTGTCGGCGGCGCGCCAGCTTGGCGTCGATCTCGACAGCGTCTGCGGCGGGCGGGGCATCTGCTCCAAATGCCAGGTCGCGCCGGCTTTCGGGGAATTCCCCAAGCACGGGCTGACCTCGACCGAAGCGGCGCTGTCGGAATGGAACGCGGTGGAGGAGCGGTATCGCTCCAAGCGCGGGCTGGCGCCGGGCCGGCGGCTCGGCTGTCAGGCGACGGTGCAGGGCGATGTGGTGATCGACGTGCCGGTCGAAAGCCAGGTTCACAAACAGGTGGTCAGAAAACGCGTGGAAGCGCGCGAGATCGTCATGGACCCCGCGACCAAGCTCTATTACGTCGAGGTCGAAGAGCCCGACATGGAGAAACCGACCGGCGATCTGGAGCGGCTCCAGCAGGCGCTTTCCGATCAATGGGGGCTGACGCAGGTGATCGGCGACCTGCGCACCTTGCAGATGCTCCAGCCGGCGCTGCGCGAGGGCGCATGGAAGGTCACCTGCGCGATCTATTCCGGCGAAGGGCTCGGCCCCGCGCGGATCATGCAGGTCTGGCCCGGCTATCACGAAGGTTCGATCTACGGGCTGGCCTTCGATGTCGGCTCCACCACCATCGCCTGCCATCTGGTCGATCTGCGGACCGGAGAGGTCCGGGCCTCCTCCGGGCTGATGAACCCGCAGATCCGCTTCGGCGAGGATCTGATGAGCCGGGTTTCCTATGCGATGATGAACGAGGGCGGCGCGGCGGCGATGACCGCCGCCGTGCGCGAGGCCGCCAACGCCCTGATCGGCCAGGTCGCGGCCGAGGCGAAAGTCGATCGCCATGACATCATGGAGGCCGTCTTCGTCGGCAATCCGGTGATGCATCACCTGCTTCTGGGGATCGACCCGAAAGAACTCGGCTGGGCGCCTTTCGCGCTGGCCACCTCCAATTCGCTCCAGCTATGGGCGAAGGAGATCGACATGGAGATGCATCCCGACGCGCGCATCTACATCCTGCCCTGCATCGCTGGCCATGTCGGCGCCGACGCCGCGGCGGTGGCGCTCTCCGAGGGGCCGAACGTCTCGGACGATCTGGTGCTGATCGTCGATGTCGGCACCAATGCGGAGATCATGCTGGGCGACCGGGGCGGCGTGCTGGCCTGCTCCTCGCCCACCGGGCCGGCCTTCGAGGGCGCGCAGATCAGCGCCGGCCAGCGCGCCGCGCCCGGCGCCATCGAGAAGGTGGAGATCGACCCGATCACCAAGGAGCCGCGCTTTCGCGTGATCGGCTGCGATCTCTGGTCGGACGAGCCCGGCTTCGAGGGCGCCGTCGGCCGGCAGGGCGTGACCGGGCTTTGCGGCTCCGGCGTCATCGAGGCGATCGCGGAGATGCGTCTGGCCGGAATTCTGGACGAGGACGGCGCCATCGGCTCCGCCGCCGCGAGCGGAACGGCGCGGGCCGAACCTGACGGGCGCACCCACGCCTATCTCCTGCATGACGGGACGGCCTCTGGCGGGCCGCGCATTCTGGTGACGCAGGCCGATGTCCGCGCGATCCAGCTGGCCAAGGCCGCGCTCTACGCCGGGGCGCGGCTGCTGATGGACAAGCGCGGGGTGGATAGCGTGGATCGCGTGGTGCTGGCCGGCGCCTTCGGCGCGCATATCTCGCCGAAACACGCGATGATCCTGGGCATGATCCCGGATTGCGCGCTGGAAAAGGTGACTTCGGCCGGCAACG
Organism: Pikeienuella sp.; assembly: GCA_047974395.1. Classification (GTDB taxonomy): domain Bacteria; phylum Pseudomonadota; class Alphaproteobacteria; order Rhodobacterales; family Rhodobacteraceae; genus Pikeienuella. Next base: position 4,818 of record JBKECG010000073.1, on the reverse strand, counting down.
CCGCCGGCACCGGGGCGCGGATCGCGCTGCTGAACTCGGCCGCGCGGCGGGAGATCGAAAACGTGGTGCGCAGGATCACGAAGATCGAAACCGCGGTCGAGCCGCGGTTCCAGGAGCATTTCGTGAACGCCATCGCCATGCCGCACAAGGTGGACCCGTTCCCGATCCTCAGAACGGTGGCCCCCCTGCCCTCGGTCAGCTACGGCGCCGGCGCCGATAGCGGCGAAGGCGGCGGGCGACGCAGAAGACGCGCCCGCGCCGGGTGAGGCATGCCTGAAAGCGTCAGGCCCCGCGCCGGCGGCGAATGAAGCCGAAGAGGCCGAGCGCGCCCAGGAGCAACGGCGCCGTCGCCGGGACCGGAATCGGCTGCAGGACGTCGGACGCCGAGACCATGCCGTTGATGTTGGTGTAGGTGTGGCCGACCTCGGCGACGACGAGGCGCATCGACTTGCCGATCTCCACGTCCTTGTCGAAAACCGCCATCAGCGAGCCGCCATCGCCAAGCGAGAGCCCGCCTTTCCCAAAGTAGACGCCGTCGATCAGGTCCAGCCTGACATAATCCTCATCCACCTCGGTTGCGCTGGAGGCGCCGCTGAGGGGGCCGCCGGTGGACGCGATCGGCTTCTTGTCCGTATCCGCGAGGCGCACATCACCGGCCCTGTACAGATATTTATCGGCGAATATCCGGTCATCGGTCGTTGAGAGATCGCCGTCGCGATCGAGGAAGATCGCATCGAGTTCGAATCCCGCATAGATCCCGCTGAAGCCCCCAAGGGTGTTTCTGTCGGTGATCTTGACCGATTTGAGCGTTGACAGGCCGAGCCCGGTCAGATCGCCCCGAAAGGTCCTCGTTTCCTCGGCCGCTTCGAGCACGAGCCGAGGACCATTGGCGAATTCCGGCTGGACGGTAGACGCCATCGACAAGCTCGGCGCGAGGACACAGGCGGCGGCGAACAGGTAGTTTCTTATACTCACTGGTATTTCCTCGAATTTCAGGCTGAATCGACATGAGTCGGACACCATATGGCATATGGATAAATATCCGTCAATTATCCATTTAAATATGAATTAACCACTCAATCCGTTAATTTTTTGATTTCAAAAAATAATATTAGCTTCGAAAAATCCTTCAGGTCCCGCAAAAAGTGTTGGCGACCACCTCTTCCGGCTTTGGCGGCAGGGTGTGGCGTTCGCGGCCCGGCTGAAGCTCGAATGGCCGGGAGCCAACATCAAGAAGATCTTCGAACAGACTGAAATCACGCATATAGGCCGCGTTTATCGCCGCCTCGACCAGATGATTCCGCGGTATGTAAAGCGGATTCGCCGCCCGGATCGCGTCGGGATCCCGCTCTCCCGGCGCCGCCCGCCACGCGGCCAGCCAGGCGTCCGCCGCGGCGAGGTCGATGAAACCGGTGCGAAAGGGCTCGGCCTCCCCCGCCGCCGCATCGGCCAGCCGCCGGAAGGTCAGCGTGAAATCCGCGCCCGCCGCCGCCATCAGCGCCAGCAGCCGCTCCGCCAGCCCTTCATCCGGCCCGGCGAGCCCCAGCTTCAACCCGAAGAGCCGGCGCCATTCCGCTTCGAAAAGCGTCGAATAATCGCCAAGCGCCGCCTCGGCGCGCGCCACCGCCGCATCCTCGCTCGCGCCAAGAAGCGGGACCAGCGCCCCGGCGAGGCGCGAGAGATTCCAGAGCCCGATCCCCGGCTGGTTCTGATAGGCGTAGCGCCCGCCCCGGTCGATGAAGCTGAACGCCCGCGTCGGATCGAACCCGTCGAGAAAGGCGCAGGGGCCATAGTCGATGGTTTCGCCGGAAATAGTCATGTTATCGGTGTTCATCACCCCGTGAACGAAGCCGAGGCTCATCCATTTCGCGATCAGCCGCGCCTGCGCGCCGATCACGGCGCGCAACAGCCCCTCGGCGCCCTCGGCCTCCGGCCAGTGGCGGGCGATGGCGTGATCGACGAGAAGCGATAGCGCCTCCTCATCCCCCCGCGCGGCGAAATACTGGAACGTGCCGACGCGGATATGACTGGCGGCGACGCGGGTGAAGACGCCGCCCTGGCGGGGGCCTTCCTCGCGGAACACGGCCTCTCCGGTCGCGACCGCGGCCAGCGCGCGGGTGGTCGGAACGCCAAGCGCGTGCATCGCCTCCGACACCAGATATTCGCGCAGCACCGGCCCGAGCGGCGCGCGCCCGTCGCCCATGCGCGAAAACGGCGTCGGGCCGGAGCCCTTGATCTGGATGTCCCGCCGCCGGCCATGGGCGTCCACCACCTCGCCCAGCAATATCGCCCGCCCGTCGCCAAGCTGCGCCGACCAGCCGCCGAACTGATGACCGGCGTAGACCTGGGCCAGCGGCTCCGCCCCCGGCGGCGGCGCGTTGCCGGAAAGCGCGGCCAGCCCCCCCGGCCCCTCCAACGCGTCCGGGTCTATCCCCAGTTCCCGCGCCAGCGCCCGGTTCACCCGGATCAGCCGCGGCGCATGCACCGGCGTCGGGTCCAGCCGAGCGAAGAAACGCGCCGGCAGCCGGGCGTAGGAATTGTCGAAGGGAATGGCGGGGGCGCTTATCTCATCCATGTGGTCAGGATAAGCGCCCTGCGCCCCTCAGGGAAGCGCGCGCGTCTTCAGACCAGATGCCCTTGCAGCCAGAGCGCGCCGCCGATGGCGTCGCCCTCTTTCGGGCGCGCCTCCGTCGGCCAGAGATGATCGCCGGTGAAGACCGGAAGCTCCAGATCGAAGGCCGCATGGCCGATCCGGGGCCGGCTCAGCGCCAGATCCAGTTTCTGCATCTTGCGGCCGAAGACGGTGAACTCGCTGACGCGGGTCACCGGCGCGCGGAATTCATATTCATGCGAGGCCCGCCCCGGCCGCCGGCGCAAAAGCGCCGCGCCGCGCGCATGGGCGCGGGCCGCCTGCATCCTCACGTCGCAGGCCAGCCCGGCGAGCGCGAACTCCGCCTCCAGCCCGGGGCGCAGCACGTCCCGTTCCGCGTAATAGCGCGCCCCGAAAAAGGTCAGCGCGGGGCCGGCCCCATCGACTGCGCGGGCGGTGATCCCCGCGACAATGCCGGCCGCGGAGGCGGAGACCTTCTCCACCCGCAGCCGCAGGCGCGCGCCCTCGGTCGTCCAGGGATAGGCGTAGGCGAGCGCCGCGCGGGTCATGCCGTTTTCGCGGATTCCGGCCACCAGCGACAAGGCGCGGAGCGGCTTGTCAGGCCAGGCCAGACCGGCTATCTCGCCTTCGGAAAGGGGGGCGTCCGGGCGCTGATCAATCAGCCTGCCGCGCTTGACCGCGTGAGGCTGCAAATCATCCCATTCCGATTCATCATCGAATACGCACTTCCAGTGATCAACCCGCGCTTCATGCGCCATTACACATACTCCGTTTACCTGGCCACGAGCGGCGTCGCTCAGGCTTGGCTACATCAAGGATTCAGCCGCTCAACCTTCCAATCTTTCACTTCGGGCCCGCTCCGCGTCCAGCGGAATCGGTCATGGAGACGAAAGTCGCCATCCGCCCAGAATTCCATCTCCACCGGCCGTATCCGGTAGCCGCCCCAATGCGGCGGGCGCGGCGGATTCAGCGGAAAACGCGCCGCGTATTTCGCCACATCCGCCATCAGCGCCGCGCGGCTGCGCAAGGGCCGCGACTGTTGCGAGGCCCAGGCCCCGATCCGGCTCTGATAAGCGCGCGAGGCGTAATATTCATCCGAGAGCGCCGCGGAGACCTGCTCCACCGGTCCGCGCACGCGCAACTGACGGCGGAGCGATTTCCAGTGCAGCACCATCGCCGCCTTCGGGTTCGCGGCCAGTTCGCCGCCCTTCACGCCCTCATGATTGGTGTAGAAGACGAAGCCGCCCTTCTGCTGGCCCGGCTCGATCTCCTTCAGCAGGACCATGCGGACATTGGGCAGGCCCGAGGCGTCCACCGTCGCCAGCGCCGCCGCCGAAGGATCGTTCGGCTCGCCAGCCTCCGCCTCCGCCAGCCAGGCGCGCGCCATAGCGTAGGGGTCTTCGCCCGCGAAAATATCCCGCTTCGTCTTCGCCGCCGCACCGGCCATGGCTGGCTCCTGTCCCGCTCCTTAAACCGCTAAGCGAAGCTGGGGCCGGGCGCAAGCGCCGCCCGGTCACACCGCATGGCTGTGGTGATCGGGCACCATGAGGGCGATTGGTAAATAAATGATGAACGAAATGCGCCCCCCCGCCGCCTCAGCGACGGAAGGGCGGCGCGACCTCCGCGCCGATCGGGCAGGTATAGGGCGTCATCGCGACACGGGATTCGAATTCGTCGCGGGCCCGGCGCAAAAGCTCCGGATTCTCGAACAACGCCGCGGCGCTGCCGGCCATGGTCTTCGCCGCGAAGACCAGCCCCCGATGCGCCCCGCCGGATTTGCCCTGCGCGACCAGTTGCCAGCTATGGAACGGCGTGCCGAGCGCATGGCTCGCGGTCATCACCTGGCTCAGCGGCGTCAGCCAGCTTACATCGCCGACATCGGTCGAGCCGGGCAGCATCACCTCCGGCGCCGGCATCGGCAGCACCCGGTCGGCGAGCGCGGGCGGGTTCGCCTCGGGGGCGGCGCCGCTCATGCGAAAGGCGGCGGCGATATCGCCGGACTCAAGCGTCTTCTGGATCGCGCCGGCGAAATCCATGTCCTCATGCGAAAAGCCCGAAGAGCCGATACGCTCCATCTGCGCCTGCATCACCTCATCCAGAACCGTGTTGCGCAGCAGATTGGAGCAGGCCTTGTCAACTTCGATTTCAACTGAAGTTTCAGTCATCATCGCAGCGCCCTGCGCCACTTTCTTGACCCTCTCGAACAG
>JBKECG010000057.1:0-1589 GCA_047974395.1 Pikeienuella sp. | reverse complement strand
GAGATGGTGTTGAAGAACTCGACCCGGATTTCTGGCCGGCCGCATGCAGCGGAGCGTTCGTGCTGATGTCTCACGCCGGACACGGCCTCAGCTTGGCGAGTTTGCGGAGGTTCTGTACGGTTGCGGCTATGTGGAACTCGTCCTTGGCGCCTTTCGGTCCACGGAGGCGAAGGCGGTCGAGGCCGAGTATACGCTTTAGGTCACATACCCATAAGCGGGATTCCCACCGCGCGCCGCGTGTGATTCACTTTCGCCAACAAGCGGGAGGCTTTCATGGCGCGTTTCGACCTGACGGATTTCGAGTGGTCTGTGATCCAGCCGCTGTTGCCGACGAAGGTGCGGGGGAAGCCGCGCGTTGACGACCGGCGGGTGCTGAACGGCATCTTCTGGCGGCTTCGGACGGGCGCGCCCTGGGCGGACATCCCGGCGCGCTACGGTCCTCACACGACCTGCGTGAACCGCTTCAACAGATGGCGTCGCGCGGGTCATTGGGCGCGTATTCTGGATGCGGTTTCAGAAGCTTACGACGGCGACATCCAGATGATCGACTCGTCGTCGATCCGCGTCCACCAGCACGCGGCGAACGGTCAAAAAAAGCAGAGCGATCCAATAGCATGGGTCGCTCGCGCGGCGGGTTGACGACCAAGATCCATGCGCTGGTCGATGCAGAGGGCCGTCCGATCCGGCTGAAGCTGACCGCAGGCCAGGCTCATGACGGGCGCTCGGCGACGGACATGTTCGACACGATGCGCGCCGGCGGCGTCCTGCTCGGAGATCGCGGCTATGACAGCGACGGGCTCCGGGCCGAGATGAAGGCGCGCGGGGCCTGGGCCAACATCCGCCCCATGCCGACCCGCGTGAACATCCCTTCCTTCAGCCCATGGCTCTATCGCCAGAGGAACGCCGTCGAGCGCTTTTTCAACAAGCTCAAACACTTCCGCGCCGTCGCCACTCGATATGACAAGCGCGACGACAACTTCCTCGCATCCGTTCAACTCGCCTCGATACGGATTTGGCTCAGGACTTATGAGTCGGTGACCTAGAGCGGTTTTCGACCGTTTCGAAGCGATGCTCCATTCGGTCGTCTCCATTATTTTGGAAACCTGTGGCGCGGCGACGTCGGGCATCGGCGCGATATCGGCCCCCTGCCCTTCCGTTTCGGGCATGGCCCCCATGCGCGCGGCTAAATCCAGACCGACCGCCTTCCAGGCCGGCCGCGTCGCCCGGTCGATGGTGATGTGGTCGAGCGCATAGGCGGTCTCTCATCCGTGCGCGTTGGGGCGTGACACCACCAGCCAACCGAACCCTTTGAGTTTGCTTATCTTGCACTTTACCGCGCGTTCGCTGACATGTCAGGGTCGCGCGATCTCACGATGGCCGATGGTAAACTCATCTCGGATCCAACTGTAGCGTGCGGCGATCAGGGCGATGAAACGCAACGTCAGGCGTTGCAGGCGCTTGTCGCAACTCAGGGCATGGCAGCCCAAGTTGGTAAGAAGATCATGTTCGCGAACCGATTCATGCAACCCCACGGCCCGCCCCACTGTCATGCGGCGTCCTTCAATCCTCGCGCTTGCGCGCCCGCCTCG
>JBKECG010000230.1:0-8535 GCA_047974395.1 Pikeienuella sp. | reverse complement strand
GGCGGGGGCGTGCAGCCGGGCGATCTCCTCGGCGAGGGCGCGCAGGTCGATCCCGGCCGCAGGCGGCTGGGGGCCGGGCGCGCCGCGCGCCAGCATCTCCTCGATCAGCGCCGACATGCGCCGGCAGGCGGCGCGGAAATCGGCCAGATATTCCTCGCGCCGCGCCGCGTCCATGCGGTCGCCCTGCATGGCGATGAAACTGGCGAAGCCCTCGATCGCTGTCATCGGCGAGCGCAGGTCATGCGCCAGCCGCGCCATCTCCGCCTCGATGGCCGGGGGCTCCGGCTCGGGCCGGTCGGAAAGGTCCTGAAACTCCGCGATCACCGCCAGCGCGCCGGCGGCGGGATCGACCATCCGGCGGAGCGAGACCCGGTGGCGCGACGGCCCGCCCATATCCAGGGTCGCCGATTTCCGCGAATACGCCCCGCCCGAAAGCGCAGCGGCGAGGGCGCGCCGGCCCTCCTCGGGATCGGCGTATCGCGCGAACAAATCGCCGGCGCCGAAACCGCGCCGGTCGGCCTCGTTCCGCGCCAGAAGCGCGCCGGTCCCGGAAAAGATCGCCAGAGGATGCGGCGCGGCGTCGAAACCCGCGCGCATCAGCGCCAACAGCCGGTCGCTCGGGGTCTCGATCTCCGAAAGCGCGACGCGCAGACGCGCGCGCCGGTCGGCCCCGGTCTCCATCCGGCAATCGGCCCAGGCCCAGACCGGCGCCCCGCGCGGGCTGAGCGCGAGCCGGCCGGCGCCGTCATCGCCCTCGCCGATCTCCGCGATCCGCGCCGCCAGCGCGCGCACCGTCTCATCCCCCGGCGCAAAGACCCGCTCCGCGAGATCGGTCAGGCTGTCCTCGCCCCAGAAATCCAGCCCGCCGGCGTTCGCCCAGATCAGCCGCAGCCGCCCAGGATCCCAGAGGAACGCCGGACGGACGGCGCCCATTATTTCCGCGCGGGCTTGCCGCCCCGTCCCGCCGCGGATTGGCGCCGGGCCTGCGCGGCCGAGGCGCGCAGCTCCTCGGCGATCTCCTCGGCCTCGTCGGGTTCGAAATCCATCGGGATCTCGACGCCGCCGCTCTCGACATAGATCCGCACCATGCCGAGAGAGGTCGGGCCGATCTGGAGATTCGCGTCCTGAGTCGATTCCCTGTCGATGCCCATGATCCTTCCTCCTCGGAACCTGATGGCGCGCGCCGGTCCGCCGGCGTCCTCGCCATCTTGCAAATCGGCGCTCCCGCTAGTAGACGAGCCCGGTCCCGGGGCGCAAGCGCCCCGCGCCGGGCCGACGTAGCTCAGTTGGTTAGAGCACTAGATTGTGGATCTAGGGGTCCCCCGTTCGAGCCGGGGCGTCGGTACCACCGCCTTGGGGGAAAGTTCAGGCTTTCCCCCAAGCGTTTCCACCAGCAAACTCACGGAAAAAATCAGCGTCGGGCGGGCGCAAAAAGACCCGGGCCGAAGCCCGGGTCAGGTAAAGCGGCGGCCGACGCGCCGCTTCGGGGGATAACGATCCGGTCCGGGGCCGGCCGCGCTCGCGGCCAGCGTCGGCGGCCGGTTCAGCTTTGATAGGCGACCTCGCCATGTTCGGAGAGGTCGAGCCCCTCGCGCTCGGATTCCTGCGTCGCGCGAAGCCCGACAACCGCCTTCACGACGTAGAGGATCACGAAGGAGAGAACGCCGCACCAGATGATGGTGAGGCCGACCGCCTTCGCCTGGATCACGACCTGCGAGGCGATAGAGAAATCCTCGCCGCCGGTCCCGCCGAAACCGGGCGCGGTCAGCACGCCGGTGCCGATCGCGCCGACGATCCCGCCAATCCCGTGGATGCCGAAGACATCGAGGCTGTCGTCATAGCCGAACCGGTTCTTCACCACCGCGACGAAGAAATAGCAGGCGGCGGAGGCCAGCGCGCCGAGGACGATCGCCCCGGCCGGGCCGACGGTGCCGCAGGCCGGCGTGATGGCGACGAGCCCGGAGATCATGCCCGAGGCCGCGCCGAGCATCGACGCCTTGCCGCGCGTCAGCTTCTCGATCAGCGACCAGGCGAGGATCGCGCCCGCCGTGGCGACGAAAGTGTTCAGCATCGCCAGCGTCGCGCCGCCCGTCGCCTCCAGGTTGGAGCCGACATTGAAGCCGAACCAGCCGACCCAGAGCAGCGCCGCGCCGACCAGCGTGAGCGTCATCGAATGCGGGGCCATGTTGTCCCGGCCGAAACCGACGCGCGGGCCGATCACGATACAGGCGACCAGCGCGGCGACGCCCGCATTGATATGGACCACCGTGCCGCCGGCGAAGTCGATCGCGCCCCAGTTGAAGATGAGGCCGGCCCCGTCCCAGACCATGTGGGCGACCGGAAAATAGACGAAGGTGACCCAGAGCGCGGAAAAGAGCAGCACCGCCGAGAATTTCATCCGCTCGGCGAAGCCGCCGACGATCAGCGCCGGCGTGATCGCCGCGAAGGTCATCTGGAAGGCGATGAAGAGATATTCCGGCAGGACCACGCCGTCGGTGAAGGTCGCGGCGGTGCTGTCCGCCGTCACCCCGGCGAGGAAGAGCTTGTCGAGCCCGCCCCAGAATGGCGAGGTCCCGCCGCCGAAGGCGACGGAATAGCCGTAGACGATCCAGATCACCATCACCAGCGCGCCGATCACCGTGCATTGCATCAGCACGGAGAGCATGTTCTTCGCCCTGACGAGGCCGCCATAGAAGAGCCCGAGCCCCGGCACGAGCATCATCAGCACCAGTAGCGACGCGGTCATCATCCAGGCGACATCGCCCTTGTCGATGATCGGCGCCGCGGCCTCGGCCGCCGCCGTCTGGGTCTGGGCCAGCGCCGGGCCGGCGAAGGCCGCCGCCAGCGCGAGCGCCGCCGGGGCGGCGCGGTTGAGAATTCCGGTCATGTTCATCTTGTCCCCTGTAGCCTTCGCGCGCATCAGAGCGCGTCTTCGCCCTGCTCGCCCGTCCGGACGCGCACGGCCTGTTCGATATCCCAGACGAAGATCTTGCCGTCGCCGATCTTCCCGGTGCGGGCGGTTCTGGCGATGGCCTCGACGATCTTCTCCGCGTCGCCGTCCGGGCAGGCGACTTCGAGCCGGATCTTGGGCACGAAGTTCACGACATATTCGGCGCCGCGATAGATCTCGGTATGGCCGCTTTGCCGGCCATAGCCCTTCACCTCGGAGACCATGAGCCCCTGCACGCCGATCGCGGTCAGGGCCTCTCTCACCTCTTCGAGCTTGAAGGGTTTCAGAACTGCTGTGACGAGCTTCATGTCTTCCCTCAATCGCGCGCCCCTGCTTGGAGCGCGCCTCGAAAGAGAGAATGCAAGCCGCGTGCCAGAATTTTCGGCTACGGCTTGGATCTAAGATTTATCCTGAAAAATCAGATGAATTCATGGCCGCCCATCTGATGATCTGAAAAGGCGGGCAGGCGGAATCCGAAAAACAGGCGAATTAACAGGCAGTAAATTTATGCTGACTATTTTTTGTGCATCATCAGGAAATCCATGAACCAACCCGCCGCCCAGGCGGTGTCGAGCGCCGTCGATTCCAGCCGGTTCTGCGCAGCGTCGCAAAGCGCCGACGGAAAGGCCCGGTCGCGCCGCGCCTCGATCAGCTCGCGGGTGAAGGGCGCGGTGAATTCGGGATGCGGCTGGATCGAGATCCCATAGGGCCGCTCCGGGTCGCCATAGACGAAGGCGGCGTTCTCGCAGAATTCCGAACAGGCGATGCGGGTCGCGTCGGGCGCCGGGCGCGTCACCTGATCCTGATGGATCGCCGGCAGGTTGAGCTGCGCCGGGGCGTCGCGCATCCAGCCGGGCCGGGCGATCACCTCATATTCATGCGGCCCGATCCCCCAGCCCTTTTCGGATTTCTCCGCCCGCCCGCCCAGCGCCTCGGCCATGATCTGATGCCCGAAACAGACGCCGATCATCGGCGCGCCGGCGGAGGCGGCCTCGCGGATGAAGGCTTTCAGCGGCTCGATCCAGTCATGGTCTTCATAGACGCCGTGTTTGGAGCCGGAGATGATCCAGCCGTCGGCGGCGTCGACGCCGGGCGGGAAGACGCCCTCGACGACGCGCCAGCCCTCGATCTCCGCCGCGGGATCGGCGAGGCGGATCAGATCCGCAAAAACCTGGTCATATTCGCCATAGGCGCCGACAAGCTCCTCGGCGACGAGGCCGGTCTGGAGAACGCCGATCTTCATGCTGTTCGCTCCTGCAATCCCTCGCCCTGCCTATCGCGACGGCGCGCGCGGGAAAAGAGGTCAATCGAGGCGAACGATCCGCATCCCTTCGCCCGGCGCGCCCTCGCCGGCGAGTTCGTCGCGCAGCCAGTCCAGCAGCGCGGCGAAATCGGGCCGGGTCTCCATCCCCGCCGGGCAGACGAAATTGAAATGGGCGCCGGTGTCGATGGCGATGTCGAAAGGCGCGACCAGCCGGCCGGAGCGCAGATCCGGCGCGGCCAGGCTGAGCCGGCCCAGCGCCACGCCGCCGCCGGCCGCAGCCGCCTCCAGCGCCTGATCCGCGTTGGAGAAGGTCGTCCCGCCGCGCCAGTTCAACTCGATCCCCGCGGCTTTCAGCCAGTCGCCCCAGTTCGGCGGATTCAGCATCAGCGCAAGGCTCTCGTCATGCAGAAGCGGCGCCGAGGCCAGATCGGCCGGGCTTTTCAGCCGCGCCGCCAGCGCCGGCGCGCAGACCGGCGACATCAGCTCATGCACCAGCTGCTCGACATAGCAGCCCGGCTCCTCGTCCCGCCTGGTGAAACGGATCGCGGCGTCTACCTCGTCGCGGGTGAAATCCATCTTCTTCAGCGAGGCGACCAGCCTGATCTCGATGCCGGGGCGGCGCTCGACAAAGCGATAGATGCGCGGCGCCAGCCATTTCGCGGTGAAGGCCGGCCCCGCCGTCAGCACCAGCCCGCGCCCCTCGCGCATGCGGGAGACATTGCGCACCGCGCCCTTCAGCGCCCGGAACCCGTCCGCGACACCGGGCGCGAGCAGGCGCCCCGCCTCGGTCAGCTCCACCGCGCGGTTGAGCCGACGGAAGAGCTGCACGCCAAGATCGGTTTCAAGGCTTTTGATCTGATAGGAAAGCGCCGCCGGCGTCACGTAAAGCTCTTCGGCCGCCTTGGCGAAGCTCATATGGCGCGCCGCGGCGTCGAAAGCGCGAAGCGCGGTGAGCGGCGGCAGTCGTTCGATCAAGGCCATCTGACCTGAACCCCACTGAGAACTGTCTTGCTGCAGCGCAGCGTAGGCGCTATTTCCGGGATCGGCAAGCGACGCGGATCATCCCGCCCCGGCGGGGTCCGCCGACGCCAAAAGGCGCAATGAACGCATCGCCGCCCCACCGCGCCCGGACTATAAATCGGGGAAAACCCGATATCGCCTCCGAAGGAGCGTCCGCATGATCTCGATCGACCGCCTTGACCATCTGGTCCTCACCGTCGCCGATATCGAACGCAGCTGCGCCTTCTATCGCGATATGCTCGGCTTTGAGGTCGTGACCTTCGGCGCGGGCCGGAAGGCGTTGCGCTTCGGCGCGCAGAAATTCAACCTGCACCAACTGGGCGGGGAATTCGAGCCGAAAGCCGCGCGCCCGACCGCCGGGTCGGCCGATATATGCCTGATCGCCGCGACGCCGCTTTCCGAGGTCGCCTCGCATCTGACGCGCGCGGGCGTCGCGATCGAAGAGGGGCCGGTCCCGCGCAGCGGCGCCGCCGGGCCGATAACCTCGCTCTATATCCGGGACCCGGATCGAAACCTCATCGAGATATCGACCTATGACGAATGACCGGGGCCGCGCGCAGGGGAAATGAAAAGGGGCGGCGCCCAGCGCCGCCCCGATTGGCTTCAGCCTTTCCCGACGCCGGTCAGGCCATATACTGCCCGCCATTGGCGGCCAGCGTCGCGCCGGTGATGAAACCGGCGTCGTCCGAGGCGAGGAAGGCGACGCAGCGCGCGATCTCTCCCGGCTCGCCCAGCCGACCGACCGGGATCTGGGCGATGATGCTCTCGCGCACCTTCTCCGGCACCGCCATCACCATGTCGGTGCCGATATAGCCCGGGCAGATCGCGTTCACGGTGACGCCCTTGAAGGCGCCTTCCTGCGCCAGCGCCTTGGTGAAGCCGATATCGCCGGCCTTGGCGGCCGAATAGTTCGCCTGCCCCATCTGCCCCTTCTGGCCGTTGATCGAGGAGATGTTGATGATCCGGCCGAAGCCGCGATCGCGCATCCCGTTCCAGACCTGATGGGTCATGTTGAAAAGACCGTTGAGATTGGTGCCGATCACCGCATCCCACTGGTCCTTGGTCATCTTGTGGAACATGCAGTCGCGGGTGATGCCGGCGTTGTTGACCAGCACGTCCACCGGGCCGAGCGCGGCCTCGACCTCGGCGACGCCGGCCTTGCAGGCCTCGTAATCGGCGACCGACCATTTGAAGGTCCTGATTCCGGTCGAGGCGGTGAAAGCCTTCGCCGCGTCGTCATTGCCGGCGTAATTGGCGGCGACCTGATATCCTTCGGCTTTCAGCTTCTCCGAAATCGCCGCGCCGATGCCGCGCGACCCCCCGGTGACCAGTGCTACACGTCCCATGCGTTTCCTCCGCTGCATTGGAAATATCCTTTCGTAGCGCGACGCGCGCGCGAACGAAAGTTACTTGTTGGTGTTGCGGCCCCCAGAGGGGCCGCGATCCCGCGAGAATGCCGCGATCAGCCGCGCTCGACGCACATGGCGACGCCCATGCCGCCGCCGATGCAGAGCGTGGCCAGACCCTTTTTCGCGCCGCGCCGCTTCATCTCGAACAGCAGCGTGTTGAGAATCCGGCAGCCCGAAGCGCCGATCGGGTGGCCGATGGCGATGGCGCCGCCGTTCACGTTCACGATATCGGGATTCCAGCCCATATCCTTGTTCACGGCGCAGGCCTGCGCGGCGAAGGCCTCGTTCGCCTCGACAAGGTCCAGATCCTCCGGCTTCCAGCCCGCCTTCTCCAGCGCCTTGCGCGAGGCGTAGATCGGGCCGGCGCCCATGATCTGCGGGTCGAGCCCGACAGTGGCGTAGCTGACGATCCGGGCCAGCGGCTCGATGCCGCGCTTCTCGGCCTCGTCCGCCGACATCAGCAGCGTGACCGCCGCGCCGTCATTGAGGCCGGAGGCGTTGGCCGCGGTGACGGTGCCGTCCTTGACGAAAGCGGGGCGGAGCTTCTGCATCGCCTCGATCGTCGCGCCGTGGCGGATATATTCGTCGTTGTCGACGACCGTGTCGCCCTTGCGCGAGGAGATCGTCACCGCCGCGATCTCGTCCCTGAACTTGCCGGCCTTCTGCGCCGCCTCGGCCTTGTTCTGGCTGGCGACGGCGAAAGCATCCTGCATGTCGCGCGAGATCTGCCATTTCCCGGCGACATTCTCGGCGGTCTGGCCCATGTGATAGCCGTTGAACGCGTCCCAGAGCCCGTCGCGGATCATCGTGTCGATGAACTTCATGTCGCCCATCTTGGTCCCTGCGCGCATATGGGCGGCGTGGGGGCTGAGGCTCATGCTCTCCTGCCCGCCGGCGATCACGATCCCGGCGTCGCCGAGCTGGATATGCTGCGCGCCGAGCGCGACCGCCCGCAGGCCCGAGCCGCAGACCTGATTGATCGACCAGGCCGCGCTCTCGATCGGCAGGCCGGCGTTCACATGCGCCTGACGGGCCGGATTCTGGCCCTGCGCCGCGGTCAGGACCTGGCCGAGAATGGTTTCCGAGACATCGGCCGCCTCGACCCCGGCGCGCTCCAGCGCGGCCTTGATCGCGTCGACGCCGAGGTCATGCGCGGGGGTGTTGGCGAAAGAGCCGTTGAACGATCCGACCGGGGTGCGCGCGGCCGAGGCGATGACGACATTGGTCATGGGCGATCCTCTCTGGGTTTTATCCGGTTTCAGGGGGATGCGCCATGACTGGCCGGCCCCCGATTCCGGCTGATGCTGCATTGCAGCATATAGCCCAGCTTCAACCGGAAAGAAAGTCCGTCAACGGGCGCCAGAGCGATTCCGCCGCATCCCGGCCGACGATCATGCCGACATGGCCGGAAGCGGGGCGAAGCGCGCGCGCGTCCGGCAGCGCGGCCATGATCGCCTCCGTCGCCGCCGGGGGGGCGATCCGGTCGCGCCGCGCCGCGACGACCAGCGCCGGGGCCGCGATCCCTTCGGCCCGGACCGGGGCCCCGGCGACGCGCCAGCGCCCGCGCATGGTCGCGTTCTCCAGATGCCAGTCGATCAGCGCCTCGCGCGCGGCGGGGCCGGTCAGCGGCGGGCCGGCGTTCAGCCAGTCCTCGATCAGCACGAAGCGGCGGGCCTCCGGCCCCGCCTGGTCCAGCCCGGCGAAGCGGCGGAACTTGCGCGCGGCGAGGCCGGGATCGAGCTGCGCGAAGACCGCCTGCAGCGCGGCGACCGGCACCGCCCCGAAAGCGCCGGAGACCGCGCCGATCATCCGCTCCAGCGTCGGCCGGTCGCCGCTGACGCCGAAAGAGGCGAGCGCGCCGCGCATCGGCGTCATATGCGCGAAATCCCAGG
>JBKECG010000373.1:0-11625 GCA_047974395.1 Pikeienuella sp. | reverse complement strand
AGCGGGAAGCTGAAGAATTGCCGCAGACATGAGCGACCACCCCTAACAGTGTCACACGCTTTCACGCGCGCTCTAAGTGCTGACGATGATCGAGAGCGCGCCGGCGCCGCTTACACTGACCGCAATCGCCGAGCGGCTCTACAAGCCTACGCAGTTGATATTCAGAATCCTGAAGACGCTGGAGGCCAAGGGCTTCATCCGCCGCGCCGGCGAGACCAAGGAATACGCGCCGGCGCCGGAGCGGGACCGGCTGAGCCTCGCCCGGCTTCTGGCGCGGGCGCAGCAGGCGCTCGCCGATCAACCCGCGCAGACGGCCGGGCGTCTCGCGGCGCGGATCGGCGCCGACCCGCTGAGCGCGGGGCAGATCCTGCACCTGCTCCATGAAACCCGGCTGGCCGATTGCAGCGATGATGGGAAATGGTCGCTCTCACCCGGCCAGGCGACCCCCGCCCAGTCCCGCTCCATCGCCGAGATCGTGGAGGCGGCCCGCCCGGTCATGGAGCGCCTGCGCGCCGAAACCGGAGAGACCGTCGCGCTCTTCGTCCGCAACGGCGTCCTGCAGATCGCGCTGCATGTGCTCACCTCGCCGCAGCCGCTGCGCTATGCGGTGGAGGTCGGCGCGGTGTTCCCCATCAACCGGGGCGCGGCCGGCAAGGCGAGCCTGGCCTGGCTCGCCGCGGACGAAATCCTCGCCATCCTGAACGATCCGTCGCTTTCCGGCGAAACCATCGACGCGCCGGCGCTGCTGACGGAGTTGCGCGCGACCCGCGAACGCGGATACGCCATATCCGTCGGCGAGCGGATCGACGGCGCGGCGGCGGTCTCGGTTCCCGTGACCAGCAGCGGCGACGCGCGCTGCGCGATAGTCGTCACCGGCCCCGAAACCCGCTTTTCCACCGAGACGATGAAGGCGCATGGCGCCGCGCTCCGCGCCACGCTCTTCGCCGCCGGCCTGTTTCAGGAGCAGACATCTTCGGAGGCGGCGCGGAACAGGCGCGACCGGACCTGATGAAAGACCACGCCCCGCGCCGGCGGGCGCGTCGCGGACGACCAGCCGGGCGCCGGAGCCTTCAGCCCACCACCTCGGCCGTCTCCAGCACCGCGTGCAGCAGCACATTGGCCCCCGCCGCCGCCCAGTCCCTGGTGATCTCCTCGGCCTCGTTATGGCTCAGCCCGTCCACGCAGGGGCACATGACCATGGCGGTCGGCGCGACCTGATTGATCCAGCAGGCGTCATGCCCGGCGCCGGAGACGATATCGCGGTGGGAATAGCCGAGCCGCTCGGCCGCGCAGCGCACCGCCGCGACGCAATCCGCGTCGAAAGTCACCGGGTCGAAATGGCCGACCACCTCGATCTCGATCCCGAGGCCGAGCTCCTTCGCGATCGCGGGCGCCTCCGCCTCCAGCCGCGCCTTCATCCGGTCCAGCTTCGTCTGTTCGGGCGAGCGGAAGTCGATGGTGAAGACGGTCTTGCCGGGGATGACGTTGCGTGAGTTCGGATAGACCTCGACATGGCCGATGGCGCCGACCGCGTCGGGCTGACTGTCCATGGCGATCCGATGCACCAGTTCGGTGATCCGGGCCATGCCCAGCCCGGCGTTCACCCGCATGTTCATCGGCGTCGAACCGGTATGCGCGGCCTTGCCAGTCAGCGTGACCTGAAGCCACCATTGCCCCTGCCCATGGGTGACGACGCCGATATCCTTGCCCTCGGCCTCCAGTATCGGGCCTTGTTCGATATGATATTCAAACATGGCGCGCATCCTGCGCGCGCCGGTCTTCTCCTCGCCCTTCCAGCCGATCCGCTCCAGTTCGTCGCCGAAACGCCTGCCGGCGGCGTCGGTGCGGTCATAGGCCCAGTCGCGATCCAGCATCCCGGCGAAAACGCCGGAGGCGAGCATGGCCGGGGCGAAGCGCGTGCCCTCCTCATTGGTCCAGTTGGTGACGACGATCGGATGACGGGTCTTCACGTTCAGATCGTTCAGCGTGCGCGCCAGCTCCAGCCCGGCCAGCACGCCGAGCACGCCGTCATATTTCCCCCCGGTCGGCTGGGTGTCGAGATGGGAGCCGACATAGACGGGGGGAAGGTCCGGCTCTTCGCCCTCGCGGCGCATGAACATGTCGCCCATCTCGTCGACGCCCATGGTCAGGCCCGCCGCCTCACACCATTTCTGGAAAAGCCGGCGTCCCTCTCCATCCTCGTCGGTCAGGGTCTGGCGATTGTTGCCGCCGGCGACGCCGGGGCCGATCTTCGCCATCTCCATCAAACTGTCCCAAAGCCGGTCCGCGTTGATCTTCATGTTCTCGCCCGGCGCGGTCATCGCTTTTCCCTCGTCTTGACCATATGGTAAAATCGACGCTAGCAAGATGGGTGAAGGGGTCAAGCCCCGCCGTGGGAGGCAAATGCTTGCTGAGGTCCAGACCGACCCGGATTCAGGCGGAGAATCGCGAAAAGATCATGGCCGCCGCGGTCGAGATCTTCGGTCAGGAAGGGTTCCGCGGCGCGACCGTGGAGGCGATCGCCGCGCTGGCCGGCATGTCCAAGCCCAACCTGCTCTATTATTTCCCCAGCAAGGAGGCGATCTACCGCGAGGTGCTGGAGCGGCTGTTGCGCGACTGGCTCGCGCCGCTCGACGCCCTTGATGAAGCCGGCGACCCGATGCAGGAGATCGCCGCCTATCTGGAGCGCAAGATCGAGATGTCGCGCGATTTCCCGGCCGAGAGCCGGCTTTACGCCAATGAAATGCTGCGCGGCGCCCCGATCCTCGGCGACATGCTGGCCGGGGATCTGAAAACCCTGGTCGACGAGAAGGCGGAGGTGATCCGCGTCTGGATCCGTCAGGGGCGGATGCGGCGGGTCGATCCGCGCCACCTCATCTTCGCGATCTGGGCGACGACGCAGCATTACGCCGATTTCGACCCGCAGGTGCGCGCCGTGCTGGGCGATGACGGCGAGGGGCGGTTCCATGACGCCGCGCGTTTCCTGCGCATGCTGTTCCTGAACGGCGTCAGACCTGAATGACGCCCCTCGCCGGCGGCGTCAGACGCGCCTGCGTCTTCCGCGCGCGGCGACGCCGATAAAACCGAGCATCGCCGCGCCATAGAGCAGCCCCGCCCCCGGCAACGGCACGGGCGCAAGCGCGGGTCTGGTCGCATCCACGACCCGGAGATCGACCAGATTGGAGACGAACCGCCCGCCGCGCCGGTCGCCGGGAAAGACCAGCCGCGCGAAACCGGCGTCGCCGCCGACAATGGCCAGCATGATCATCTGTTCCGGGTCGCCATAGGCGGGCAGGATCTCGCCCAGGGAATAGGCGACCTGATAGCCGTCAGACCCGGTGGCGATCAGCGCCTTGCGAAAGATGTCGTTCTTGATCGAAGGATCGGTGACGACCCCGCGGCTGTCGAGGAAATCCCACAGGCTGACGCCGCTGAAACTCTCCGTCACCTCCACGCCGCCGGCGATATAGGTCGTGGAGCGGGTGATCCGCGTCCGCCCGGCCAGATCGGCCTCGGTCACCCGCCCCGGCGCCGAGATCGCGCCCGAGAGCGTGAATCCGTCGGATGTTCCGCCAGGGGCCGGGACGCCGCGCCGCGTGAGGTCCACCACCTCCAGCGAAGCGAGGGTGGAGACGAACCGGCCCGGGCGCCCGTCCTCGGGCGAGACCACCCGCGCAAAACCGTTCTCGCCCAGAGGCGCGCCGTTCGCCGTTGTGGCGACGATATGCGGCAGGCCGACGCCACCGAAACCGGGATCAAGCTCGCCAAGGGAATAGACCGCCTTGTAGCCGTCCGACCCGGTGGCGACGAGAACGCGGCGCAGAAGATCGTGCTTGATCGAGGGATCGAAAAGCGGCGCGGCCGTCTCGATCAGGCCCCATAGCGAAACGCCGCCATAGACCTGCTCGCGATGGGTCCGCTCCTCCTGCGGCGATGCGGCCAGCGTCGCGGCGTCATGGATCGCCGGGTTCGCGACGGCGCCGTCCAAGGTGAAGCTGGTGGTCGCCGCGCTGGCCGCGCCGGCGCCCAGAAGCCCGACAGCGACAAGACCGGCCCGCGTCCAGTGTTTCATGATCTCTCTCCCTTTTCCGATATCGTCGGGAGGATGCATGCGTCGATTGCGTTATGTCCAGTGAAATATAACGAACAAAACGTCACAGGGATGAGGGTCCCTCCCCGGCCCGGAATCGGCAGCGAAGCGCGCCAAAAAATGGCGGCGGAGGCACGCAAAACCAATGGTGTCTGATCTTCAGGATATGTGGATAACTTACGGTGTTTAAATAGTTAATTTCATTTATCAACAGCGGGTTCAGGGCTCGTTCTTGGCCCAGCCCTCGCGCTTGCGATAGATTGTGGAGGGGCTGAGATCCAGCACCCGCGCCGCTTTCGGCACGGAGCCGCCATGGGCGGCGATGGTCGCCTCGATGAACTCGCGTTCGACCTCGGCCATGGTGGAGCCGATCAGCGGCTCGATCCTGGCCGCGATCCCGCTTTCGGGCTGCGCCGGGTCGGCGGGCGGCGCCGCGCCATTGGCGAGCGGCGCGGAAAGCGCGTTCATATCGGCCAGCCCGGCGGGCAACATCGCCGGCGTCGCCTCCTCGCTGTCATGGAGGAGGACGATATTCCACATCACATTCTGCAACTGCCGCATGTTCCCCGGCCAGGGCAGCGTGCGGAAGAGATCGGCCAGTTCCTGCGAGAGGCGCGAGAAACGCTTGCCTTCCTTCTCCGCGAAACGCTTCAGGAAAGCCTCCGCCGCCAGGATCACATCCTCGCCGCGCTCGCGAAGCGGCGGCAGATGGATCGGCACGACATGGAGGCGGTAGAAAAGGTCCTCGCGGAACCGGCCGGCGCGCACCTCCTCCATCGGGCTGCGATTGGTGGCGCAGATGATGCGCGCGTCCACCTTTCGCGGCGTCGAGGCCCCGACCGGAGTGATGGTGGAGGTCTGGAGAAAGCGCAGCAGCTTGGTCTGGAGCGCCAGATCCATCTCGCAGATTTCGTCCAGAAACAGCGTTCCGCCATCGGCCGCCGCCGCCGCGCCGGGCTTGTCGGCGACCGCGCCGGTGAAGGAGCCCTTCAGATGGCCGAAAACCTCGGACTCCAGCAGATCGCGCGGGATCGCGCCGCAGTTCAGCGCGATGAAGGGCTTGCTCGCCCGACCGGATTCGGCGTGGATCGCCTGCGCCGCGACCTCTTTCCCCGCGCCGCTTTCGCCGGTGATGAAGACCGTCGCCGTGGAGCGGCCGATATCGCCGATCAGGCGATAAACCTCCCGCATCCGGGGCGATCCGCCGATGAAGCCGTGAAAGGCCCCGCCCTCTGCGGCCGGCGCGGCGGGCCGGGATTTCCGGCTCGCCGCGATCTCATCCAGCGCGTTGTTGACCGCGGAAAGCAGGCGGCGCTCGTCGAAGGGCTTGACCAGAAAGTCGAAAGCGCCGCCGCGCATCGCGTCCACCGCGCGGTTGATCGACCCGTTCGCGGTGATGACGATGACCTTCCCGGCCGGATCGGCGGCCCGCATCTCGGTCAGAAGATCCAGCCCGTCGCCATCCGGCAACATCAGATCCAGCAGCACCAGACGGCCCGAAGCGCCCTTGTGCAGCCTCATGGCCTCTTCGGCGAGATAGGCGCATTCGACCTTCAGCCCCGCGCCCTTCAGCACGCCTTCATAGATCAGCGCCAGCGACCGGGTGTCCTCCACCAACAGCACGGGCTGATCGCTGCGATGGCTCATGACGCGAGCCCTTTTCGCTCGCCCTGGACGAAGCCGACCACCCGCTCCAGCTCCGGCAGGGCGTCCACGGCCAGCCGGGCCGCCGGCTCGGCCTCGCCGCCATGGGCGAGCCTGTTCATCCGCTCCGCCTGCCGTTGCAGGCGCACGGCGCCGATCGAGCCGGCGACCGAGATCATGACATGGCTGGCCCGCGCGATCAGGTCGAGATCGCCGCTCCCGACCGCCTCGCCGAGATCGGCGCGCATGGCTTGAAGATCGGCCTCGATCCGGGCCAGAAGCTCGGTCATCGCCTCCGGCCCGATCGAGGCGGAAAGGCTCTCATAGATCATGCGCTCGATCACCGCCGCAGGCCGGGCCGCCACGACGCGCGCCGCGCGCTGGTCCATCAGCGAAAGGATATCCGCCCCGAACTGGCTGATCGAGGTGATCGGCTTCGCGATCAGCCCGTCCGCGCCGACGGCGGCGATCTTCTCGCGATGCTCCTCCATCGCATAGGCGGTGAGCGCGATCACCGGGGCCGCGGCCAGCGGGCCGTCATCGGCCCGGATCGCGCGGATCACGTCCAGCCCGGAAACCCGCGGCATCTCGATGTCGATCAGCAACACGTCATAGGCCCGCTCCCGCAGGCGATCCAGCGCGATGGCGCCGTCGGCGGCGATATCGACCTTGGCGCCGAGGGTCTCCAGCATATGCGTGGCGACGAGCTGGTTGGTGACATTGTCCTCGGCGAGAAGAATCGACATGCCTTTCAGGCGCCCAAGATCGACCTCCGCTCCACTCATCGGCGTCTCCTCATCGAACCAGGGCGGAAGAATCCCCCTCCCTCCCGATTCGGAACAGTCACTCTTTGCAAATCGCAAATTAACGTCGGAAAGATGGCGGGCGCAACTGATGGTTGTTCAGCGCGGATAGCCAATTCCGGCCAGAGCCGCGCGGATCTCATCCAGAATCGCCATGTCGTCGATCGTCGCCGGCGGACGGTAACTTTCGCCATCGGCGATCTTGCCCATGATTCCGCGCAGGATCTTGCCCGAACGGGTCTTCGGCAGCCGGTCCACCACCACCGCCAGCCGGAAGGCCGCTACCGGGCCGATCCGGTCGCGCACCAGCTTGACGCATTCGGCGATCACCTCTTCCGCCGGGCGCTCGACGCCGCGGTTGAGGCAAAGGAACCCCATCGGCAACTGGCCCTTCAGATCATCCTTCACCCCGATCACCGCGCATTCGGCGACATCGGGATGATCCGACAGCACCTCCTCCATCGCGCCGGTGGAGAGCCGGTGCCCGGCGACGTTGATGACGTCGTCGGTGCGGGCCATGATGTAGAGATAGCCGTCCTCGTCCTTCATCCCGGCGTCGCCGGTTTCATAATAGCCGGGGAAGGTGTCGAGATAGGATTTGCGGAACCGCGCATCCGCGTTCCAGAGCGTCGGCAGACAGCCCGGCGGCATCGGCAGCTTCACCGCCACGGCGCCGAGCGTTCCCGGCGCGACCTCGTGCCCGCCCTCGTCGAGGATTCGCACGTCATAGCCCGGTATAGGCATCCCGGTGGCGCCGGCGCGGATCGCGACATCGGGGTCGGCGCCGATCGGCAGGCCGGAGATCGGCCAGCCGGTCTCCGTCTGCCACCAGTGATCGACCACCGGGACGCCCAGTTTCTGCTCCGCCCAGTGCACCGTGTCGGTGTCGGAGCGTTCGCCGGCGAGGAAGAGATAGTTGAGGCTGGAGAGGTCGTAATCCTTCACCAGCGCGCCCGAAGGATCGTCACGCTTGATGGCGCGGAAGGCGGTCGGGGCGGTGAAGAAGCTGTTCACCCCATGTTCGGAGATCACCCGCCAGAAAGCGCCGGCGTCGGGCGTGCCGACCGGCTTGCCCTCGTAGAGCACCGAGGCGCAGCCCTTCAGCAGCGGCCCGTATACGATATAGGAATGCCCGACCACCCAGCCGACATCCGAAGCCGCCCAGTAGACATCGCCGGTTCCGACCCCGTAGATCGCGCCCATGCTCCAGTGCAGCGCCACGGCGTGGCCGCCGGAGGGGCGCACCACCCCTTTCGGCTGGCCGGTGGTGCCGGAGGTGTAGAGGATATAGACCGGCTCCGCCGCGCCCACGGGCGCGCATTCGGCCGGGGCCGCGCCCTCCTGAAACGCCTCCCACTCGAAATCGCGTCCTTCGACCAGTTCGGCCGGGCGCTGGCGACGCTGGAGGATCACGGTGAATTCGGGCTTGTGCTTCGCGATCTCGATCGCGCCGTCAAGCAGCGGCTTGTAGTCCACGATCCGCCCCGGCTCGATCCCGCAGGAGGCCGCTATCACCGCCTTTGGCTGGCAATCCTCGATCCGGACCGCCAGTTCGCTGGAGGCGAAGCCGCCGAAGACCACGGAATGAATCGCCCCGATCCTCGCGCAGGCGAGCATGGCGACAGCGGCTTCGGCGACCATCGGCATGTAGATGATCACCCGGTCTCCCTTGCCGACCCCCTTGCGCGCCAGCGCGCCGGCGAGCTTCGCGGTCAGGTCCTGAAGCTCGGCATAGGTGACGATGCGCTTGGCCCCGGTCAGCGGGCTGTCATGGATGATCGCGGCCTGTTCGCCGCGCCCGGCGGCGACATGGCGATCGACCGCGTTCCAGCAGGTGTTCATGACCCCATCGGCGAACCAGCCACCATGAGAAGAATCGGAATCGGTCAGCGCCCGGCTCGGTTGTTTGATCCAGTCGATCCCGGCCGCCGCTTCCATCCAGAAGCGTTCCGGGTCCGCACGCCAGTTTTCGTAGATTTCGCGATAGCCCATGGCGCGCTCCCTTATGAATCTTCCCTCGGGAAAAGCATGAAACGAAGGTGGACGGCAAGGGGGCGCCCTATCCTCCCGCGAGCGCCGCGATATTGATCAGGCCGCGCGTCGTCGCCGAGGGCGTCACGATATGCGCCTTGCCGTCCAGCCCCATCAGGATCGGCCCGACGCCCATGCCCTTGCCCACGGTTTTCAGCAGGTTCCGCGCCACGCTCGCCGCATTGGCGTTCGGCATGACCAGAAGATTGGCCACGCCATGGAGGCGGCTGTCGGGGAAGATGCGCGATCGCGTCTCCGGGTCCATCGCCGTGTCGGCGTGCATCTCGCCTTCATATTCGAAATCGACGCCGGCCTCGTCCATCAACTCCACCGCGCGGCGCATCTTCGCCGCGTCGGGCTGGCCGACCGCGCCAAAATTGGAGTTGGAGATGAAAGCCGCCTTCGGCTCCTGCTTGAAATCCCGCATGATCGCGGCGGAGGAGACGGCGATCTCCACAAGCTGCTCGGGCGTCGGGCTTTCATGGACATGGGTGTCGGCGATGAAGAGCGGCCCCGTATCCATGATCAGCAGCGAGAGCGCGCCGACAGGATGGCGCCCCTCGCGCGCCAGCACGTCGGTCACATAGCGAAGATGCCAGTTATATTCGCCGAAAAGACCGCAGATCATGCTGTCGGCGTCGCCCCTGTGGACCATCACCGCGGCGATGGCGGTGGTGTTGGTGCGGATGATCGCCTTGGCCAGATCGGTGGAGACGCCCTCGCGCTTCTTCAGGTCGTAATAGGTGCTCCAGTATTCGAAATAGCGGGGATCATCCTCCGGGTTCACCAGTTCGAAATCGACGCCGACCTTCAGGTCAGCGCCCATCCGCTCCAGCCGGTCCCGCACCACGCCGGGGCGACCGATGATGATCGGCTTGTCCACCCCGTCCTGGATCATGTGCTGGGCGCAGCGAAGCGCGCGTTCGTCCTCGCCCTCGGCGAAGGCGATGCGCCGGGATACGGAAAGCGCGCGCTCGAAGATCGGCTTCATCGCGAAGCCGGTGCGGAAGACGGAGCTGAGAAGATTCTTGCGATAAGCCTCCACATCCTTCAGCGGACGAAGCGCGACGCCGGTTCTCATCGCCGTGGTCGCCACCGCCGTCGCGACCACGGAGAGAAGCCGCGGATCGAAGGGTTTCGGGATCAGGTAATCGGGTCCGAAGACAAGATTTTCACCGGCATAGGCGGCCGCGGCCTCCGCCGTCGAGGGCGCGCGCGCCAGCGCGGCGATGGCGTTGACGCAGGCGACCTTCATCTCCTCGTTGATCTCCGTCGCACCAACGTCGAGCGCGCCGCGAAAGATGAAGGGAAAGCAGAGCACGTTGTTGACCTGGTTCGGATAATCCGAACGCCCCGTCGCGATCAGCGCGTCCGGCGCGGCGTCGCGCGCGACATCGGGCATGATCTCCGGCACCGGATTGGCCAGGCCGAAGATGATCGGGGCCGGGGCCATCGACTTCACCATCTCCGCCGTCAGCACGCCGGGGGCGGAAACGCCGAGAAACATGTCCGCCCCGACCACCGCGTCGGCCAGCGTGCGCGCCTCGGTCTCGCGCGCGTGAATCTCCAGATCGGGCGTCAGCCCCGCCCGTCCCTTGTAGATCACGCCATCGCGGTCGACGACGATGGTGTTCTCCCGCTTCACCCCCATGGCGATCAGCAGGTTGATGCAGGCGGTGCCGGCCGCCCCGGCCCCGCAGACGGCGAGGCGGATATCCTCAAAAGCCTTGCCGGCGATGCGCAGCGCGTTTTCCGCCGCCGCGCAGCAGACGATGGCTGTGCCGTGCTGGTCGTCATGGAAGACGGGGATGTTCATCCGCTCGCGGCAGATGCGCTCCACCACGAAACACTCGGGCGCCTTGATGTCCTCAAGGTTGATCGCGCCGAAAGTCGGGCTGAGCGCGATGACGATCTCGGCCAGCTTTGCGGGGTCTGTCTCATCGACCTCGATATCATAGCAGTCGATATTGGCGAATTTCTTGAAGAGCGCGGCCTTCCCTTCCATCACCGGCTTGGAGGCGAGCGCGCCGATATCGCCGAGCCCCAGCACCGCCGTGCCGTTGGAGATCACCGCGACGAGATTGCCCTTGCCGGTATAGCGGGCGGCGTTGGCCGCATCCTCCGCGATGGCGGTGCAGGCGTCGGCGACGCCGGGCGAATAGGCGAGGGAAAGATCCCGCGCCGTCGTCATCGGCTTGGAGACGCGCACCTCCAGCTTTCCGGGCCGCCCTTCCTCGTGATAGCGAAGCGCGTCCTCGCGCAGCATCGCCCGCGCATTGTTCATGTCATTGGTCATGGCTACCCCCCGTTATTAGTTTGGCTTACGGAAGTTTAGCCATGGTTGACGCGGGGGCGCCAGCAAAAGCCGATCGGACGATTCCTCTGTATTATCTCAGGACCCGGCGGGGCGGAGCGTCTTCGCGCCCTGCCCGCCAGGCCCCGGAATCAGGCCATCGCCGGATCGGCGCGCGCGACGGGAACCGGCGCGGGATCGCGCAGGACATAGCCCCGGCCCCAGACCGTCTCGATATAGTTTTCGCCGCCCGTGGCGGCGGAGAGCTTCTTGCGCAGCTTGCAGATGAAGACGTCGATGATCTTCAGCTCCGGCTCGTCCATGCAGCCATAGAGATGGTTCAGGAACATCTCCTTGGTCAGGGTCGTGCCCTTGCGCAGGCTCAGAAGCTCCAGCATCTGATATTCCTTGCCGGTCAGATGCACCGGCGCGCCGTCGGCCTCCACCGTCTTCGCGTCGAGATTGATCGCGACCAGCCCGGTCGAGATGATCGACTGCGCATGACCCTTGGAGCGGCGGACGATGGCGTGGATGCGGGCGATCAGCTCGTCGCGGTCGAAGGGCTTGGTCATGTAGTCGTCGGCGCCGAAACCGAACCCCTTGAGCTTGTCGTCAGTCTCCGACATGCCGGAAAGGATCAGGATCGGCGTTTCGATCCTGGCCACGCGCAGCGCCTTCAGCACATCGTAACCGGTCATATCAGGCAGATTGAGATAGAGAAGAATCAGATCGTACTCAGACAACGTGGCAAGATCTATTCCCTC
>JBKECG010000279.1:0-1831 GCA_047974395.1 Pikeienuella sp. | reverse complement strand
GCGATATCGTCCGAAAGCCCGATCACGCGAGAGGCTTTCAGCCCCGGCGCCGGCTCCAGCTCATACATGGTCACGACCGGGCCGGGCCGGATCGCGCCGATCTCGCCGCGCACGCCGTAATCGTCGAGCACGCTTTCCAGCATCCGTGCGTTCTGGTCCAGCGCCGCGTCGCTTTCGCGGTGGCGGACGATCTTGGTCGGGCTTTGCAGCAGCGACAGCGCGGGCGGCAGGAATTCCTCGCCAGCCTCCTCGTCATGCGCGAGGCTCGGCTGCTCCTGGGCCACGGCGGCGCGGGATTTCTTCCGCGGTTTCGGGGCCGGGCGCTCCACGGGCTGCGGCGCGCGACGCAGGATCGACGGCAGGACGCCGTCATTCTCCAGCGGCGGGATGTCGCCTTCGTCGTCGTCATCGTCGAACCCGTCCATCGAAGGCTCGCGCCGCTTCAGGCCAAGCGGCGCGGGCGGGGCGTGTTTTTCGGAACGCGGCCGCGCCATCCGCTCGCGCGCGGCGCCGGCGGCGAAACCGAAGAGCCGGGAGGAATGGGCGATCAGCCAGACCACCGCCTCGATCAGCGAACGGATGAGAAAGCGGAACCCCGCGACCGTCTCGGCCCAGTTCAGCCCCAGCGACAGCCCGGCCAGCAGCAGCGTCGCCGCGGCCAGAATCAGCGAAAGCGGCTTGACCGCCTCCGCCGGGGCCATCGGCGCCAGCGACAGCAGCATCGAAAGCACCCCGTCGCCGATCGCGCCGCCAAGCCCGGCGAGGGCGGTCCAGCCCTCGAAAGGCGCATGGGTGGAGGCGAAAACCGCCGCGACCGGGATCGCGACGCAGGCGAGGATCATCCGCGACCAGGCCCGCTCATCGCCCCGGTGCAGCACCAGCCGGAAAGCCCAGACGATCAGCAGGGTGGGCAGGCCCCAGGCGGCGAGGCCCAGCGTCTGCAACAGGGGATCCGCCAGAAGCGCGCCCGGCGCGCCGAGCCAGTTGCGCGGCGCGCTCGACGTGGCGTTCAGCCAGCTCGGGTCTTCGGGATGATAGCTCGCCAAGGCGGCGAAAAGCGCGAGCCCGACGACAAGAAAGCCGAACCCGGTCAGCTCCGCGCCCCTGCGCTTCAGAAAGGCCTGCGCCGAGGGCGGCAGCAATGGCGCGCGCTCTCCTTCGGTCCAGCTTCTCGCCATATGTCTATCCCCCGTTCACTTCCCTGATAGCGCGGAGCCCCCGCTCCACCTGCGCCGTCTCATCGACCAGCGCGGCGCGGATATAGCGCCGCCCCGGATCACCCACGCCCGCACCGGGGCTCGCCTCGCGGCTGAGATAGCTCCCCGGCAGAACCTTCACCCCATGCTCGCGCCAGAGGCGGAGCGTCGCCTGTTCGCCGTCCTCGACCTCGACCCAGAGGAAGAACCCCGCCTCGGGCGCGGCCCCGAGAATGCGTTCCGCCAGATCGTATTTTTCCGCGTAAAGCGCGCGATTGGCGACGACATGCGCCTCGTCGTCCCAGACCTCCGCCGCAGCGAGCTGCGCCGGCAGGGGCAGCGGCGCGCCGGTATAGGCGCGGAAGTGGTTGAATATCTTCACCGTCTCCGGCCCGCCCGCGCAAAACCCCGAGCGCAGACCCGGCAGGTTGGTGCGTTTGGAGAGCTAATGAAAGGCCAGCACCCGCTCCGGGTCGGCGGCCGCCCCGCGCAGCGTCCGCAGCATGCTGCGGACCTCCGGCGGCAGCACCTCGCGCCCGGCGAGCTCGAGCACCGTCGCGTCGCTGCCGGCCCCCGCCAGAGCGTACCGGCGGCGGCCGCGGCGTTTCGGCTAGACGCCGCCCGTGGCCGCCTCG
>JBKECG010000129.1:0-21968 GCA_047974395.1 Pikeienuella sp. | reverse complement strand
AGGATGAAGATGATCAGCCCCAGCATTTCGGAGCCCGCCGGCCATGAGGTATGGGTCATCACCGGCGTGTCGGAAAGCACTCCGGCGCCGGTCCAGGCTCCGGCGAGATAGAACATCCCGTCGGTGCGCCCATCCATGCGCGCATCCTCGAGATAGTCCTGCTCCACCCGCGCGCCATGGCCGAGCACCCCTTCGGGGCGGCGCGCGACGGCGGTTGCGATTTCCTGATGCACATTGGGAAGATCGGAGGCGAACTCCTTGACCCACCAGAGCGTGCAGGAGGAGCCGGCGGCGGCGATGGCCAGCGGCCAGTCGCCCTCCAGCCCGTCCCAGGCGGCGAAGACATACCAGAGCGCGATGGCGGCGATGGTCCCGGCCTGCACCCAGCGTTCCGCCCGGCCGAGCCGTTCGGGAAGATCCCGGCCGACCACCAGCGCGCTCAGCCCATAGAGGAAGAACAGCAGCGCCAGCGCGACGGCGATCCAGAGGCGCGGCCCTTCCGCGGCGCCGGCGCCGGCGGTGGCGATCCAGAAGGCGGCGAAAACGGCGATCAGCCCGAAGGTGATGTAGCGCATGTCGCGGCAGAGCATCAGCACCCCGGCGGCGATGGCGAAGGAGGCGGCGGCGACGCCGAAAAGCCCGACAAGGCGCTCCGCCGATGCGGGATCGTCCGCCACCATCGCCCGGATCAGCAGAAAGAGCAGCGCGGCCAGAGCCGCCGCCAGAGTCGCCCCGTGCAGCGCCTGGCGCGTCTTTGGCGGAATCGCCCGGTAGCGGCCGGCGATCTCGTGCGGGGCTTCCCCGGCGGGAATGAAGGCGCCGCGGCCGAGGATGAAGAGGATCGCGCCGAGAATCGCCGCCGAAGCGAGGAAGAGAAGATAATTGTTGGCGACGCAGCCCAGCGCGCATTCGCAGTCTTTCGCCGCCAGGGTCGGGCGTCCGTCCCAATCGACGATCAGCATGGCGGCGGTTGAGACGGTATCCACGATCCAGGCGTAGATCAGCGCGGTGGCGAGGCCGAGAGTCATGTGTCCGAGCTGGTTCGCCATCCAGGCGTAGACGCGGCTGTAATTGGACTGAACGTCGGAATATCCGAATTCGCGCGCGAAAATCGAATTGATCCACATGGGGCGGCGGCCCTTTGCAATCGTCTTTGGCTGCGTCAATAACCTCATGACTAGCATGGGCGCCGGAGCGCGCCAAACCCAAAGGAGCGTCAGCGTGGTCGAACTCGCCGTGATTGAATTCCCGCCGGAGCGCGAGACCGCCGCCCCGCTGATCGTCGCGCCGGGCCTCTTCGGCGCGGCGCGCAACTGGCGGGCGCACGCCAGGCGAATGGGGCGGGGGCGCCGGGTGCTGGCGGTGGACATGCGCAATCACGGCGAAAGCCCGTGGTCGGATGTTCACGACTACCCGGCCATGGCCGCCGATCTGGCCGAACTGATCGAGCGCGAAGGCGGGCGCGCCGCCGTTCTGGGCCATTCCATGGGCGGCAAGGCGGCGATGGCGCTGGCGGAGACCCGGCCCGAGCTGCTGGAGCGCCTGATCGTCGCCGATATCGCCCCGGTGGGTTATGGCGGCTCGCGGCTGCCGGAGATCGAGGCGATGCGCGCGGTCGATCTTTCAGGCATGGTCCGGCGCGCGGAGGTCGAGGCGGCGCTGGCCCCGGCGATCGGGGAGCCTTCGGTGCGCGCCTTTCTCGCCCAGGCGGCGGTGCTGGGCGAGGAGCCGCGCTGGTCGCTCAATCTGGACGCGCTGGGGGCGAACATGGCGACGCTGATCGACTATCCCGAGCTTGGCGGGCGCTATGAGGGGCCGGTGCTGATGCTGCATGGCGGCGCATCGGATTACGTGCTGCCCGCGCATCGCCAACGGATCCTGACCCGGTTTCCGGCGGCGGTCTTTGAAAGCCTGGACGGCGCGGCGCACTGGATCCATGTTGATCGGCCGCGCGAATTCCTGAACGCGGTCAATACATTCCTGGCCGAGGGCGAGGCGGCATGAAGGGCCGCGCGGAGGCGTTGCCCTTTCGCGGGCGCGGGCGCCCATGTGGCGCGTCCCAGTCGATCTTCGGGCCGATCGAGACGATCCGGTGCGGATTGATCGTCTGGTGGCTGTAAAGGTAATGGCGGCGGATATGGTCGAAGCGGACCGTCTGCTTCACGCCGGGATGCTGGTATAGCTCGCGCGTATAGGCCCAGAGCGCGGGGTAATCGACGATCCGCCGCAAATCGCATTTGAAATGGCCGACATAGACCGGGTCGAACCGGACCAGCGTGGTGAAAAGCCGCCAGTCGGCCTCGGTGATCCGGTCGCCGATGAGCCAGGGCTGGTTCGCGAGATGCTCCTCGATCCGGTCCAGCGTATCGAACAGGGGCCGGATCGCGGCGTCATAGGCCGCCTGGCTGGTGGCGAAACCGGCCTTGTAGACGCCGTTGTTGACGTTGTTATAGATGCAGGCGTTGGCTGCGTCGATCTCCGCCCGGAGCGGTTCCGGGTAATAATCCACACCCTCGCCGACGATCCCGTCGAAGGCGGCGTTGAACATGCGGATGATCTCCGCGCTTTCATTGGAGACGATGGTCCTGCGCTCCCGATCCCAGAGCACCGGTACGGTGACGCGGGTCGTCGCCTTGGGCGCGGCTTCGGAATAGACTTCATGCAGCCGGGCCTTGCCCATCAGCGTATCGCCGGTCGCGCCGGGAAAGCCGCCCTTCAGCGTCCAGCCTTCCTCCAGCATTTCGGGATCGACGACGCTGAGGCCGATATGCGGCGCGAGCCCCTTCAGCGCGCGAAAGATCAGCGTCCGGTGCGCCCATGGGCAGGCGTAGGAGACATAGAGATGATAGCGCCCGCTCTCGGCCCTGAACCCGCCCTCGCCGCTGGGGCCGGGGGCGCCGTCAGGGGTGATCCAGTTGCGAAACTGCGATTCCTGCCTTTTGAAGGCGCCGCCGGTGGCGTTGGTGTCGTACCAGACGTCTTTCCATTCGCCATCAATCAGTTTGCCCATGACGCGCCTCCTCCTCATTCGAGATTAGGCGTTGCCCTGCCGAGAGTCAGTTGCGGAATGGGGATGAGACTGTTGACGGATCGGCGACAACGCCGTCAGCGCGGGATCAGGTCCCGCGCGAGCTTCCTGACCGCGCCGACGCAGATGATCGCGGGGGCGAGAACGCCGCTGCGGGCGGCGGCCTCGGCCGCTTCGGCCAGCGTCGTCTCCAGCATGAACTGGCGGGGGGTGGTCGCCTCGCGGACGATGGTCACCGGCTCGTCGGCGGGGCGGCCGCCGGCGATCAGGGCGGCGGAGATTTCGCCGAGATGGCGCATGCCCATGTAGATGACGATCACCTGTCCGCCCTTCGCCAGCGCCGCCCAGTCCACCTTGGGCGCGGCGCCGGTCTGGTCGTGGCCGGTGACGAAAACCAGCGTCTGGTTCACATCGCGATGGGTCGCCGGCACCCCGGCCGCGGCCAGACCGCCAATCCCGGCGGTGACGCCGGGCACGATGCGATAGGTCACGCCGGCCGCGGCCAGCGCTTCGGCTTCCTCTCCGCCGCGACCGAACAGAAACGGATCGCCCCCTTTCAGCCGCACCACCCGCCGCCCGGCGCGGGCGAGGGCGATCATGCGTTCGGTGATATCGGCCTGTTTCGCCGAGGGGCGCCCGCCGCGCTTGCCGGCGGGGATCATCTCCGCCTCCGGGCTGGCGAAGCCGAGGATCGAATCCTCCACAAGGGAATCATGCACCACCGCGTCGGCCTGCCGGAGCGCGTTCAGCGCGTGCAGCGTCAGCAGGCCCGGATCTCCGGGCCCGGCGCCGACAAGCCAGACCTCGCCCGGGCCGAGCGCGGGCCAGCGGCCGGAAGGATGATCGGGTAGGGACGAACGATGATTCATGCGCCTCTCTACAGCGTTTTGCGTTTGCGATGAAACAGGTGGAGCCGGGAATTTGCGCCGATTTTGCGCCTGCAAGCGCGGGATTGCGCGGCTTGTCCGCCGCTGCGCAGTAAAGAGGCGCGCGAGGGATGTCATGACACTTTTCTGACCAGAATGGCGTCGCGGCGGCTTCGCTGATAAAAGGATGGCGGAATCATGTCGAGAATGGGGCATGATTGGCGCCGTTGGGGGAAAAAGCAAACGCTATGCGGGTTCTGTTCGTCTGCCCGATGATCATCGCCGCCTTCGTCTGGCTGGCGAGCGCAGCCGATATACAGGAATTCGTCAGCGGCCGGGCGACGGAGGGATTCAGCGAGCATAACCTGACCGAACCGGACCCGCATGTTGCAACCGGGGTTGAGGTAATTCCGGCCGGGGCCGAAGGCGCGGTCGGACCCGAAACGGTTTATGCACAAGGAATAGTCAACCTGCGCGCCGGGCCGGGGCTGGATTATCGGATGCTGACCGTCGCCGCGCATGGCGACGCGCTGAGGGTGGAGGGCCCGGCGGTGGAGGGCTGGCTGCCGGTCTGCGAGCCGAACTCGCGCACGGGCGGATGGATCTCCACCGAGAATTTCACCATCATCCCGCCATTGCGCTGAGCCGCGTTCTCAACCGGCGAATTCCCTTCTGATCGCTTCGCCCTGCGCGTCGAGCGCGGGAACGGCCCCGGCGCCGGCCCAGTCGGCGCGGGCGGCGGAGGCCGGCAGATCGACCTCGCCCGCCCCGAGCTCGGCCCCGAGTCTCGCCGCGACCCGGCGCAGATGCGGATGACGCGAAAGCCCGGCGAGGTCGCTCACCTCCCCCCAGGCGATGCGCGCCTTGTCCAGCGCGGCGCGGATCGCGGCGAAATCCAGCGATGCGAAAGCGGCGCCGACGGCCTCGTCGGTGGCGGCGCGATTGGCGACGCGGGCGGTGTTGGCGGCGAAATCCGGGTGTTCGGCCAGTTCCGGCCGGCCCAGCACCTCTTGCGCCAGCACCCGCCATTCGCGGTCCGACTGCACGGAGATCAGGATCAGCCGTCCATCGGCCGTGGCGAAAGCCCCATAGGGCGCGATCGAGGGATGGGCGAGGCCCATCCGCTTCGGCCCCTGATCGAGATTGTCGTGATGGAGAAGCGGCACGGTCATCCATTCCGCCAGCACGTCGAACAGGGAGACCCCGACATGCGCGCCGAGCCCGGTGCGCGCTTGCCGGACCAGCGCGGTCGCGATCGCGCCGAAAGCGGTGATCCCGGCCCCGATATCGGCGAGCGAGACGCCGACGCGCCCCATCTCGCCCGGCCCGCCGGAGATGGAGACGAGGCCGCTTTCGGCCTGAATCAGCAGATCATAGGCCTTGCGCTTCGCATTGGGTCCCTCCGCCCCGAAACCGGAGATGTCGCAGGCGATCAGCCGCGGATCGGCGGCGCGCAGCTCCTGCGCGCCGAGCCCGAGCCGCCCGGCGGCGCCGGTGGCGAGATTCTGCACGAAGACATCGGCCTTCGCCACCATCCGCCGCATCAGGGCGGCGTCTTCGGGGTCGCGAAGATCGAGCGCGACGCTCTCCTTCCCCTGATTGAGCCAGGCGAAATAGCTGGAGGCGCCCCTGGCGGCCTTGTCATAGCCGCGGGCGAAATCGCCTTCGGGTCGTTCGACCTTGATGACGCGGGCGCCGGCCTCGGCCAGGCGCAGCGTCGCCATCGGCGCGGCCACGGCCTGCTCCAGACTGACGACGAGCACGCCTTCGAGCGGCTTGGGCGGGGGGGTGAGGTCGGTGTCCTGCATGCCGCCGATATGAGGGCGCCGGATCGGCTCTGGCAAGACGGAAGCTTGACGTCGTCGCGGCGCCGGGGCCTTATCGACCGCGATGAACGCCGCAGACCTTTCCCCGCCGATCCTTCCCGCCGCCGCCCCGATCTTCGCCGGGGCGAACCATATGGCGCGGCCGCCGTCATGATCGAGCTTTTCGGCCTGTCGCTCTGGTCGATCGCGGCCTTTTTCACCGTGGTAACGGTTGCTTCGGCGATGCACAGGCTGGGCGGGCAGGGCTTCGGCACCATCGTCGCGCCCTTCGCGGCGCTGATCGCGCCGGACCATACCCCGGCGACGGTGCTGATGCTGGGGGTTCTGGTCACCGCGGCCGGGGTCGGGCTGGAGTTCCGCGAGATCCGCATGCGCGAGATCGCGCCCGCCGTCGCCGGCCGTCTGGCCGGCACCTTGCCGGCGGTCTGGGTCGTCGGTCTTGTGGCGGGCTCGGCGCTCTTGGGGCCGGTGGTGGCGGCGGTGATCCTGCTGGGGATCGCCTTGTCGCTGGCCGGGCTGACGGCCCCGAAGACGCCGAGGACGCTGTTCGCGGCGGGCGCGCTTTCGGGCTTCATGGGCACGCTGACCTCGGTCGGCGCGGCGCCGATGGGGATGATCTACCAGAACGAGGCGGCGCGAAACGCGCGCAGCACGCTCAACGCCTTTTTCCTCTTCGGGGTCAGTTTCTCCGTGGTCGGGCTGATCGCGGCGGGTCTGGCGCGGGTCGAGCATCTGGCGATGACGGCGCTGCTGGCCCCGGCGGTGCTGATCGGCTTTCGCGCTGCGGGGCCGATGGCGCGGCGGATCGAGGCGGCGCCGCTGAAGCCGATCTCGCTCGGCCTCGCCGGGTTCGCGGCGATCCTGCTGATCGGCAGAAGCCTCTGGTGAGCCGGCGGGCGGTTTTTCGGGCCGAACCGGTCCCTTCGGCGGCCGCAAGCATATAGGCTGCTGAAATGACATCGTATATAAGCGCAGATGACGGGGAAATGGGCGCGAGCGAACCAGGCCCGCCCCGCCAGTGATCCAGACAGGGAGTCTGAACATGAAGAAAACCAAATTCGCCGGCCTCGCGGCCGCCCTCGCCGTCATGGCCTTCCAGGCCGCTCCGGCGCGCGCGCTGGAGGAAATCACCGTAGCCTATTTCCTCGAATGGCCGATGCCCTTCGAATACGCCAAGGAGATGGGAACCTATGACGAGGCGCTGGGCGTCAAGGTCAACTGGGTGAGCTTTGAAACCGGCACCGCGATGTCGGCGGCGATGGCCGCGGGCGACGTGCAGATCGCGCTCAGCCAGGGCCTGCCGCCCTTCGTCGTCGCGGCCTCGGCCGGGCAGGATCTCCAAGTGCTGGATATCGCGGTCAGCTATTCCGACAACGACAATTGCGTCGTCGCGTCAAGGCTGGAGATCGACAAGGACAGCGCGAAGGAGCTGGAGGGCAGGAAGGTCGGCCTGCCGATCGGCACCGCCGCGCATTACGGCTTTCTGGAGCAGATGAACCATTTCGGCGTCGATATCTCCACCATGGAGATCGTCGACATGGCCCCGCCCGACGGCGCCGCCGCCTTCGCGCAGGGCTCGCTGGACATGGTTTGCGGCTTCGGTCAGGCGCTTCGCCGGATGCAGGAGCATGGCAATGTCCTGCTGACCGGACCGGAGAAGGAGGAGGTCGGCATTCTGGTCTTCGACGTGACCTCCGCCCCCGCCGCTTTCGTGGCGGAGAACCCCGATCTGGTGGCGAAATTCCTGAAGGTCACCGCCGAGGCCAACGCGATGTGGAACGCCGGCGACAGGAAGGCCGAGATGCTGTCGGTCATCGCCCGCGACGCCGGCATGGACGAACCGGCGGCCGAAGCCTTCATCGCCACTTTCGTCTTTCCCCCGATCGGGGAGCAGCTTTCCGACAAATGGCTCGGCGGCGGGGTTCAGAAATTCATGAAGGGCGTGGCCGAGGTCTTCGTGCAGGCCAGGAGCATCGACAGCGCGCTGCCGACCTATGACAACGCGGTGAACGCCGGTCCGCTGCGGGCGGCGGGGGCGCTCTGACGCCGGCGGGGCGCGCCTTCTCGCGGCGCGCCCCGGCACCCATGACAGGGGGACGACGATGAGCGGACTTGTCGTCGATGGCGTTTCGATGCGCTTCGACCTGCCTGGCGGCTCGTCGGTGCAGGCGCTGAAGAATATCGACCTGACCATCGCCGAGGGAGAATTGCTGAGCGTGCTCGGCCCTTCGGGCTGCGGCAAGACAACGCTGTTGAACATCCTCGCCGGGTTTCTGGCCCCGACCGGGGGGCGGGTGACGCTTGGCGGGCGCGCAGTGGCCGGGCCGGGGCCGGAGCGCGGCATGGTCTTTCAGCAGGGCGCGCTTTTCGAGTGGATGAATGTCCGCGAGAATGTCGGCTTCGGCCCGTCGATGAAGGGTATGAAGGCGAAGGAGAAGGCGGAAATCGTCGATCACCTGCTGGAGGTGGTCGGCCTTCGCGATTTCAGGGACAAGGCGATCTACGAGCTTTCCGGCGGCATGCAGCAGCGCGTGGCGCTGGCGCGGTGCCTGGCCAACGACCCGGAGGTGATCCTGATGGACGAACCTCTGGGCGCGCTCGACGCGCTGACGCGCGAAAAGATGCAGGGGCTGGTGCTGAAGCTCTGGAAGGAGACCGGCAAGACCATCATCCTGATCACCCATTCGGTGGAGGAGGCGTTGCTTCTGGGCGAGCGCCTTCTGGTGATGGCCCCGCGCCCCGGACGCGTCCATCGCGAATACCGGCTGCCCTTCGCCGAGGAGGGCGTCGGCGCCGATCTCAGAACGGTGAAGAAGATCCCGGATTTCGGCGCGAAACGCGAGGAGATCCTCTCGATGATCTGGGACATGGAGGAGGAGATCATGGGCCGGGCGGAGGGCGCGTCGTGATCATCCTGCTGATCTATATCGCGATCTTCGTCGCCGCCTTCCTGATCGTGCGCCTTCTGGTCAGGCGCGCCGCGCGCCGCGATTTCACCTCGCTGAAGACGGTGACCTTCGGCGATGAGAGCGCGGTGCGGGCGGATCGGGTCGCCTCGGTGATTTCGGTTCTGACGATCTTCCTGATCTGGGGCGCCTTCACCGGCTCGAAACTGGTCCCCGTGCATGCGCCGGGGCCGTTCACCGGCGAGGCGCGCTTCACCTACACGCTCCGCGCCGCCGACGGGGCCGAGGATGACGCGACCGTCCATGTCAATGTCTTCGAGCATGGCGCGGCGGCGGAGGCGCCGGAGGTCGCGCCCGGCGAGGGTTTCGCCAGGGACGACGCGGCCAGCGTCGGGGCGTGGCGCTCGGCGTTGATTCGGGTGGACCGGAATGACGGGATCGGGCGCGACGAAGGCGCGACCGTGGTTGCGGTGGACGGCCAGCCGATCGCGCCCGGCGGATCGGTGGAGGTCGCCTCGGGCGCGGTGACGATGACCCCGAAGGGCACGCTCAACTACATCCCCGCCGCCGGCTGGCGGATGGAGCCGATCTGGCTGCCGCCGCCGGAGGCGGTCTGGGCGCGGATCGTGGAGATCGCGGGCGCGGGCTATCAGAACTCGACCCTCTGGGAGCATCTCGGCTGGTCGCTCTTTCGCGTGATCGCGGGATTTCTGGCCGGGAGCCTGGTCGGCGTCCCGCTCGGTTACGCCATGGGGCTCTCGGGCTGGTTCCGGGGCTGGTTCGATCCGATCGTCGAATTCATGCGCCCGGTGCCGCCGCTGGCGCTGATCCCGCTAGTGATCATCTGGGCCGGGATCGGCGAGACCGGCAAGGTCATATTGCTCTTCCTCGCCGCTCTGTGGGTGATGACCATCGCAGCAAGGGCGGGGGTCTCGGGGGTGCGCATCTCCAAGGTTCACGCGGCCTATTCGCTCGGGGCCTCGAAATGGCAGGTGCTGCGCCATGTGATCGCGCCGAACTCGCTGCCGGAGATCTTCACCGGCGCGCGGGTCGCGATGGGCGTCTGCTGGGGCACGGTGGTCGCGGCGGAGCTGGTGGCGGCGGAGAAGGGCGCGGGCATGATGATCATGGTCGCCTCCAAGTTCCAGCTCACCGATATCGTGATCATGGGCATCATCCTGATCGGGATCATCGGCTATGGCATCGACATCCTGATGCGGATGGCCGAACGCTGGCTGATCCCGTGGAAGGGGAGAGGCTAGAAAAGCCAGCCATGGCTGGACAATCGGCCGTGAAACCCGGCGCCTGATTTTGCGTTTCCGATCAGGATTCTGGCGATCCGCAGCGCGGAATTTCGATTCAACGCCGGTAAAAAATCATATAGCCTGAAGAGAATCACTCTTGGATGATCGGGAGAGCCTGCGTGCGAAATAACGATCTGGTGAGCGGCAAGGTGAAGAGATTGGCGATCGCGGCGTTGGCTGCGGCGCTTTCAACCGGCTTTCCTGCGGAGCGGGCCGCCGCGCAGCAGGCGCCCGCCGTCATCGTCGCCGAGGCGCAGATGCAGGACCTGCGCAGGGTCTCCACCTTCACCGGCCGTGTCGCGTCGCTCCAGAAAGTGGATGTCCGCGCGCGCGTCTCCGGCTTTCTGGAGGAACGGCCCTTCACCGAGGGCGGAACGGTCGCGCGGGGCGATCTGTTGTTCCGCATCGAGGAGGACAGCTATCGCGACGCGGTCGTCCAGATCGAGGCGCAGATCGCCTCCGCCAACGCGCAGCTGCGGCTGGCCGGGATCGAGAAGGAGCGCAAGACCACCCTTGTCGCCCGCGAGGCGGTGGCGCAGTCGGAACTCGATATCGCCACGGCGAATTACGATATCGTGGCCGCCGATATCGCCCGGCTGGAGGCGGCGAAGGCCGACGCCGAGCTACAGCTTTCCTACACCCGCGTCACGGCGCCCTTCGACGGGGTGGCCGGGCTCTCCGCGCCCGATATCGGCGCGCTGGTCGGGCCGGAGAGCGGGGCGCTGACCACGCTGACCTCGCTTGATCCGATCAGCGTGGAATTCCCGGTCGCGACCGCGATCTATCTCGATTACGAGAAACAGGCGAAGGAAAGCGGGCGCGACACCGGCGAGGATGTGACCATCACCCTGCCGAACGGGGAGACCTATCCGAACAAGGGGCGGCTCGATTACGTCTCCAGCACCGTCTCCGCCGGCACGGACACGGTTCTGGTGCGGGCGCTTTTCGACAATCCCGACCGGGTTCTGCTGGATGGCGCGCTGGTGAATGTCGATCTGTCGCAATCGGCGCCCGAACTGGCGCTGGGCGTGCCGATGACGGCGCTTCTGCGCGACCAGCAGGGCGCCTATGTCCTTGTGGTCGGGGCCGATTCCAAGGTCGAACAGCGGCGCGTCAGCATCGAGCGCAGCGCCGGCGGCTTCGCCGTCATCGCCAACGGGCTGAGCGAGGGCGAAATGGTCATCACCCAGGGCCAGAACAAGGTGCGGCCCGGGATCACGGTTGACGCGGCGCTGGCTTCGGAAGGCTGATCACGGTGTTTTCCTCGACATTCATCAACCGGCCGCGCTTTGCGGCCGTGATCTCCATCGTGTTGACGCTGGCCGGGCTGATCGCGCTGACCCGCATTCCCGTCGCCCAGTATCCCGAAATCGTGCCGCCCCTGGTCACGGTGAGCGCGCATTACCCCGGCGCGGGCGCCGAGGTGGTCGAGGAAACCGTGGGCCAGCCGATCGAGAAACAGGTGATCGGCGTCGATGACATGATCTACATGAAATCGACCAGCGGCGCCGACGGCTCCTATAATCTGACGGTCAGCTTCGCGGTCGGCACCGACCCGGATATCGCCACCGTCAATGTGCAGAACCGCGTGGCGCTGGCCGAAGCGGGCCTGCCGGCGGAGGTGCGCGCGACCGGCGTCAGCGTGAAGAAGAAATCCACCGCGCTGATGCAGATGATCGCCATCTACGCCGAAGAGGGGCATGAGGATGAGATCGACGATCTCGTCCTCACCAATTTCACCAATATCAACGTGCTGGACGAGATCAAGCGCGTGCCCGGAGTCGGCGACGCCTCTCTCTACGGCGCGCGCGACTACTCGATGCGGATCATCCTCGATATCGACCGGCTCGCCAGCCTGAAGCTGACCCCGGCCGATGTGGCGGCGGCGCTGCAATCGCAGAACGTGCAGGCCGCGCTCGGCCGCGTCGGCGCGCAGCCGATGGATATGGACCCCCAGTTCCAGCTCAATATCCAGACCATGGGCCGGCTGGCCGACCCGGAGGAATTCGCCGATGTCGTCATCCGCGCCGAGCCGGACGGCAGCTTCGTGCGGGTGAGGGATCTCGCCGAGGTGAGGCTCGGCGCGGCGACTTACGTTGCGCGGGGCCGGTTCTACGGCGCTCCGGTGGCGCTGATCGGCACCTTCCAGTCGCCGGGCGCGAACGCGCTCGACGCCGCAGAGGGCGTGCGCGCGACCATGGAGCGTCTGGCGGAGCGGTTCCCGGAGGGCGTCACCTACGAGATCGCCTATGACACCTCGGAATTCGTCGAGGCCAGCATCGAGAACGTGATCCACACGCTGCTGGAGGCGTTCGTCCTCGTCATCATCGTGGTCTTCCTTTTCCTCGGCAATTTCCGCGCGACGCTGATCCCGCTTTTCGCGGTGCCGGTGGCGCTGATCGGCGCCTTCGCGGTGATGTCGGCGCTCGGCTTCTCGCTCAACACGGTTTCGCTGCTGGCGCTGGTGCTGGCGATCGGCATCGTCGTCGATGACGCGATCGTGGTCGTCGAGAATGTCGAGGCGGTGATGGAGCGCCATCCCGAAATGAGCGCCGCCGAAGCCGCGAAAGAGGCGATGGGAGAGATCACCGGCGCGATCCTCGCCATCACGCTGGTGCTGCTTTCGGTCTTCGTGCCGGTCGCCTTCATCCCCGGGCTCAGCGGCATGCTGTTCCAGCAATTCGCGGTGGCGGTCTCGGTCTCCATGGTTCTGTCCGCGATCAACGCGCTGACGCTCAGCCCGGCGCTTTGCGCCGTGTTTTTGAAACAGGGCGGGGGGCGCAAGCGCGGGATCATGGGCTGGATCTCCGGCCGGATCGACAATGCGCGGGACGGCTACGCCAGAATCGCCGGGGCGATCGCCCGCCGGGCGATCCTCGGCCTCGCGCTGCTGGGCCTGGCCTTCGGTGCGGCCGGATTTCTTTTCCAGAAGGTCCCGACCGGCTTTCTGCCGGCGGAGGATCAGGGCGCCTATATGGTGGAGGTCCGCCTGCCGGATGGCGCGTCGCTGAACCGGACCCATGAGATCCTTGAGGAGCTTTCCACGAAGCTGGAGGCGCTCGACGGCGTGAAGAACGTGCTCGCGGTTTCGGGTTTCAGCTTCATGGACGGACTGGCGAAATCGGATAGCGGTTTAATGACCGTGGTCATGAATCCCTTCGAAGAGCGCGTCGGCGATGAGGCCCAGACCGTCTTGGCCGCGATTCAGTCAACCATGGAGGCCAATGTCTCGCTCCGCGAGGCGCAGGCGATCGCCTTCAACCTGCCGCCGATCATCGGTCTCGGCACCGGCGACGGGTTCGAATATCAGTTGCTCGACTATCAGGGCGGGACGCCCGCCGATCTCGACGCGGTCGCCGGCGGCGAAGCCAACGCCGCCACACAGGACGAGCGTCTGGCCCAGACCTTCACCACCTATTCGGCCAACTCTCCCCAGCTCTATCTCGATATCGACCGGGAAAGGCTGCAGACGCTCGGGGTTTCGGTCAGCGGCCTTTTCGCCGCGCTGCAAGGGTCTTTCGGTCAGGTCTATATCAATGATTTCAACCTCTTCGGCCGGGTCTGGCAGGTGAACATGCAGGCGGCCGAGGCCGATCGCGACTCGGTGGACGATATCGGCCGGCTGAATGTGCGCAACGCCAATGGCGAACTGGTGCCGGTGGCGGCGGTCGCGACGCCCGAGGTCATTCTCGGGCCGTCCTCCATCGTCCGCTACAACAACTATCGCTCGGTCACGATCAATGGCGGCCCGGCCGAGGGCGTCTCCTCCGGCGGGGCGCTTGAGGCGATGGAGGAGGTTTCGGCCGCAACCCTGCCTGACGGCTACGGTTTCTCCTGGACCGGCACCGCGGTGCAGGAGAAGGAGGCCGCGGGCCAGACAGGGCCGATCCTGATCATGGCGATGGTCTTCGCCTATCTCTTCCTCGTCGCGCTCTATGAGAGCTGGACGATCCCGGTTCCGGTGCTGCTCTCGGTGGCGTTCGGCGTCGCCGGGGCGCTCGGCTCGATCATCCTCGCCGGGCTGACTTTCGACATCTACGCCCAGATCGGCCTGATCGTGCTGGTGGCGCTGGCGGCGAAGAACGCGATCCTGATCGTCGAATTCGCCAAGGCGCACCGGGAATCCGGGGAATCGATCATGGATGCGGCGGTCGAAGGCGCGAGAGCCCGGTTCCGCGCG
The DNA here is from genome assembly GCA_047974395.1 of Pikeienuella sp. Taxonomy (GTDB): domain Bacteria; phylum Pseudomonadota; class Alphaproteobacteria; order Rhodobacterales; family Rhodobacteraceae; genus Pikeienuella. Next base: position 7,858 of record JBKECG010000129.1, on the reverse strand, counting down.
GTGATGATGACCAGCTTCGCCTTCATCGCCGGACTGATCCCGCTGGTGACGGCTGAGGGCGCGGGCGAGATGAGCCGCAGGGCGGTCGGCACAGGCGTCGCCGGCGGCATGGCCGTCGCCTCGATCATCGGCATCTGCGTGATCCCGGCGCTTTACCTGATCTTCCAGTCGCTGCGTGAATTCGTGAAGCGCAGGATGGGCCGGGCCGGCGCCGATCCCGGTTGAGCGATCCCTGCCGGCCGGGCTTCAGATCAGCCCGATCCGCCGGCGGGTGGCCTCATCCTCAAGCCTGATGTCGCGGCCGTGATAGGCGGCCGCGTCCGGCCCCGTCGCCCAGAGTATCGCCCGCGCCGCCCATTCCGGCGGAATCTGCGCCGAGGAGTCGAGATAGGCCACTGGATTGACCTCCGCCGCCCGGGCCACCGTATCCAGCATCCCGGTCGCCACCGTGCCGGGGTCCAGCCCGATGACGCGGATCGCACCGCCCTCCAGCTCCAGGCCGGCGCAGCGGGTCAGCATCTGCGCGCCGGCCTTGGAGGCGCAGTAATGGCTCCATCTGTCGACCGGGTTGTTCACGGCGCCGGAGGAGATGTTGACGATCACCCCGCCGCCGCGCGCCCGCATCAGCGGCAGCGCCGCGCTCAGCCCGTTGAAGACGCCCTTCAGGTTGACGTCGATCACCCGGCCCCATTCGGCGGGGCTGATCTCCTCCATCCGGGCGACGGGGGTGATCATGCCGGCGTTGTTCACCAGAATGTCGAGCCCGCCAAAGGTTTCCGCCGCATGCGCCATGGCGGCTTCCACCGCCTGAGGGTCGGCCACGTCGCAGGCGACGGCCGCGGCCCGCCCGCCGGCGGCGCGGATCTCGGCGGCCAGGGCCTCGATCTCCGTCTCGCGGCGCGCGGTCAGAACGGTGGCGGCGCCGGCTTCGGCGAAAAGCCGCGCCGCCGCTGCGCCGATCCCGCGGCTGGCGCCGGTCACCAGCGCGACCTTGCCTTTCAGATGGTCCGTCATTCCGCCTCGAATCTGTAGCGATGCAGGGCCGATCCTTCTCGTTTCAGCCATTCGCGCTGGCGACGCCATTCCGGGCGCAACTGCGTGACCAGCGCCCAGAAGCGCGGCCCGTGATTCATTTCCAGCAGATGCGCGGCCTCATGCGCGGCGACATAATCCAGCGCGCCATGCGGCGCCATCGCCAGCCGCCATGAGAAGCTGAGATCGCCCCGCGCGGTGCAGGAGCCCCAGCGCCCGCGCTGGTCGCGTATCGAGATGCGCCCGATTCGCGCGCCCAGATCCGCCGCCGCCGCCGCCGCGATCGGGGTGAGCATGGCGCGGGCGCGCTCTTTCATCCAGGCGGCGATGCGGGGGCCGGGGGCGCCCGGGCCCTCCACGATCAGCATGTCGCCTTCGATACGGGGCGGCAGGCGTCTTCCGGGCCGCACGGTCACGCGCAATTGCGCGCCGCCGACGGGCAGGCGGGCGCCGTGGCGGACAGGCGCCGGCGCCGGCGCGCGGGCCATCGCCTCGCGCAGCCAGTCGCTCTGGCGCAGGAGAAACATGCGAAGCTCCGCTTCCGGCACATGCGGCGGGGCGGTCAGCCGGGGCGGCGCGCCAGCGCCGGGCGCGGTCAACGTCAACCGGCGCGCGCGCGCGGAGCGGCGAATGACGATATCGACGTCGAGATCATCAAGCCGCAGCCGCGCGTTCATGCGCGGATCAGTCCTTGACGTTGGTCGCCGGCTTGCGGGTCCGCCGCTTCGCCGGCGCGGCGGCGGGTTTGGCGGCGCGCTTCGGCGCGGCCTTGGCCCGGGCCGCCACGGTTTTCGGCGCAGGGGCCGGAGCCGCGTTCACCGCCGGGGCGGCGGGTTTGCGCGCGGCGGATCTCGCCCGGCGTTTCGGCGCGGGCGCGGCTGCAGGGGCGGGGGCGACGTCCAGCGCAAGCTGCGGCGCCGCTGCGGACGCCGCTTGCGGTTTCGGGGCCTGCGGTTTCGGCTCCGCCTTCACCGCCGGTTTCGGCGCGGGCGCGCCGATCCGGTTCTCGGCGATGAATCCGGCGATCCGGGGCTGGATGCTCTCGCGGAAGCGCGAGCCGTTGAAAACGCCGTAATGGCCGACATCACCCTGCTCCCAGTGGAATTTCTTCGCGCCGGGCAGATCAGGGCAAAGCACATGCGCCGCCGCGGTCTGCCCGCGCCCGGTGATGTCGTCCTGCCCGCCCTCGACGGTCATCAGCGCGATATCGGTGATGAATTCGGGCCGGACCTTGCGTTCGCCGCGATAGAGCATCTTGCCATTGGGCAGGGCGTGTTTCTGGAAGACGGTCTCGATCGTCTCCAGATAGAATTCCGCGGTCATGTCCATCACCGCGAGATATTCGTCATAGAAGGACTTGTGCGCCTCCGCGCTTTCGCCGTCGCCGCGCACCAGGTTCTGGAAATAGCGCATATGCGCGTCGACATGGCGGTCGATATTCATCGACATGAAGCCGGAAAGCTGGAGAAAGCCCGGATAGACCCGACGCAGGAAACCCGGATTAGGGAAGGGCACCGTCAGGATCACGTTCTTTTCGAACCAGGAGAGCGGGCGCGTGGTCGCCAGCACGTTCGGCTCGGTCGGGTTGCGGGTGGTGTCGATCGGGCTGCCCATCAGCACGATGGTGGAGGGCCGCTCCGGCGCGTCATCCTCGGCCATCAGCGCGGCGGAGGCGAGAACCGGCACGCCGGGCTGGCAGACCGCCATGATCGCCGGCCGCTCGCCGGTGACGCCGTGCAGGATGCCGCAGAACTCGCGCACATAGTCCATGTATTCGTCGAGCCCGAACCGCCCTTCGCTCAGCGGCACGTCGCGCGCGTCGGTCCAGTCGGTGATGTAGACCTCATGCGCGGGGAGCATCGCCTTGACGGTGCCGCGCAGCAGGGTGGCGAAATGGCCGGACATCGGCGCGACGATCAGCACGCTCGGGTCGTTCCGCCGGGCGGCGCCCTCGCGCCGGAAACGGATGAGATTGCAGAAGGGCTTCTCGATCACCCGTTCCTGCGTGACGGCGACGGATTTGCCGTCGATCTTCACGCTGTCGATGCCGAATTCCGGCTTTCCGTAACGTTTGGTCGCGGAGACGAACAGCTCCAGCGACGCGGCGGCGGCGCGGGCGGGAAGCGTGGGAGAGAAGGGGTTGAGCGGATCGCGCAACAGATCGACCGACATCTTCGCGGCGTTCCGGAGCGGCGCGAGCGCGGCGTGATTGTATTCGTAAGCGTGATAAAGCACTGATTCGATCCCCTTGACCGTACATTACGGGCGTCTTCCCAGCCCCAAGGAAGCCGTTCGGTCGCCTGACATTAACCAGCCTTTCGCAGCGCGGCAAGAAAGTTTCGCAAATGCGGCGCCGCCGCGCCGGGAATTGTGATCTGCGCGCCGCTATCGAAGGCGACGAGCTTTCCTTTTGACTAGCGCCGCCACTTGTGGCACTTGGCCGCTTCTTTCGAATCGAGCGATGCTGTCCGGGGGTTCCGATGCCCAAAGACGAATGGGGCGTGAAGCGCCTTTGCGGCGCCTGCGGCGCCCGTTTCTATGATCTCGGCCGTGATCCGGTCGACTGTCCGATCTGTGGCGAGACCTACGCGCCCGCCATGGCCGCGGTAGTGAAGACGCGCGCGACGAAGGCGACCGCCAGCGCGGTCGTCGCCGACGACGCCGACGATGATGACGACGAGGATCTCGAAGTCATCGAGAGGGACGACGATATCGACGAGGGCGATGACGCGGCTGTCGATGACGATGACGACGATGACGCCGACGAGGATGATCTTTCCGTCGTCGATGAAGATGAGGATGACGACGACGATCTCGACGAGGATGTCCTTCTCGCCGATGACGACGACGAGGATGACGACGATCTTGGCGAATTCTCCAAGGTCGACGTTCAGGACAAGGACGTCTGACATCGCGCCGCGCGGCCTGCATTTTGGACTTGCGCGGCCGACGCGGCGAACCTAAGGAGTGTCCGCAGCCGGGCCCCATCCCGGCGGAAGCGAACAAGGGGCCATAGCTCAGATGGGAGAGCGCTTGAATGGCATTCAAGAGGTCGGGGGTTCGATTCCCCCTGGCTCCACCAGATCGGTGAAACCCCGCCGCCCGGACCGGGCGCGGGGTTTCCGCTTTTTTGGCGCCGCGTGAAGGAGCCGCCTCATGACCCGTGAAACCGCCATCGCCGCCGCCGAATCCCGTTTCGACAGCGGCGCCTTCATCGAGGATCTGGCCCGGCTGGTCGCGATCCCGAGCGAAAGCCAGCGCCCCGAAAGCGCGCCGGCGCTGACCCGCTATCTGGAGGAGGCGATGCGCCCGATGCTGGAGGGCATGGGGTTCGCCTGCCGGATCGCGCCGAATCCGGTCGCCGGGGCCGGCCCGTTCCTGATCGCCGAACGGCGCGAGGGCGACGATCTGCCGACCGTGCTGACCTATGGCCATGGCGACGTGGTGCTGGGCATGGAGGGGCGCTGGCGCGACGGGCTTTCGCCCTGGCGGCTGACGGAGGAGGGCGACCGGATCTACGGGCGCGGAACCGCCGACAACAAGGGTCAGCACCTGGTCAATTTCTCCGCCCTGCGCGCGGTGCTGGAGACGCGCGGCCGGCTTGGCTTCAACATGCGCGTGGTGATCGAAACCGGGGAGGAGATGGGTTCCCCTGGTCTCGATGAGCTGTTCATCATTGAGCGCGAGGCGCTTTCGGCCGATCTGCTGATCGCCTCGGACGGGCCCCGGCTCAGCGCCTCGCGGCCGACGCTCTTCATGGGCGCGCGCGGGGCGCTGACCATGGAGCTTTCGGTCGATCTTCGGGAAGGGGCGCATCATTCCGGCAACTGGGGCGGTCTGCTGGCCGATCCCGGCGTGATTCTCAGCCATGCGCTGGCTTCGATCACCGATGCGCGGGGGGCGATTCTGGTGCCGGAATGGCGCCCGGACAGCCTGACCGATTCCGTGCGCGCCGCGCTTGCGGATCTGGAAATCGAACCCGCGGCGTCAGGCCCCGCCATTGATCACGACTGGGGCGAGCCCGGCTTCAGCCTGCCTGAGAAGGTCTTCGGCTGGAACTCCTTCGCCGTGCTGGCCGCGATTTGCGGCGATCCGGTCAGGCCGGTGAACGCGATTCAGCCTTCGGCCCGCGCCTGGTGCCAGCTTCGCTTCGTGGTCGGCACGGATATGGATGATATCGTCCCGGCCCTGCGCCGCCATCTCGACCGCGCCGGTTTCGCCATGGTGAAGGTCGAACAATCGGAAAGCGCGCGCTTCACCGCGACCAGGCTCGACCCGGATCAGCCCTGGGCGCGCTGGGCGCGCGATTCGGTCGAACGGACCATTGGCGCGCGCCCGGCGATTCTGCCCAATCTGGGCGGTTCGCTGCCGAACGAATCCTTCGCCGTGACGCTGGGCATGCCGACGATCTGGGCGCCGCATTCCTATGCGGGCTGCTCGCAACATGCGCCGGACGAGCACGCGCTCCGCCCCGTGCTGCGCGAGGGGCTGGGCGTCATGGCCGGGCTGTGGTGGGATCTTGGCGCGCCGGGAACGCCCGGCCGGGGCTGATTCCGCCGCGCCGACGAATATACGGGAGACAGTATCATGACCGATCTTCGCGCCGATCTTTCCGGCAAACGCGCCTTCGTCACCGGAGGCGGGACCGGCATCGGCGCGTCCATCGCGCTGGCGCTCGCCGATGCGGGGGCGGATGTGGTGATCTCCGGCCGGCGCGAGGGGCCGCTGGTGGAGACCGCCGCCCGTTCCAGCCGCATCGCCTGGCGGCTGATGGACGTGACCGACGAGGCCGAGGTTAAGGAGAGCTTCCTCGCCGCCGGCCAGATCGACATCCTGATCGCCAACGCCGGCGTGGCGGAGACGCAGCCGCTGGCGAAGACGACGCTCGATTTCTGGCGCCATGTGCAGGCGGTGAACGTGGAGGGGGTGATGCTCTCCATGCGCGAGGCGATGGGGCCGATGGCGGCGCGGGGCTGGGGCAGGGTGATCATCGTCTCCTCCGTCGCCGGGCTGCGCGGGTTTCGCTATGGCGGGGCCTATTGCGCCTCCAAGCACGCGGTGCTCGGGCTGATGAAATGCGCCGCCGAGGAGGTGCTGAAGACCGGGGTCACGGTCAACGCGCTTTGCCCCGGCTATGTCGCCACCCCGATCGTGGAGCGCAATGTCGAGAAGATCATGGCCCGCTCCGGCCTGTCCGAGGAAGACGCTCTCGCCGCATTGCGCGACGACAATCCCTTCGGCAGGCTGATCGAGCCGGACGAGGTCGCGGCCGCCGCGCTCTGGCTTTGCGGTCCGGGTTCGGGCGCTGTGACGGCGCAGGCGATCCCGATTTCCGGCGGACAGACCTAGGCGACCGGGATTCGACAAGGGAGAGAAAGAATGGCCAATGAGCTCAAGGGCGGCGTGACGAAGAATGGCGAGGGTTTCGAGGGGGTCGAATGGAACATCCTCGGGCAACGCTATTTCCTGAAGGCGGTCTCCGATTCCGCCTTCGCCTTCGAGACCAACAGCGAGCCGGGGCAGTTCGTGCCCGTCCACATCCATCCGACCCAGGATGAGTTCATCCTGGTGCAGGAAGGCCAGCTGGCGCTGAAGCTGGACGGGAAATGGACCACCGCCAGCGCGGGCGATCTGGTGCGGATGCCGCGCGGCGTGCCGCATGGCTATTTCAACAAGTCCGACAAGCCCTGCCGCGCCCTGTTCTGGGTCTCGCCGGCGGGTCAGTTGAAGACGCTGTTCGAAACGCTGCACGACATGACCGACATCCCGGCGATCGTGGAGGTCTCGGCCCGCCACGAGGTCGATTTCCTGCCGCCGGAAGCGAATGAGTGAATTGCGGCCGGGGCGGCCCTTACAAATATCCGCGCCGCGTGCTTTTCATCGGGGCGCCGCCGGGGGAGAGGGTCGGCGCGCCGTCGCCGCGCAAGGGTTGAGGAGGATCGAATGACCTGCGTTTTCGTGCAGCTTCGCTGCGTGCCCGGCAAGACCTATCAGGTCGCCGACGAAATCTATGATCGCGAGATCGTCTCCGAACTCTATTCGACCTCCGGCGATTACGATCTGCTGATGAAGCTCTATATCCCCGACGGGGAGGATGTGGGCCATTTCATCAACGAGAAACTGCTGACCATCCCCGGCATCGCCTGGTCGCTGACCACGCTGACCTTCAAGGCGTTCTGAGCCGGGCGCGACACCGACAGGAAGGAAAAGAGATGAAATTGAGGACTGGACTGGCGGCGACGCTCTCCGCGCTGGCGCTGAGCGCGGCCGGGGCGGGGGCCGAGCCGCTGAAGATCGGCATGATCACCACGCTTTCGGGCGGCGGCGCCGGGCTGGGAATAGACTCGCGCGACGGGTTCATGCTGGCGGTGAAACAGGCGAACAATCCAGAGGTTGAGGTCATCATCGAGGATGATCAGCGAAAGCCGGATATCGCCGTCCAGATCGCCGACAAGATGATCCAGTCCGACGGGGTGGATATCCTGACCGGCATCGTCTGGTCCAATCTGGCGATGGCGGTGGCGCCGGGCGCGGTGCGGCAGGGCAAGTTCTATGTCTCCACCAACGCCGGGCATTCGGCGCTGGCGGGCAAGGGTTGCGACAAGAATTATTTCAACGCCGCCTATCAGAATGACAACCTGCATGAAGGCGCCGGCGCCTACGCCAAGTCAGCCGGTTACAGGAATACCTTCATCCTTGCGCCGAACTATCCGGCGGGGAAGGACAGTCTGACCGGCTTCAAGCGTTATTTCGAGGCGGAGCCGGCGGGCGAGATCTACACCAAGCTTGGCCAGACCGATTACGCCGCCGAAATCGCGCAGATCCG
>JBKECG010000081.1:0-10911 GCA_047974395.1 Pikeienuella sp. | reverse complement strand
GTATGGGCGAGATGCGGGCCGCGGCAGAGATCCTGCCAATGCCCGTGCCAATACATGCGGATCTTCTCGCCCTCGGGAATCGCCTCGACCAGTTCGACCTTGTAGGGCTCGCCATTGGCCTCGTAATGGGCGATGGCGCGGGCGCGGTCCCAGGTTTCCGTCTTCACCGGATCGCGGGCGGCGATGATCTGGCGCATGCGCTTCTCGATCGCCTCGAAATCCTCGTCCGAGAACGGCGCCTCGCGGTCGAAATCGTAATACCACCCGTTTTCCACCACCGGGCCGATGGTGACCTTCACATCGGGCCAAAGCTCCTGCACGGCGCGGGCCATGACATGGGCGCAATCGTGCCGGATCAGGCCGAGCGCCTCGTCCTTGTCCTTGGCGGTGACGATGGCGAATTGCGCATCCGCCTCGATGGGAACGGAAAGATCGGCGAGCCTGCCGTCGATCCGGCAGACGAGCGCGGCTTTCGCCAGCGATTTGGAGATATCGCCGGCGATCTCGGCGCCGGTCACGCCGGTCGTGTACGTCCGCTCCGCGCCATCGGGCAGAGTGATCGTCACGTTTTTGGCGGCGCCGTCGGCCATGGGTCCGTCTCCTGAATTGAACGCGCCCCGCCCGGCGGCGAGGCGCGCGCAAAATCGTCGCTGACGCCGCGCTAGTCAATCCGCGGGCGCATCATGTCGGCGTGAAAGCGGGCCGGAAAGCGGATCGGAGCGGCTCAGCCGCGTCCGAACATGTTGATCGGCGTCTTCAGATAGGAAACGCCGTTCTCCTCCGCCGGCGGCATCTTGCCTGCGCGCATGTTCACCTGGATCGAGGGGATCAGCAGTTTCGGCGCGCCGAGCTTCGCATCCTTCGCTTCGCGCATGGCGACGAATTCGTCCTCGCTCACCCCGTCATGGACATGGGGGTTGGCCTCGCGCTGCGCGCCGACCGTGGTGCGCCAGGCGAATTCCTCCCGCCCCGGCGCCTTGTAATCATGGCAGATCCAGAGCGTCGTCTGCGGGTGATGGTCGAGGATGCGGCGGATCGAGCGATAGAGCGTCCGCGCGTCGCCGCCGGGGAAATCGCAGCGCGCGGTGCCGTAATCGGGCATGAACAGCGTGTCGCCGACGAAGATGTTCTCGCCGATCCGGTATGATCCGCAGGCCGGCGTGTGGCCGGGGGTGGAGAGATATTCGCCCTCGACCCCGCCGATCATGAACCGCTCGCCATCGGCGAAGAGATGATCGAATTGCGAGCCGTCGCGGGCGAAGCCGCGCTCGGCGTTGTAGATCTCGCCGAACGTATGCTGGACCTCGGTGATTCGGGCGCCGATGGCGACCTTGCCGCCGACCGTATCGCGGATATAGGGCGCGCCGGAGAGGTGATCGGCGTGGACATGGGTCTCCAGTATCCAGTCCACCGTCAGATCCTGCGCCTTCAGGTAAGCGATGATCCGGTCGGCATGGGCGGTGGAGGTCCGCCCCGCCGCCATGTCGAAATCAAGCACGCTGTCGATCACCGCCGCGCGCCCGGTCTCCGGGTCGGAGACGACATAGGCGATGGTGTTGGAATCCTCGTGAAAGAAGGCCTCGATGTGGGGTTCCATGCCGCGCTCCTCTCTTTTCACCCCGATCCTATGTGAATCACGCCCTTGCGCCAACGGCCTTTCGCCCGGCGCGGCGGTATTGCATCCTCCGGGCCGGCGAATCCCGCAAGGAAGGAAAACACCATGGCCGGCAAGATCGAAACGCGCCTTCAGGAGCTTGGGCTGGAAATCCCCGACGCCCCCGCCCCGGTGGCGAATTACGTCCCGCATGCGCGTTCGGGCGATCTGGTCTTCATCTCCGGGCAGGTCTCCGGCAAGCCCGGCGCGCTGATCGCCGGCAAGCTCGGCGCCGGCATGAGCGTGGAGGACGGGGCGAAGGCCGCGCGCGCCTGCGGGCTCGCGCTGATCGCGCAGATGAAGGCGGCCTGCGGCGGCGATCTCGACCGGGTGGCGCGGGTGGTGAAGCTGATCGGCTTCGTCAACGCCGCGCCGGATTTCCCCGATCACCCGAAAGTGGTCAATGGCTGTTCCGATCTGATGGTGGAGGTGTTCGGCGACAAGGGCCGGCACGCCCGTTCCGCCGTCGGCGTCTCCGGCCTGCCGCTCGGCGCGGCGGTGGAGGTCGAGGCGATCTTCGAGATCGCCTGAGCCGGGATGAGCGCGCCGCCTCTCCCCCCGGCCTTTCTCGCCCGCCCGCTGGCGCATCGGGGGCTCCATGACCGCGCCGCCGGGGTGATCGAGAATTCCCGCGCCGCGGTCGAGGCCGCCATCGAGGCCGGCTATGGCGTGGAGATGGACCTTCAGCTCTCCGCCGATGGCGAGGCGATGGTGTTCCATGATGACGATCTCGACCGGCTGACCGGCGCCTCCGGCCCCCTTGGCGCGAAGACGGCGGCGGCGCTCGGCCGGCTGGAGCTTGCGGGCGGCGGCGAGCCGATCCCGACATTGCCGGAAATCCTCGCCATCGCCGCCGGGCGGGCGCCGCTCCTGATCGAGATCAAGGACCAGAGCCGCGCCATGGGGCCGCTGGACGGGCGGCTGGAGCGGCGCGCGGCGGAATTGCTGGCCGGCTATGACGGCCCGGCGGCGCTGATGTCCTTCAATCCCCATTCCGTCGCCCATTGCCGCGACGCCGCGCCGGCCGTCCCGCGCGGGCGCGTCACCTGCGCTTTCGGCGCGGACGACTGGGGCGGGGTTCCGGCGGAACGGCGGGCGGCGCTGGCCCGGATCGACGATCTGGACGCGCTCGGCTGCGGCTTCATCTCGCATCAGCATGTCGATCTCGGCGCCGCGCCGGTGGCGGCGGCGAAGGCGCGGGGCCTTGCCGTTCTCTGCTGGACCATCCGCAGCAGGGCGGAGGAGGAGGAAGCCCGCCGCGTCGCCGACAACATCACCTTCGAAAGCTACCGCGCGTGAGCGAGGTGGCGCTTTTCTCGATCGACGCAGCCGACCGGATCGGCGCCATTCCCGCCGGCGACTGGGACGCATGCGCCGCGCCGGAAGCGCGGGATGGCGGCCGCCCGATCGACCCGTTCACCACGCATCGCTTTCTCTTGGCGCTGGAGGAGAGCGGCTCGGTCTCGGGTGAGGCCGGCTGGCTCCCCCGTCATCTGACGGCGCGGGCCGGCGACGGGCGGCTTGCGGGGGTCATGCCGCTCTATGGCAAGTCCCACAGCCAGGGCGAGTATGTCTTCGATCATAACTGGGCGCATGCTTTCGAGCATGCCGGCGGCGATTATTACCCGAAGCTGCAATGCGCGGTGCCCTTCACCCCGGCGACCGGCCGGCGCCTGCTGACCCCCGAAGACGCGCCCGAGGGCGCCGGCCCCGCGCTGCTTCAGGGCGCGATCCGGCTGGCGGAGGCGAACCGCCTCTCCTCGCTCCACATCACCTTCTGCACCGAGGCCGAATGGCGGCTTGGCGGCGAATACGGGCTGTTGCGCCGGCAGGATCAGCAATTCCACTGGGAAAGCCGGGGTTACGACCATTTCGACGATTTCCTCGCCGATCTCGCCAGCCGCAAGCGCAAGATCCTGCGCAAGGAGCGCGAGGCCGCGACCGCCGGCGGCGTCGCCATCCGCCGCCTGACCGGCGACGATATCCGCCCCGAACACTGGGACGATATCTGGCGCTTCTATCAGGACACCGGCGCGCGCAAATGGGGCCGGCCCTATCTCACGCGCGCATTCTTCGAAATCGCCCATGCGCGGCTGCGCGACGACATATTGCTGGTGCTTTGCGAGCGCGAGGGGCGCAATGTCGCCGGGGCGCTGAATTTCATCGGCCGCGAGACCCTGTTCGGCCGCTACTGGGGCGCGGTGGAGCATCACCCCTTCCTTCATTTCGAGACCTGCTATTATCAGGCCATCGACGCCGCGCTGGAACTGGGCCTCTCGCGGGTCGAGGCGGGCGCGCAGGGCGCGCACAAGCTGGCGCGGGGCTACATGCCGACGGCGACATGGTCGCTCCACCATATCGCCGACCCGCGCTTTCGCCGCGCCGTCGGCGAGTATCTGGAGCGAGAACGCCGCGCCGTGGACGAGGAGATCGAGTTCCTCACCGGGCGCGGCCCCTATCGGAAAGGAGAGGGAGATGGCCGATAAGCTGACCGCCGCCGAACGCGAGGCCGCCCTGCCCGCGCTGAAAGCCGCCGGCTGGGCGCCCGACGAGGCGCGGGGCGGGATCAGAAAGACCTTCGAATTCCGCAATTTCATCCGCGCCTTCGGCTGGATGAGCGCGGTCGCGCTCGAAGCCGAAAAGATGAACCACCATCCCGAATGGTCCAATGTCTATGGCCGGGTCGAGGTGCTGCTGACCACCCATGACGCCGGCGGGCTGAGCGCGCTTGACCTGAAGCTGGCGAAGAAGATGGACGCGCTGGCCGGCTGACGGCGAAAACGGCGACCACCTCCCGATTGCTTCCGCCCCCCGGCGGGCGTAGCCTCCGGGCTGATCAACCGACGAGGCGCAAGATGAACAAACCCCACGCCCCCAATTCATGGGAAGCCCGCGCCATGGACAATGTCATGGCCGGTTTCACCGATTTCCCGACCCTGCATGAGCGCGGCCCGGTCGTCCTGACCCATGGCAAGGGCGTGCGGGTCTACGACACCCATGGGCGCGATTATCTCGACGCCAATTCCGGGCTCTGGAACGTGGTCTGCGGCTGGGATCACGAAGGGCTGATCGAGGCGATGGTCGAGCAGACCCGGCGCTTTCCAGCCTATCACGCCTTTTTCGGCCGCATGTCCGACACTTCGGTCGAGTTGTCGGAAAAGCTGGTCGAGGTCTCTCCGTTCCGGACCGGCCGCGTCTTCTTCACCAATTCCGGCTCCGAAGCGAACGACACGATGGTGAAGATGCTCTGGATGATGAACCGCGCGGAAGGGAACCCCGCGCGGCGCAAGATCATCACCCGGATCAATTCCTATCACGGGGTCACGGCGGTCTCCGCCTCGATGACCGGCAAGCCCTATAATGAGCATTTCGGCCTGCCGCTGCCGGGCTTCATCCACGCCGACTGCCCGCATTACTGGCGCTTCGGCGAGGAGGGAGAGACCGAGGCGGATTTCACCGCCCGCATCGCCCGCAATCTGGAGGCGCTGATCGAGAAGGAAGGCCCCGAGACCATAGCCGGCTTCTTCGCCGAGCCGGTCATGGGCGCCGGCGGGGTGATCCCGCCCTCCGAGGGTTATTTCCGGGCGATCCAGCCGATCCTGAAGAAATACGGCATCCCCCTGATCGCCGACGAGGTGATCTGCGGGTTCGGCCGCACCGGCGCGGTCTGGGGGGCGGACACTTACGCCATCCGGCCCGACGCGATCATCGCCTCCAAGGCGCTGACCTGCGGGTTCATGCCGCTCGGCGCGGTGATCCTCGGCGATGAATTCGCCGAGAGGATGCAGAAGGCGGCCGAGAGCATCGAGGAATTCCCGCACGGCTTCACCTCCTCCGGCCATCCGGTGGCCTGCGCGGTCGGGCTGAAGTCGATCGAGATCATTCTCGACGGCGGGCTGCTCGACAATGTGAAGAAGATCAGCCCCTATTTCATGAAGCGGCTGAAGGCGCTTCTCGACCATCCGCTCGGCGGCGAGGCGCGCGGCGTCGGGCTTATGGGCGCGCTGGAGGTGGTCGCGGACAAGAAGAGCAAGACCCCGTTCGACGGGTCGCTCTCCGTCTCCGAGCGCATCGCCAACGCCTGTCTCGATCAGGGGCTGATCTGCCGGCCGCTCGGCCAGTCGGTGGTGCTCTGCCCGCCCTTCATCATGGACGAGCCGCTTCTGGACGAAATGTACGGCAAGCTGGAAACCGCGCTCGACAAGGTCGCGGCCGAGTTGAAGATCTGACGCGCCGGCCCCGGCCTTCGGGCCGGGGCCTCAGCCCGCCAGCCCGCGGCGGATCATGTTCAGCCCCATCAGCAGGAAGAAGATCAGCACCGCGTGCTGAAAGCGCGCGTCAGCCATCTTGCGGCGCACCCGCTCGCCGATGGAGAAGCCGATGAAGGTCGGGATCAGCATCGCCAGCGACCAGAGGAAAATCTCCCGCGTCAAGAGCCCGTTCCAGGCGTAGCCGGCCATCAGCGGCATGCCGCCGAGAAACAGCAGCAGGCCGGAGGCGCGCACGAATTCCGATTTGTCGATCCGCAGCGACAGCAGCAGGATCACCATAGGCGGCGCCCAGAGCCCGGTGAGCCCGCCGGCGAGGCCCGCGGCGATCCCGGCGATCACCTGGGCCGGCCTTTCCCAACGCGCCGGCAGCGGCGGCGGGCGGCGGATCAGGTTCACCCCCGAAAACAGCGCGATGCCGATCCCGGTGATCATGATGATCGTCTGCGGCCGCATATCCGCCGCCACATCGGAAAAGAGCAGGATCGAGACCGCCAGCGAAACCGAAAACGGCCAGTAGCGCGCCAGCGCCGCGCGCCAGCCGCCCTCGCGGTGGATCTGCCAGAGATTGGCCAGGACGATCGGAAACAGGCCCAGCGCCACCGCCATGCGCGGATCGACGAATTGGGAAAGTATGGCGATGACCGTGGTCGGCAGGCCGATGCCGATCGCGCCCTTCACCGTCCCCGCGAGCAGAAAGACGAAGGGCGCCAGCCAGATGATCTCTTCCACGCGGTCCCTCGATGCTGTTTTCACATCAATAACACCCACTTCGCACTGGCGCGAGAGGATGCGCGCGCCTATCGGTTCGCTCATGAACGCGCCCCCGCCGCCGCTGGATTATCGCCCGCCCGAAGGCCCGCTTCGCGTCATCCATCGCGATGCGGATATTCTGGTGATCGACAAACCCGCGGGGTTGCTTTCAGTGCCGGGCAAGGGCGAGGGCATGGCCGATTGCGCCGAGGCGCGGGTCCGGGCCGCCTTTCCGGGCGCGCTGGTGGTCCATCGGCTCGATCTCGCCACTTCGGGGCTGCTGCTCTTCGCGCTGAACCCGCGCGCGCAGCGCATCCTTTCCGGCCAGTTCGAGAAACGGATCGTCAGGAAGCTCTATGAAGCCGAGATCTGGGGCGCGCCAACGGCCGATTCCGGCCGGATCGACGCCCCCTTGCGCGCCGACTGGCCGAACCGGCCGAAACAGATGATCGCGCCCGACGGGCGCAGGGCGGTCACGGACTGGGAGGTGATCGAGCGGCGAGGCGCGATCACGCGGCTGCGGCTCCGCCTGCTCACCGGGCGGAGCCATCAGTTGCGCGTCCACCTCGCCCATGGGCTTGGCCTGCCGATCCTCGGCGATCCGCTCTACGCGACGGGGGCCGCGCTGGCGGCGCGGGATGCGCTCGCCCTCCGCGCGGTCGCCCTGTCATGGCGCAGCCCCGCGGATGGCGAATGGGTCACTGCGTCGCTTTCTTCGCCTCGATCAGACGGACAAGCTCATCCTTGAGCTGCATCCGGCGGCGGCGCAACGTCGCCTCGGCCTCATCCGACAGCGCCTCGACGCGGGTCTCGGCCCGGTGAACGGCGCGGTTCACATCGTGATATTCATCAAAGAGATTGCGAAAATGCGGGTCCGAAGTTTTCAGGTCGTGAATCTCGGTCGCGAATTCGGGGAAATCATCCGCGAGTTCGTGCGGGGTGTGGGACATGCGCGCCTCCTTCAATCAACATCGCAAGGATAGCGCCCAGGAGACACCCCGCCTTGATCCAGCGCAACCCTGCTTTCCCCGAAACGGAAGCGTGACGAAAAGGGCCGCGGCGATCTCTCGCCGCGGCCCCGCTCAACCCCTCAGGGGCGGTCTGCGTTACTCGACCACCAGATTGTCGCCGTCATCGTCCGCCGGTCCCTCGATCACCGTGAAGGCGTCCTCGGCGGCGGCGGCCGCGGCGGCCGCCTCCTTCTCCCGCTCGGCGATCACCTTGCGGTCCCGCTCCGCGGCGACGGCCTTGATCCGCATCGCCGCGCCGCCGGTGCCGGCCGGGATCAGCCGGCCGACGATCACGTTCTCCTTCAGGCCGACGAGCTTGTCGCGCTTGCCCTGGGTCGAGGCCTCGGTCAGCACCCGCGTCGTCTCCTGGAAGGAGGCGGCGGAGAAGAAGGACCGGGTCTGGAGGCTCGCCTTGGTGATGCCGAGAAGCACCGGCCCGCCTTCGGCCGGGCGATAGCCCTCGCGGATCGCCTTCTCGTTCGCCTCGTCGAACTCGAACCGGTCGACATGCTCGCCCTTGAGCATCGTGGTCTCGCCGCCATCCGAGATCTCCACTTTCTGGAGCATCTGCCGGACGATCACCTCGATATGCTTGTCGTTGATCTTCACGCCCTGGAGCCGGTAGACATCCTGCACCTCGTTGACGAGATAATCCGCCAGCGCCTCGATCCCGAGAATGGCGAGGATGTCATGCGGGGCGGGGTTGCCCTCCAGCAGGTACTCGCCCTTCTGGATGAAATCCCCTTCCTGCACGGCGATATGCTTGCCCTTCGGCACAAGATACTCGACCGGCTCGGCGCCGTCGTCGGTCGGGACGATGGCGATCCGCTGCTTGTTCTTGAAATCGCGGCCGAACTGCACATGGCCGTCGATCTCGGCGATGATCGCGTGGTCCTTCGGACGGCGGGCCTCGAACAGCTCGGCGACGCGCGGCAGACCGCCGGTGATGTCCTTGGTCCGGGCGCCTTCGCGCGGGATACGGGCCAGAACGTCGCCGGGGCGGATCTCCTGCCCGTCCTCGACCGAGAGAATCGCATCGACGGAGAGGAAATAATGCGCCGGGTTGCCGTTATCGAGCTTCTGCGGCTCCCCATCCGGGCCGATCAGGCTGATGGCGGGCTTCAGATCGGCGCCCTTCGGGGCCGAACGCCAGTCGGAGACGATGCGCTGGCTGATGCCGGTCGCCTCGTCCAGCTCCTCGCGCATGGAGACGCCGGGGATCAGGTCCACCAGCTTCGCGGCGCCGCCCTTCTCGGCGATGATCGGAAGCGTATAGGGGTCCCATTCCGCCAGACGCTGGCCGCGCGCGATCGCGTCGCCCTCCTTGACCAGCAGACGCGAACCATAGGCGAGCTTGTGCGTCGCCCGCTCGCGCCCGTTATCGTCGATGATGACGAGCTGGACATTGCGCGAAGTGGCGATGACGTCGCCATCGGCGTTGGTCAGCAGCGCCGGGTTGCGGATCTCCAGCCGGCCTTCCTGCGTCGATTCGACGAAGGACTGGTCGTTGATGCTGGCGGCGCCGCCGATATGGAAGGTCCGCATCGTGAGCTGCGTGCCCGGCTCGCCGATCGACTGGGCGGCGATGATGCCGACCGCCTCGCCGATATTCACCCGCGTGCCGCGGGCGAGATCGCGCCCGTAGCAATTGGCGCAGATGCCGTCCTCCGCCTCGCAGGTCAGCGGCGAGCGGATCTTGATCGAGACGACATGAAGATCGTCGATCTTCTGCGCCGTCTTCTCGTCGATCAACTCGCCACGGGCGACGATCACGCTGTCATCGGCCGGGTCCAGCACGTCCTCGGCCGGAATCCGGCCCAGGACCCGCTCGGAAAGCGGCGAGACCACCTCGCCGCCATTGACCACGGCCTGAAGGGTGATGCCGTTCTCGGTGCCGCATTCCTCCAGCTTGACGATGCAGTCCTGCGCCACGTCCACCAGACGGCGGGTGAGATAACCCGAGTTCGCCGTCTTCAGCGCCGTATCGGCCAGGCCCTTGCGCGCGCCATGGGTGGAGTTGAAATACTCCAGCACGGTCAGGCCTTCCTTGAAGTTCGACACGATCGGCGTCTCGATGATCTCGCCCGAGGGTTTGGCCATCAGGCCGCGCATGGCGGCGAGCTGGCGCATCTGGGTCGGCGAGCCGCGGGCGCCGGAATGGGACATCATGTAGACCGAGTTCGGCTCCATGGTCCGCCCCGCGGCGTCCTTCTTGGTGGCGGAGATTTCCGCCATCATCGCATCGGCCACCTTGTCGGTGCATTTCGACCAGGCGTCCACGACCTTGTTGTATTTCTCACCCTGGGTGATCAGGCCGTCGAGATATTGCTGCTCGAAATCCTTCACCGCGTCGCGGGTCTCGTTGACGATATCCCATTTCGAATCCGGGATGACCATGTCGTCCTTGCCGAAGGAGATGCCGGCGCGGAACGCCTCGGTGAAGCCGAGGGTCATGATCCGGTCGCAGAAGATCACCGAGTCCTTCTGGCCGCAATGGCGGTAGACCTCGTCGATGACCTCGCCGACCTCCTTCTTGCGGAGAACCCGGTTGACGACGCTGAACGGCACGCCCGCGCTCTTCGGCAGAAGCTCGCCGAGCTTCATCCGGCCCGGCGTGGTCTCCACCCGCTCGCGCACATGCGCGCCATCGGCGTCCACCGTGTCGCGGCGGGTCACGATCTTCGTGTGAAGCGTGATCGTCCTGGCCTGAAGCGCGTGCTCGATCTCCGCCATGTCGGCGAACATCATGTTCTCGCCCGGCTCACCTTCCTTCTCCAGCGAGAGGTAATAGAGCCCGAGGATCATGTCCTGAGACGGCACGATGATCGGCTTGCCGTTGGCCGGCGAAAGCACGTTGTTCGTGGACATCATCAGGACGCGCGCCTCAAGCTGCGCCTCAAGGCTCAGCGGCACGTGCACGGCCATCTGGTCGCCGTCGAAATCGGCGTTGAAGGCGGCGCAGACCAGCGGATGAAGCTGGATCGCCTTGCCCTCGATCAGGACCGGCTCGAAAGCCTGGATGCCGAGCCGGTGCAGCGTCGGCGCGCGGTTCAGCAGCACGGGATGCTCGCGGATCACCTCGTCGAGAATATCCCAGACCTCCGGGCGCTCCTTCTCGACGAGCTTCTTCGACTGTTTCACGGTCGAGGAATAGCCCTGCGCGTCCAGCTTGGCGTAGATGAAGGGCTTGAACAGCTCCAGCGCCATCTTCTTCGGCAGGCCGCAC
>JBKECG010000043.1:0-4377 GCA_047974395.1 Pikeienuella sp. | reverse complement strand
TTCGATCAGCGCCGGCAAGTAAGGAGAGAACGATATGGCTCACAAGAAAGCAGGCGGTTCCTCCCGCAACGGGCGCGACAGCGCCGGCCGTCGCCTGGGCGTGAAGAAATTTGGCGGCGAGGCCGTCATCCCCGGCAACATCATCATCCGCCAGCGCGGCACCAAATGGTGGCCGGGCGCGAATGTCGGCATGGGCAGGGATCACACGCTCTTCGCCACGGCCGAGGGCGCGGTGAAGTTCCACAAGGGCCTCAAGGGCCGCACTTTCGTGTCCATCGTCCCGCCGGCGGAGGCCGCCGAGTAACGCTGGCTGCGCGCAAGGAAAATCGCGAAAGGGCCGGCGCCGCGTCGGCCCTTTTCTCGTTCCGGAGGCCCCGATGAGCCTGCCCGATCCGCCCGGTCCGCCCGGTCTGATAGAAACCGAGCGTCTGTCGCTCCGCCCCCTCCGCGCCGCGGACGCCGGGCCGATGGCGCTGTATGCTGGCGATCGCCGGGTGGCGGAGATGCTGGAGCAGGTCCCGCATCCCTATCCGCCGGGCGCTGCGGAGGCTTATATTGAGCGCATCGCCGCCGGGCGCGGCGATGAGCGGGTCTGGGCGATGGACGCGACCCGCATCGACGGGCCGGAATTCATCGGCGTCGTCAGCCTGCGCCCGGATCGGGAGGCTGACGGCGCCTGGCGGCTCGGCTATTGGGTCGGTCCGCCTTTCTGGAACACCGGCTACGCCTCCGAGGCCGCTGCGGGCATCGTCGGCGCGGCGCGGCGGGCGGGGATCGGCCGGCTTGATGCGCGGATTCTCAAGGCCAACGAGGCCTCGGCCCATGTGCTGCTGAACGCCGGCTTCGTCGAGACCGGCGAGGGAGAGACCTTTTCGGTCGCGCAGGATGCGATGACGCCCTGCCGGCTCTTCAGCTTCGATCCGACGGGAGGGGGCGGCGCATGAAATTCCTGGATCTCGCCAAGGTCTATATCCGCGCCGGCGCCGGCGGCAACGGCTGCGTCAGCTTCCGGCGCGAGGCGCTGGTCGAATATGGCGGCCCCGATGGCGGCGATGGCGGGCGCGGCGGCGATGTGGTCATCGAGGCGGTCGAGGGGCTGAACACGCTGATCGACTATCGCTATCAGCAGCATTTCCGCGCGGGGAACGGCCGGCCCGGCTCCGGCCGTCAGCGCACGGGCAAGGATGGCGATGACATCCTCATGAAGGCCCCGGTCGGCACCGAGGTGCTGGAGGAAGACGGCGAGACCCTGATCGCCGATCTCGACAAGCTCGGCCAGCGGGTGGTGCTGGCGAAGGGCGGCAATGGCGGTTTCGGCAATCTCCATTTCAAGACCTCCACCAATCAGGCCCCGCGCCGCGCCAATCCGGGCCAGCCCTCGGTCGAGCGCACGATCTGGCTGCGGCTGAAGCTGATCGCCGACGCCGGGCTGATCGGCGCGCCGAACGCCGGGAAATCGACCTTTCTTTCCGCCACCTCCAACGCGCGGCCGAAGATCGCCGATTACCCGTTCACCACGCTGCATCCGCAGCTTGGCGTCGTCGGCGTGGACGGGCGCGAATTCGTGCTGGCCGATATTCCCGGTCTGATCGAGGGCGCGCATGAGGGCAGGGGGATCGGCGACCGCTTCCTTGGTCATGTCGAACGTTGCGCGGTGCTCCTGCACCTGATCGACGCCACCGCGCCGGATGTGGCCGAGGATTATCAGATGGTTCTGGCGGAGCTTGACGCCTATGGCGGCGGGCTGGCCGAAAAGCCCCGCGTCACCGCGCTGAACAAGATTGACGCGCTGACCGAAGAGGAGGTCGAGGAGAAGCGCGCCGCGCTGGAGGCCGCCGGCGCGCGCGATGTGCGGCTTCTGTCCGGCGTGTCCGGCGACGGGGTGTCGGGCGCGCTTCGGGCGCTTCGCGTCGAGATCGAAAGCCAGCGCGCCGCCGCGCGGCCGGCCCCGGAGGAGCGCGAGCCGTGGACGCCCTGAGCATGGGCACCTCGCCCAGTCTCGCGACGGCGCGGCGCGTCGTGGTCAAGATCGGCTCGGCGCTGCTGGTGGACGCCGCGACTGGCGCGCTGCGGGCCGAGTGGCTGGCCGGGCTGGCGGCGGATGTGGCCGATATTCGCGCGCGCGGGGCGGAGGCGTTGATCGTCTCTTCCGGCTCCATCGCGCTCGGCCGGCGCGCGCTCGGCCTCGCGCCGGGGGCGCTGGCGCTGGATCAGGCGCAGGCGGCGGCGGCGGGCGGGCAGATCCGGCTCGCCCGCGCCTATGAGGAGGCGCTGGAGCCCCATGGGCTGAAGGCGGGGCAGGTGCTGGTCACGCTGGAGGACACCCATGAGCGCCGGCGTTACCTCAACGGGCGCGCGACGCTGCGCACGCTCCTGGATCTCGGCGTCGCGCCCATCGTCAATGAGAATGACACCGTGGCGACGGATGAGATCCGCTATGGCGACAATGACCGGCTGGCGGCGCAGATCGCCTCGATGATCGGGGCGGATGCGCTGGTGCTGCTATCGGATGTGGACGGGCTTTACACCGGCGATCCGCGTCGCGATCCGGCGGCGCGGCATATCCCGCTGGTGACGGAACTGACACCGGAGGTCGAGGCGATGGCCGGCGGCGCCGGCAGCGCAGGGGCCAAGGGCGGGATGCGCACCAAGCTGATCGCCGCGAAGACGGCGATGAAGGCCGGCTGCGCCATGGCCATCGCACGCGGCGACCGGATCCGGCCGCTTCAGGCGCTGGATCAGGGCGCCGCCGCGACATGGTTCGCCCCCGCCGCCAGCCCGCAGGCCGCGCGCAAGCAGTGGATCGCGGCGATGCGCCCCGAGGGGAAGCTGATTGTGGACGCCGGCGCGGCCGCGGCGCTTCGGCGCGGCAAGTCGCTGCTGCCGGCCGGGGTGCGGGCGGTGGAGGGCGATTTCGACCGCGGCGCCCCGGTGCAGATCGCGCTTGAGGGCGGGGCCGCGCTCGGCGTCGCGCTGGCTTCCTATCCGGCCGCTGAGGCCCGCGCCATCGCCGGGCTGCGTTCGGAGGCGATCGAGGCCGCGCTCGGCCATCCCGGCCGGGCGGCGATGGCGCATCGCGACGATATGGTGATCTGGGACTGAGGGAGGCGGCGATGGATGGCGAGGCGCAGAACGCGACGGCGATGATGGCCGAAATCGGCGCCCGGGCGCGGGCGGCGGCGGCGGCGCTGGCCTTCGCCCCGGCCGAAGCGAAACGCGCCGCGCTGGAGGCCGCCGCCGAGGCGGTCGAGGCGCGCGCCGCCGGGATCAAAGCCGCCAACGCCATGGATATGGCGTTCGCTCGCGAAAAGGGCCTCTCCGACGCCATGCTGGACCGGCTCTTGCTGACGCCGGAGCGGATCGGCGCCATGGCGGCGGGGCTTCGGGCCGTCGCCGCGCAGCCTGATCCGGTCGGCGAAGTGCTGGCCGACTGGACCCGGCCGAACGGCCTGCGCATCCGCCGGGTGCGCACCCCGCTCGGCGTGGTCGGGGTGATCTATGAGAGCCGGCCGAACGTGACCGCTGACGCCGGCGGGCTCTGCGTCAAATCCGGCAACGCCGCGATCCTGCGCGGGGGCTCGGAAAGCTTCCACTCCGCCGCCGCGATCCACGCTTGCATCGTCGAAGGGCTGCGCAAGGCCGGGCTGCCCGAAGACGCGGTGCAGATCGCGCCGACGCGCGAGCGCGCCTTCGTCGCCGCCATGCTGGCCGCGCCGGAATGGATAGACGTGATCGTGCCGCGCGGCGGCAAGGGCCTGGTCGGGCTGGTGCAGAGCGAGGCGCGCGTGCCGGTCTTCGCCCATCTCGAAGGGATCTGCCATGTCTATGTCGATGCGGCGGCGGACCCGGAAAAGGCGCGCAAGGTGGTGCTGAACGCCAAGACCCGCCGCACCGGCGTCTGCGGCGCGGCCGAATGCCTGCTGATCGACCGCAGCATTCTCTCCGGCCTCGGCGCGCGGCTCATCGCCGATCTGGTCGCCGCCGGGGTGGAGGTGAGGGGCGGGGCCGCGCTGCAGGCGCTTCCGGGCGTCGCGCCCGCTGCGGCGGATGATTTCGGCCGCGAGTTCCTCGACATGATCATCGCCGCCGAGGTCGTGGACGGCGTGGATGGCGCCATCGCCCATATCCGCCGCCATGGCTCGCAGCATACCGATTGCATCGTCACCGAGGACGATGCGGCGGCGGCGCGGTTCTTCGAGCGGCTCGACAGCGCGATCCTGATGCGCAACGCCTCCACCCAGTTCGCCGATGGCGGCGAGTTCGGCATGGGCGCCGAAATCGGCATCGCCACCGGCAAGATGCATGCGCGCGGGCCGGTGGGGGCGGCGGAGCTGACCAGTTTCAAATATCTGGTCGAGGGAAATGGCGCCATCCGGC
>JBKECG010000184.1:0-3583 GCA_047974395.1 Pikeienuella sp. | reverse complement strand
CGGCGCGCATCTTCTGCATGAGCTTCTGTCCGATCCGGCGCGCCGGTTTCTGTGCCTCACCCGGGGCGGCGGAGATGCGATCGGGGCCGCGCTTCGCCGTTACGGGCTGGAGCGGGAGGATATCGCCGGGCGGGCGATCGCGCTTCGCGGCGATCTCTCCGCGCCCGGGCTCGGTCTTTCGGAGGGGGACCGCGCCCGGATCGTCGCCGAGGCCGGCGCGATCATCCATTGCGGGGCCGAGGTGCGTCATCTCAGCCCCTATCGCGCGCTTCGCGCCGCCAATGTCGAGGGGGTGAAGGAGGTCCTGCGCCTCGCCTGCGCGGCGGGGGCGCCGCTGCATCATGTCTCCACGCTGAGCGCCTTCGCGCCGGGCGCCGCGCCGCTTGTCGAGACGGTCGCCGCCGCCGACGCGCCGGCCCCCGCGGGGGGCTACAATCTCAGCAAATGGGTGGCGGAGCGGCTTGTCGAAGAGGCCCGCGTGCGCGGGCTGCCGGCGCGTATCTACCGGCTTGGCGCCGTCGCGGGGAGCAGCCTCACCGGCGCTTTCAACGCCGCCGACATTCTCGGCCGCCGGCTTCAGGGTTATCTCGCCGCCGGGGCCGCGCCGGCGGGCGAGGCGCTGCTGAACATCCTGCCGGTGGATTACGTCGCGCGCGCGATCCTGCATCTGGCCGGGGCGCCCGGCGCAGCGGGCGATGTGTTCCACCTGACCCATTCCACCGCGATCCCGGTCGGCGCGCTTTTCGACGCCTGCGCGGCGGAGGGGCGGCCGCTTCGTCGCCTGCCCCCCGGCGAATGGCGGGCGCTTCTGGACCGGATCGCGCGGGAGGACCCCTCGCACCCGCTTCACGCCCTCGCCGCGCTTGGCGGGGCGGAGGGTTATGCGGGCGAGACCTGGCCCTACGCCTGCGCCGCGACCCGCGCGGCGCTTGGCGATGGACCGCCGGAGCCGGCGCTGAACGAGGCGCTGCTGCGCCGTTACGTGCGGGCCTTTCTGGACGCGGGATCAATCGGGGCGGAGGCGGCGACATGACCGGAACGGAAACCGATTACGACGCCTGGGCATGGCTTTATGACCGGACGCTCGGCCCCGATTACCGCGATCGCGCGCGCGACCTGCTGGAGCGTGGGCTGCTCGGTCGGCTCAGCCCCGGCGCGCGGGTGCTGGATCTTTGCTGCGGCACCGGGCAGATGATGGCGCCGATGATCGCGCGGGGCTTTGCGGCGACCGGGCTCGACATGTCCGAGGACATGCTGCGCCGCGCCGCCGCCAACGCGCCGGAGGCGGAACTGATCCAGGGCGACGCCCGCGATTTCCGGCTGTCCGCGCCGGTCGCCGGCGTGGTCTGCGCCAGCGCCTCGCTCAACCACATGAAGGATCTGGACGAGCTGAGCCGTGTCTTTCGCGCCGTCCATGCGGCGCTGGAGGAGGGCGGGGCCTTCGTCTTCGACATCAACCACCCGGCGCAGATGGCGCGCCACTGGCTGGGCGCGCCGGCGGCGGGCGAGATCCGGCGTGATTACGCCTGGCTGATCACGCCCCGCTATGACGCGGCGACCGGAACCGGCGCCTTTCGCGTGGACATGTATCGCCGCCCGGACGGAGAAGCCGCCGCGCCGGCGCTCTGGCTCGCGATCCTGAACCGGCCGTTCATGCGGCGCCTGCGGCTGCGCCGGCTGGCTGAATTCGCCGCGCGCCGGCCCGGCTGGGCGCATCGGGGCGTCGATTATCCGGTCCATGGCCATGATCTGGGCGGGGTGCTGGCGCGGCTGGACGCCGCCGGGTTCAATGCGCGGATGGAGACCATGTCGGGCGCCGGCGCGGTCGATGCGGACGGCGCCGCCTGTTTCATCTGCGCGAAACGGCCCGCCGCCGCCAGCATGGAGGCCGCGGAATGAACGCCCCGCCGCCCGGATCTCCGACCAACGATCTCTTGGCCGAAATCGTCGCCGCATTCGCCCGTCGCACCCCCGCCTCCAAGGCGATGGCCGAGGCGAACCGGCCGGTTCTCGCCGACAAGACGCCGCTGGCCATGCCGTTCTCGGCGGCGCTGAAGGAGGCGTATTACCCGATCGTCGCGGATCGGGCCGAGGGCGCGCGGCTGCGGGATATCGACGGCAACGACTATGTCGATATCCTGATGGGGCTCGGCTGCAACCTCCTTGGCCACAACCCCGCGCCGATCCGCGAGGCGCTGGAGGAGCGGCTCGCGCGCGGCTTTCCCATCGGCCCGCAATCCGAGATCGCCGGCGAGGCCGCGCGGCTTTTCGCCGGGCTGACCGGGCATGAGCGGTTAACCTTCTCCAATACCGGGACCGAGGCGGTGATGGCCGCGATCCGCATCGCCCGCGCCGCCACCGGGCGGGCGAAGATCGCGGTTTTCACCAACGCCTATCACGGCCATGCGGATCTTGCGCTCTTCAGGGCGAAGCGGCTGGAATATATCCGCCGGGGCGCGCTGGCCCGCGCCGGATCGGGGCCGCTGCGGTTGCTGCGTCCGTTGCTGGAGCGGCTGAGGATCACCGGCGCCGCGCCGGGGTTCATCGGCGTGCAGGGGGCGCTCGGGCGCGACGTGATGGTGCTGGACTACGCCGATCCGCGCGCGCTGGACATCCTGCGCCGGCGGGGCGGGCGGCTGGCCGCGGTGCTGGTCGAACCGGTGCAGAGCCGGTTTCCCGAGCATCAGCCGCGCGAATTCCTGCATGAATTGCGGGCCGTGACCGAAAGGACCGGCGCGGCGCTGATCTTCGACGAGATGATCTCCGGCTTCCGGGTCGCGCCCGGCGGCGCGCAGGAGCATTTCGGGGTGCGGGCCGATCTCGCCACCTATGGCAAGATCGCCGGCGGCGGTCTGCCGCTGTCGCTGATCGCCGGTTCGGCCCGGTTCATGGACCGGGTCGATGGCGGTCAGTGGCGTTTCGGCGACGGCTCCGCGCCTTCGGTTCCGACGACCTTTTTCGCCGGCACCC
This sequence comes from Pikeienuella sp., assembly GCA_047974395.1. Classification (GTDB taxonomy): domain Bacteria; phylum Pseudomonadota; class Alphaproteobacteria; order Rhodobacterales; family Rhodobacteraceae; genus Pikeienuella. The sequence goes on along the minus strand of JBKECG010000184.1, from coordinate 613 downwards.
ATTGCCGCCACCCGCTGTCGCTGACCGCCGCGCTGGCGATGGCGAGGGTGCTGGTCGAGAAGGGGCCGGCGCTCCAGTCCGGGCTGAACGCGGAGACGGCGGCGCTGGTCGGGCGGCTGAACGCGGCGATGGAGGCGAAGCGCCTCGCCCTGCGCTTCGCGCATTTCGGCTCCCAGTTCGGGATCGCCGCCAGCCGCAGCCGGATCACGCCGGAGGCGATGTCGCTTCTGTCGCTGATGCTGCTGGCGCGGGGGCTGCACCTGCGGCCGGGGGACCGGGGCGGTTTTCTGTCCACCGCCCATGGCGAGGCCGAGCGGGAGTTCATCTTCGCGAGCTTCGCGGAAAGCCTTGAGCGGCTCGCCGCCGGCGGGCTTTTGCCCGAAGCCTGAGACGAGGGAATGCGCATGAGCGACGCCGATGAGACGGAATACGCGGTGGTGATCTCCGAGGATGGCCGCCATTCGATATGGCCGGGCTTTCGCCCGCCGCCCTGGGGCTGGTCCGCCGAAGGGTTCCGCGGGTCGCGCGCGGCCTGCCTCGCCCATATCGACGAGGTCTGGACCGAATTGCGCCCCGCCTCCGTCGCCGTCTCGGGGGAGGCGTCATGATCCAC
>JBKECG010000465.1:0-8476 GCA_047974395.1 Pikeienuella sp. | reverse complement strand
TGCCGACGCAGGCGAAAACGAACTCCGCCCCCTCGGCCGCCGCGGCGGGGGTCGGCGCGGCGCGCCCGCCATGGCTCTTCAGCCACGCCTCGGCCTTCGCGGCGTTGCGGTTGTAGACCACCACGTCATGACCTGCGCCGGCCAGATGGCCCGCCATCGGAAACCCCATCACGCCCAGTCCGATGAATGCGGTTCTGGCCATTTTTTCCTCTCCGTTGTAACGGCGTCAGACTGGCGGCACAGTCGCCATCAGATCGCCGCCGGTCAAGAGCGGCGCCCCGAGCAAGCGGAGAAGCGACCAGATGCGCACACTGTTCCGAGCCCTGCTCTGGCTCGTCGGCGGCTTGCTGGCGCTGGCGCTCACGGCGGCGGGGCTCGGCTATTATCTGCTGTCGCGCTCGCAGCCGGTCTATGAGGGCGAATACACGCTCGACGGGCTCGCGCGGGATGTCGAGATCGTGCGCGACGCCAACGCCGTGCCGCATATCTACGCGAAGACCGAGGAGGACGCCTATTTCGCCATGGGCCTGGTCCATGCGCAGGAGCGGCTCTGGCAGATGGAGCTGTCGCGACGCGGCGCGCAGGGAAGGCTGGCGGAGATTTTCGGCCCGGCGGCGCTGGCGCTCGACCGCAATCTGAGGGCGCTGGATCTTCAGAACCTGGCGCAGGCCTCGCTCAAGCATCAGTCGCCGGAGACGATTCGCGCGCTGGAGGCCTACGCCGCCGGGGTCAACGCATGGATCGGCGTGGTGAACGAGGATGCGCTGGGGCGCGGGGCGCCGGAATTCTTCCTGTTCGACGAAGGGCTCGCGCCCTGGACCCCGGCCGATTCGCTGGCGATCCTGAAGGTCATGGCCCTGCGCCTGACCAACGCCGCCGAGATGGAGACGCGGCGCGCCAAGCTGTTGCGCATCCTGACGCCGGACCAGCTGGAGGATATCTTTCCGCTCTATCCCGACCCCGGCATGCTGGCCCTGCCCGCCTTCGCCGAGGCCTATCCCGGCCTGACCATGCCCGACGGCTCGCAAAGGGCCGAAAGCGGGGCGGAGGATGCCGCCGCCGCGCTGGCGGAGCTCTTCTTCCCCCCGGCCCGCCGCGCCGGGGCCTCCAATGTCTGGGCCGTGGACGGCAGGCGCACCGCGACGGGGGCGCCGCTTCTGGCCAATGATCCGCATCTCTGGCTCTCCGCGCCCAGCGTCTGGATGCTGATGCATGTGGAATTCCCCGGCAATGGCGTGATCGGCGGAACGCTCGCCGGCGCGCCCGCGGTGCTGGTCGGGCGCAACCGATCCATCGCCTGGGGGCTGACCACGGCCGGAATCGACGATCAGGACATCTATATCGAAAAGCTGAATCCCGAAAATCCGGCGGAATACCTGACGCCGGAGGGCTGGGCGCCGATGCGCTCGCGCCGGGAAACGATCCGGGTGAAAGGCGCCCCCGAAGAGGCGCTGACCCTGCGCTGGACCCGCCACGGGCCGGTGCCGCCGCCCGATCTCTACGATCTCGGCGCGGTCACGCCCGAAGGCCATGTCGCCGCGCTCGCCTGGACCGCGCTCAGCGCCGAGGACCGCTCGCTGGAGGCGGCGCTGGAGCTGATGCGCGCGACGACGGTGGAGGAAGCCGCCAGGGCCGGGGAAATGGTGCTCGCCCCCGGTCAGAACGTCGCCGTGGCGGACCGGAACGGGGTCGGCATATTCGTCACCGGCCGGCCGCCGAAACGGCGGGCCGACAGCCGCAGCCGCGGCCGGCTGCCCTCGCTGGGCTGGATACCGGCGAACGACTGGGAGGGGCTCGGCGACGGCGCATCGACGCCGCGCTCGATCCGCCCGCGTTCGGGCGTGGTCGCCAACGCCAACAACCGCTCGACCAACGCCGCCTTCCCCGATCATCTCTCCTTCGACTGGGAGGCGCCCTATCGCATCCGCCGGATCGAGCAGAAGCTGAACGCGCGCGAATTCCACACCTCCGACAGTTTCATCGAGCTTCAGAACGACACGGTTTCCGAAATGGCGCGCGCGGTCCTGCCGCTGGTCGCCTCCGACCTCTGGTGGACGCGGGACGAGGCGGTGGGCGACGCGCGCGGCGACCGGCGCGAGGCGGCGCTGAAAATGCTCGGGGCCTGGAATGGCGAGATGAGCGAGCATTCGCCCGAGCCCCTTATCTTCGCCGCCTGGATGCGCGCGCTGACCCGGCGCGTGACCGCGGACGAGCTGGGCGAGAGTTTCCCCGAGATCGAAGGCGCCCGCCCGCTCTTCATCGAGCGGGTCTTCTACGATGTAGACGGCGCCGGGCGCTGGTGCGATATCGACAAGACCCGGCGGGTCGAGACCTGCGCCGAGATCTCCAAGCTGGCGCTCGACGACGCGCTGGACGAGCTGGTCGCCGCCTATGGCGCGGATATCGCCGCCTGGCGATGGGGAGAGGCGCACCGGGCGCGGCATCTGGCGACGCCGCTCGGCCTCAGATGGCCTTTCGACCTGCTGGTGAATATCGAGCATGAGACCTCGGGCGGCGATTACACGGTCCAGCGCGCCCAGACCCTCGGCCAGGGGCCGGAGCCCTATATGAACGCCCATGCGGCCGGCTATCGCGCGGTCTATGATTTCGCAGATCTCGACCGCTCGGTCTTCATCATCTCCACCGGCGAGAGCGGGCATCCGCTCTCGCGCCATTACGACGATCTGGCGGAACTGTGGCGCGTCGGGGAATATATCCCGATGTCGATGGCCGAGAGCGATATCCGCGCCGGCGCGCTCGGCTCGATGCGGCTCAGCCCGCGCTCAGCCGAGTAGCTCGCGGCAGAGGCCGAGCGCGTCGATCAGCGCATCGACCTCCTCGCGCGTGTTGTAGAGGCCGAAACTGGCGCGGCAGGTGGCGGTCACGCCAAGCGCCTCCATCAGCGGCTGGGCGCAATGATGGCCGGCGCGGACGGCGACGCCGCGACGGTCGATGATGGTGGAGATGTCATGCGGATGCCCCGCCCCCTCCATCACGAAGGAGAAGATCGCCCCCTTCTGCTTTTGCGAGCCGTGAACCGTCAGCCAGTTCAGCCCGCCAAGCCGTTCGGCGGCGTAATCGCGCAAATCGGCCTCATGCGCCGCGATCGCCTCCATCCCCAGCCCGGTCATGTAGTCGAGCGCGACGCCGAGGCCGATCATCTGCACGATGCCGGGCGTGCCGGCCTCGAATTTGAACGGCGGGTCGTTATAGGAGACGCAATCGCGCCGCACCTCGCGGATCATGTCGCCGCCACCGAGGAAGGGGCGCATCTCCTCCAGCCGATCCGGGGCGATCCAGATCGCGCCGGAGGCCGAAGGCCCGTAGAGCTTGTGCCCGGTGATCGCGTAAAAATCGACGCCGAGATCCTTCAGATCAACCGGCAGATGCACCGCCGCCTGAGAGCCGTCCACGCAGACCGGAACGCCCTTCGCCCGCGCCGCCGCGGCGATGGTCTTCACATCGGTCAGCGCACCGGTGACGTTGGACATATGGGTGATCGTCACCAGCTTCGTCTTCGGCCCGATCGCCGCGATCACCTTTTCCGGATCGACCGAGCCGTCCGGCTCGATATCGACCCATTTCAGCACCGCGCCCTGACGCTCGCGCAGGAAATGCCAGGGCACGATATTGGCGTGATGCTCCAGCACCGTCAGCACGATCTCGTCGCCCGGCTCGATCCGCGGCGAGAGCCAGCTTGAGGCGACCATGTTCAGCCCGAAAGTGGAGCCGGTGGTGAAGATCACCCCCTCCTCCTCGGGCGCGTTCAGAAAGCGGGCGATCTTGCCGCGCACCGCCTCGTATTTGTCGGTGGCGAGATTGGAGAGGTAATGCAGCCCGCGATGCACATTGGCGTATTCCTCGGCATAGGCGCGGGTCACCGCGTCGATCACCGCCTGCGGCTTCTGCGCCGAGGCGCCATTGTCCAGATAGACCAGCGGGCGATCATTCACCTTTCGCGAGAGGATCGGGAAATCCCTGCGGATATCCGCGACATCGTAGCGGGGGGCGGTCTTGTCGGTCATGGTCATTGGGCGGGGATCAGCAGATTGGGGATCAGGGATGAAAGCACCAGGCCGATCACGAACATCCCGGCGAAAAGCGCCCCGGCGACGCGGAGGGCGCTGGCGAATCCATGCGCCTCGGCGATGAAATTGGCGAGCAGCCAGAGCATGAAGCCGACCAGCGCCAGAAGCGCCAGCCCGATCAGCATCAACACGCCGGGGCCGACCCCGGGCAGCATCACCACCGCGACGAGCGGCGCGAAGACCACCATCATCAGGGAATGCCAGGCCAGGACCACGGCGATATCCCGCATCGACGCCCCGCCGCCGAACAGCGCGCCGATCCGCTGGATCAGGAACATAGCGACCACATAGGCGACCAGATTGAAGACGAGATTGGAGAAGATCAGGCCGATCCCGAACATCACCCCGCCCCCGGCGAACAGCACCAGCCCCTCCAGAAAGGCGGTGACGGTGAAGGACAGGCCGAGGATCAGCGCGATCTCTTCGAATGTGTCGATGACTTCAAGCGCGCGCCGCGCAGCCGCGCGCGGCGCGCGGTAGCTTTGCAGCAGGTTGTATATCAGGAAGTTCAGCATCATGCGCCTGTGAAACGGAAACGGGCCTCGCCGCCCGGCGCGGGCGCGACGCCGCAGGTGTAGCCGATGCGGGGCGTCACCGCGACCCCGCCCGCGTCGAATTCCGCCGCGCCGCTCATCCGAGCGTATTCAGCGCGAAGGCCGCCGCCGCCAGCGCCGCAAAGACCGAAAGCACCGACCAGCGGCTGAGCCCATGCGCCGCCGCCAGCATCGGGGCCAGAAGCAGCACCCAGATCAGCCCCGCCAGCGCCCGCGATGGCGCGCCGGCGCCCAGCCCGGCCCCGAAGGCCAGCACCAGCGCCGCCGCCGGCCCGGAGACGAGCCCCGACCAGAACAGCGCCAGCCGGGTCTCCCGCCAGCCGCCGCTCCCGCCGAAGGCCCGCGCCGCCAGCCGGATCAGCGCCGCCGAAAGATAAAGCGCCAGCGGGAAAAAGGAGAGCCCGGCGAAGAAGCGCGCGGCGAACCAGGCCTCGCGCTCATCGCCCATGGCCAGTTCCGGGCGGATCGCCTCGGCCGCCATGGCCCCAAGGGTGAGGAAGGCGCTGGCCCCCATGGCGTAGGCCAGAAGCCGCGGCTCGCCCACGCCCGCGCGCCATTCGGCGCGCCAGGACTCCGCCGGCCCCGCCCAGGCCGCCGCGATCCTTCCTGTCAGCCCCCGCGCCACCGGTTCAGCCGTTTCGCCGGTCGAGCCAGCCGGCGACGCGCGCCCGGATCAGATCGGCGATGGCCTCATCCTCGATCTCGGCGATCGCCTCATCGACGAAGGCCAGCACCATCAGCGTGGTCGCCTCCGCCTCCGGCACCCCGCGCGAGCGGAGGTAGAACAGCGAATCCTCATCCGCCGCGCCGCAGGTCGAGCCATGCGAACAGGCGACGTCGTCGGCGTAGATCTCCAGCTCCGGCTTGGCGTCGAAAACAGCGTCGTCATCCAGCAGCAGCGCCTGGCTGATCTGATAGCCGTCGGTCTTCTGCGCGCCCGGCTTGACCAGGATCTTGCCTTGGAAGACGGCTTTCGCGCCGGATTTCAGCACCTTCTTGAACACCTGCCGGCTTTCGCAATTCTCGGCGTCATGGGTGACGAAGACCGTGTCGTCATGGCGGAACCCTTCGGCCCCGATCGCGGCGCCGGCGACATGGCCGACGGCGTCGTCGCCGGTGAAGCTCAGCACGGTCTCGTTGCGCGTCAGCCTGCCGTTCATGGTCATGGTGAAGCTCTTGAAGGTGCTCCGCGCCGCCAGCCGGGCGAAGACATGCGCCGCGGCGACGCGCTCATGATCGCGCCCCTGCGCGCGGACATGATGGCAGGCGGCGCCTTCGGCCACGTCGATCTCGACCACCTTGTTGAACCGCGCGGCGGCGGGGCCGGTCTCCAGCAGCGTCACGCCGCATCCGGCCTCGATGCGGACGACATGGCGGATCAGCGCGTCCGAATTCTCGCTTTCATGGAGATATCTGAACAGGATCGGCTTTTTCGGCGCGCCGACGACGCGGATCACGAAACCCGCCCCGGCCCGCGCGGTGTTGAGCGCGGCGAGCGGGCGCGCGACCGGGTCCTGGCCGGCGGCCTCCAACTCGCCGAACAGGCCCTTCGCCCAGTGGATATCGGCGGCGAGCGCGTCGGCCAGGGGCTGGATCTCCACCCCCTCCAGCGCCGGGTCGTCGGAAAGATCGGGGCGGAAGACGCCATCGGTGAAGACGAGGCGCAGGGCGTCAACCTCGTCGAAGACCGGGGTTTCGTCCACCTCCAGCACAGCGGCGCGGGGCTCGGGGTCCAGAAACAGCGCCGGATCGGTCTTGCGCCAGTATTCGTCGCGCCGCCCCGGCGCGCCCATGGCCAGGAGCCGGGCGCGGGCGCTTTCGCGCGCCTGCTCGGCCCAGGGCGCGCCCTTCGCCGCCGCCGGGTGGCGGGTCAGCAGCGCCTCCGCCATCGCGGATTTCGCCGCCAGCGCCTTTTCATGCGCGCTCATCACGCCACCTGAGCCAGGATATCGGCGTAGCCGTTGGTCTCGACCTCCAGCGCCAGTTCCGGCCCGCCCGAGGCGACCATCCGCCCATCGGCCATGATATGCACCACATCCGGCTGAATATGATCCAGAAGCCGCTGGTAATGGGTGATGACGAGGAAGGAGCGGTCGGCGGCCCGGAGCGCGTTCACCCCGTCCGAGACCAGCTTCATCGCATCGACATCGAGACCGGAATCGGTTTCGTCCAGAATGCACATCTTCGGCTCAAGAAGCGCCATCTGCATGATTTCATTGCGCTTCTTCTCGCCGCCCGAAAAGCCGACATTGACCGGGCGCTTCAGCATCTCGGCGTCGATCTGCAATTCCTTCGCCTTGGCGCGGATCAGCTTCAGGACCGCGCCGGCGTCCAGCTCCGGCTCTCCGCGCGCCCGGCGCTGCGCGTTGAGCGCGGTGCGCAGGAAGGTCATGTTGCCGACGCCGGGGATCTCCACCGGGTACTGGAAGGCGAGGAAAAGCCCCGCCGCCGCCCGCTCCTCCGGCTCCAGGTCAAGCAGGTCCTGGCCGAGCAGCTTCGCTTCGCCCTCGGTCACCTCATAACCGTCCTTGCCCGAAAGCACATAGGAAAGCGTGGACTTGCCGGAGCCGTTCGGCCCCATGATCGCATGCACCTCGCCCGGGCCGATCTTCAGATCGACGCCCTTGAGGATCGCCTTGTCCTCCTCCGCCAGCTTCACGTGGAGGTTCGAAATCTCAAGCATCATGCCCTTTCCCGGCGCGCTCGCGCCCTATCCTCTGAAGACCAGCGCCGCGCCCGATGCGATCAGGGCGAAGCCGGCCAGCACGCCCCAAGAGAGGCTTTCCCTGAGGTAGACCACGGAGAAGACGGCGAAGACCGCCAGCGTGATCACCTCCTGCATCGTTTTCAGCTCCGCCGCCGAATAGACCTGATGGCCGATCCGGTTCGCCGGAACCGCGAGGCAGTATTCGAAGAAGGCGACGCCCCAGCTCGCCAGGATGACGATCCAGAGCGCGGCGCCCTTGTGTTTCAGGTGCCCGTACCAGGCGAAGGTCATGAAGACATTCGACAGGGACAGCAGCGCCACCGGCGCGATATAGGCGTTCATGCCCATGCTCCACGAAAAGGATGGCGACCATGATCCCCGTCCGGCTCAGTCCCGGTCGCGGCGCGACCGGGCGCCTCTGACCCAGGCGAGCATGCAGACGCTCCAGAGGAGGAACAGGATCAGCCCCAGCGCCACCTCCAGCACCGCGGCCTGCGCCGGGACCAGCCGCAAGGGCTCCGCCAGCCAGTCCACCAGTTCATCGACCAGTTGCGCGGCGATGAAGATCAGGATCAGCGCGAAGATCAGCCAGCGCCCCCCTCCGGTCATGTTCAACCGCCCGGCATGGCCGATGGAGACCTTCGGGCGCGCCGGACGGGCGCGCTTTCCAGCCGGGGGCGGCGGGGGCTCCTCGCGCAGCTCCGCGATCATCCGACCGATCCTTCAAGGCTGATCGCCACCAGTTTCTGCGCCTCGACCGCGAACTCCATCGGCAGCTCCTGCAACACTTCCTTGCAGAAACCGTTGACGACGAGGGCGACCGCCTCCTCCTCGCTCACGCCGCGCTGGCGGCAATAGAAAAGCTGGTCGTCATCGACCTTGGAGGTGGTGGCCTCATGCTCGACCCGGCTCGAATTGTTGCGGCACTCGATATAGGGCACCGTGTGCGCGCCGCATTCATCGCCGATCAGCAGGCTGTCGCACTGGGTGTAGTTGCGGCTCGACTTCGCCTTCGGATGCATGGAGACGAGGCCGCGATAGGTGTTCTGCGCCTTGCCGGCGCTGATCCCCTTGGAGACGATGCGCGAACGGGTGTTCCTGCCGAGATGGATCATCTTGGTGCCGGT
>JBKECG010000461.1:0-2316 GCA_047974395.1 Pikeienuella sp. | reverse complement strand
TCGTCGATGATCAGCAGTTTGACCTTGGCGAGTTTGCGCTGGAGTTGCAGGAGGCGTTTTTCGTCGCGGGCCTCCATCATCTCGTGCACGAGGGCTGCGGCGGTCACGAAGGCGACAGGCAATCCTTTCTGGCAGGCAGCCAGTCCCAGCCCGAGGGCGACATGGGTCTTGCCGGTGCCGGAGGGACCGAGCGCGATCACATTCTCCTTGCGTTCGATCCATTCGCAGCGCGCCAGCTCCAGCACCATCATCTTGTTGAGCGACGGGATCGCCTTGAAGTCGAAGCTGTCCAGGCTTTTGATGGTCGGGAACTTTGCGGCCTTGATCCGGCGTTCCACCATGCGCCGTTCCCGGTCGATCAGTTCCAGCTCGGTCAGCCGGGCCAGATAACGCACGTGATCTACGCCTTCAGCGGCGCAGATACGGGCCTGCTTGTCATGTTCACGCAGGAACGTGGGCAGCCGAAGCGTTTTGAGATGGTGGGCCAGCAGCAGTTCGGGTGCATCCGTCATGCCCCACCCCCTGCCAGCAGGCTCATGTAAGATGCGGCGGAGGTGGTGGTGTTGGTTCTGGGCAGGAAGGGATAAACATCCAGATCCAGCCTCGGAGGCCTTTGCTCGACCCTGCACAAGATCAGGTGCTTGATTGCATCGAAGCTGACCGCTCCCATTCGCAGGGCATCTTTGACGGCAAGATGCAGCACATCAATCTCGAAGCGCTCCAGAAGGCGCAGGACCTGCACATACTCGCGCTTGCCGGCCTTTCCCTGCCGGGCTTCCAGCAGTCGGCGCAGGGTTTTGAACGCTTCGGGCAACTCCCAGCCCTGCAGAGGCGCGGCCTGATCGAAGGACATGATCTTGCGTTCGATCAGCGCCAGGTAATGCAGTGGATCAAACACCATGTCGCCGGTGTCATAGGAGCGCGAATGCTCGGCGATCACCTCGGCGCCGCAGCCGATGACAACCCGGGTCACGAAGCCCTTGATCCAGACCGCACGGTGGCCGTAGGCAACCGGCACCGAGTAATCATTGCCGCGATAACGCACCACGGATGTCGATGTGACCTGGCCACTTTGCAACTCACAGGCCTCAAAGGGGGTGCCGGGCAAATCCCGCATCGCCGCGAGATCGGCCTTCAGCCGTTCCCCGATGCTGACCTTGTGGCCACGCAGAACATCACCCTGGCGCTTGCGGCACTGCTCTTCCAGGTGAGCGTTGAACGCGTGCCAGTCCGGAAAGGACGGGATCGGCACCATGAAGTTGCGACGTCCGTAGCCGACCAGCCCCTCCACGGCCCCTTTGTCATTGCCCTTGCCGGGACGGCCATAGCGGTCCCGGATCACGTAATGCGACAACATCGCGCTGAACCGCTGGGTTCTTTGCCGGGAGCCATCCGGCAGAATCCGGGCAACCAGGCAGCGGTCATTGTCATAAAGAACCGACTGGGGAACCGCGCCAAAGAACGCAAAGGCATGGACATGGCCGTCAAGCCACGCCTCGGTATTGGCCGCAGGATAGGCCCGGATGTAGCACGCGTCGCTGTGCGGCAGATCGAGGGCAAAGAAGTGTGCCTTCTGCTCGACGCCGCCGATCACGACAAGCGCTTCACCAAAATCGGCCTGTGCATGACCGGGCGGATGGCTCAGCGGCACGAACATCTCCTTGCCGGTCCGCTTCCAGTCTCGAACGTAATCCTTGACGATGGTGTAGCTGCCATCAAAACCGCACTCGTCCCGCAACCGCTCGAAAATACGCTTGGCGGTGTGACGCTGCTTGCGAGGGCGGCTCCTGTCTTCAGCAAGCCATTGGTCCATCTGGCTGGTGAACGCATCCAGCTTCGGGCGCCTGATCGGCGCTGTCCGCCGATATCCCGGCGGTTCCGAATAGGCCAACATCTTCGCAACACTGTCCCGGCTGATCCCAAAATCCCGGGCAATCTGACGCCCGCTCAATCCATCCTGGAAATGAGCGTGACGCACCTTCAAATACAAGTCCACGGTGTATATCCCCAAGCCCTCCCGAAATCCGAAAGGGCAAAAGTGGACGACTTTTACGCCGCCCGCGACAACACTATGCCGTCGCTACCGTGGCCGAGTATTGCTCCGCCGTTTACACTGGTGGCCATGCCCGCCCCTGCCGAACGTCCGTACCCATACGAAATCCTCGGCCTGCAACCCGGCGATCCGCTGGATGATGTTCTGGCCGTCTACGCAGAACGCAGCGACGCTGCCCCAACAAGCGAGAGCGAAGTTCTGCGGGTGCAATCTCCAGATGGCTCTGTGTTTGAGTTCACCTATCAGCTCTTCACACGGATCGG
>JBKECG010000156.1:0-4367 GCA_047974395.1 Pikeienuella sp. | reverse complement strand
TCCTCGGGCTGGAGGCGGCGCCCCTGCCCCGCATCCGCGCCCGGCTCGGCTCGCCGCTGAAGGCGAACGGGCCGCGCGAACATTACATCCGCGCCCGGCTCGAAGAAACGGATCAGGGGCTGATCGCCTTTCCCTATCCGAACCAGGACAGCTCGCTGCTTTCGATTCTGGCCTCGGCCAACGCGCTGATCGTCATGCCGCCGGACGCGCCGGCGCATGACAAGGGCGATATGGTCGAGGCGATCCGGCTCTGACCCGCGCGCTCAGGCCGCGCCGGCGCGGGCGAGAAGCGCCGCGAGCGCCGGGCGGGCCGAGGCGCCCTTTTCGATCGCCTCATCCACCGCTTCGCGGGCTTCGGCCAGATTGACGGCGCGGAGCGCGTATTTCACCCGACCGATGGAGGCCGGCCGCATCGAAAGCGTGCGGAACCCGATCGCGGCGAGCGCCACCGCGTCTTCGGGCCGCCCGGCGGCCTCGCCGCAAAACGAGATCGGCGTGCCCGCCCGATCCGCCCGCGCCACCACATCGCGCAGGAAAGCGAGGAAAGGCGCGCAAAGCGGATCATAGCGCTGGCGCACCCGCTCATTGCTCCGGTCGGCGGCGAAGAAAAACTGCATCAGATCATTGCCGCCGACGGAGAGGAAATCCACATCGGCCATGAACCTGTCCGAAGCAAAGGCCAGCGAGGGCGTCTCCAGCATCGCGCCGATGGCGAGCGCGTCGCTCACTTCATAGCCAAGCCGGCGCAGCCGGTTGCGGGCGCCGGTGACGATCGCGCGCGCCTCGTAGAATTCGGCCTCGTCGGCGATGAAGGGAAACATGATCCGCAAGGGCCGCGCCCCGGCCCCGCGCAGGAGCGCCTGCGCCTGCATCTTCAGCGCGAAGGGCTTGTCCAGCCCGACCCGGATCGCCCGCCAGCCAAGCGCCGGGTTCTCCTCGGTGAAGCGCTTCATATAGGGCAGCACCTTGTCGGAGCCGATATCGAGCGTGCGGAAGGTGACCGGCGCGCCCTGCGCCTCGTCCAGCACCCGGCCATAAAGCGCGGCCTGATCCGAGCGGCGCGGCAGGGTTGGCCGGGTCAGGAACTGAAGCTCGGTCCGGTAGAGCCCGACCCCCGCCGCGCCGACATCGAAAAGGTCGGGCATGTCGGAAAGCAGCCCGGCGTTGATCTGGAGCGAAATCTCGACGCCATCGACCGTCTTCGCCGGGCGGGAACGGATGGCGCGGTAGCGGGCCTCGGCCTCCTCGGCCAGGGCGATCCTTTCGGCATAGGCGTCGACAAGATTTTCGGGAGGACGCAGGAAGACCTCGCCCCGGTCGCCATCGACGATGATCGTGTCGCCATTCTCCGCCTCGGCGACGATGCGTTCGACCCCGATCACCATCGGGATGGCCAGCGCCCGCGCGACGATGGCGGCGTGGGAGCCGACCGCCCCCTCCTCCATCACCACGGCGGAGATGCGCCCGCCATGGTCGAGCAATTCGCCCGGCCCGATGGTGCGGCAGATCAGCACCGCGTTCCACGGGGCCTCGTCCCGCCCCTTGCCATGGAGCCGGCGCAGCAGCCGGTTGGCGAGATCGTCGAGATCATGCAGCCGGTCGCGCAGATAGGGGTTCGCCGCCCGCTCCATCCGGCTGCGGGCCGCGGATTGCACCCGCTCCACCGCGACTTCCGCCACGACGCCGGAGGCCACAGCCTCGTGGAGGCGCCGGAGCCAGCCCTTGTCATGGGCGAACATCCGATAGGCTTCCAGCACCTCGCGATATTCGGCGGGCGCGCCGGAAAGGTCGGCCGCGACCAGCGCGTCAACCTCATCGCGCAGATCGCCCATGGCGGCGTCGAGCCGGGCGCGCTCGCCCTCCACATCGTCGGTGAAGGGATTGGTGATCGCCAGTTTCGGCTCATGGAGATGAACCACGCCGATCGCCGCGCCGTCCGAGGCGCCGACGCCCTCATAGGCGCGCGGGGCCGAACGGGCGAGGTCGAACCCCTCGCCGGTGAGCTGGCCGGCGTCGGCCATCTCCGCGATCACCATGGCGATCACTTCGAGCGCGTCGATCTCCTCCTCGGTATAGTCGCGGGCGACGGCGTTCTGGACGACCAGCACGCCCATCACCTTGCCGAGCCGCTGGATCGGCACGCCGCAGAAGCTGGAGTAGATCTCCTCGCCGGTTTCGGGCCGGTATTCGAAACCCGGCGCGCGCGGCGCGTCGGTGGTGGAGAAGGGCTCCGCCCGCTGCGCGATCCGGCCGACAAGGCCCTGCCCGAAGCGGAAGCGGGTGCGGTGAACGGCTTCCTTGCGCAGGCCCTCGGTGGCGCAAAGCTCCAGCATCGCCTCGTCGCGGCGCAGATAGATCGAGCAGACCTCCGCCACCATATTGGTGGCGATCACCGAAACGATACGGTCGAGACGCGCCTGCGGGTCGCCGGGCTGCGCCATGACCTGACGCAGCCGGCGGAGCAGGACGCGCGAACCTATGCCCGCACTGGCCGGCATGCTCCCCTCTCTCCCCTTGGCCACGCCTCGCCCGGCGCGCGGTTCAGGCCTTGTCGAGGCCGAAAGCGCCGTGGAGCGACTGGATGGCCAGCTCCATGTATTTCCGGTCGATCAGCACGCTGACCTTGATCTCGGATGTGGTGATCACCTTGATGTTCACCCCGTCCGCCGCCAGCGCGCCGAACATCTTCTGCGCGACGCCGGAATGCGACCGCATGCCGACACCGACGACGGAGACCTTGGCGACATCCTCGTCCACCACGATCTCACGATAGCCGATCTCGTCCTTGACCGCCTCCAAGAGCGCCTGCGCCCGGCGCACATCGTCCTCGGCGCAGGAAAAGGTCATGTCGGTATGCCCTTCCTCGGAGATGTTCTGGACGATCATGTCCACATTCACCCCGCCTTCCGCGAGCGGGCCGAAGATCGAGGCGGCGACGCCGGGGCGGTCGGCCACTTTCAGCAGCGTGATCTTGGCCTGTCCGCGCTCGGCGGCGATGCCGGAGACGACGTTCTTCTCCACGATTTCCTCCTCTGGGCAGACCAGCGTGCCCGGATCGTCGCTGAAACTGGAGCGGACCATCAGCTTGACGCCATGGTTCATCGCAAGCTCGACCGAACGGGTCTGCAACACCTTGGCGCCGAGCGAAGCCAGCTCCAGCATCTCCTCGAAGCTGATGCGCTCCAGCTTCCGCGCCTTGCGCTCAATCCGCGGATCGGTGGTGTAGACCCCATCGACATCGGTGTAGATATCGCACCGCTCCGCGCCCAGGGCGGCGGCGAAGGCGACGGCGGTGGTGTCGGATCCGCCGCGCCCGAGCGTGGTGATGCGCCCGTCCGGGCCGACGCCCTGAAAACCGGCGATCACGGCGTGAAGCCCCTGCGCGAAACGCTCGTCCAGCCGGGCGGTGTCGATCCCCTCGATCCGCGCGGCGCCATGGGCGGCGGTGGTCTTCACCGGCACCTGCCAGCCGGCCCATGACCGCGCCGGCACGCCGATTTCCTGAAGGGTGATCGCCATCAGCCCGCTGGTGACCTGCTCGCCGGCGGCGACGACGCTGTCATATTCGCGCGCGTCGTAGAAACCGGGATTGTTGGAGCCGGGCGTCTCCGCCGCCTCGCGGACATAGCCGACGAGCTTGTTGGTCTCCCCCGCCATGGCGGAGACGATGACGGCGACGTCGTAACCGGCCTCGACTTCGCGTTTGACGCGGGCGGCGGCGCTTCTGATCCGGCCCATGTCGGCGACGGAGGTGCCGCCGAATTTCATGACGAGGCGTGGTCGGGCGCGCTCTGCGGCCGGGTTCGCTGCTGAGGGGGCGGACATCGGGGCGGCTCCTTCTCGCCCGGACTGCGGGCGCGGGTCGCTATATCGTCGGCGCGCTTCGGCCGCAAGGCGACGGCGCGGCGCGGGGTTCAATCGTCGCGGCGAATCGCGAAGGGAAGCGGCGCGACCGGCACGCCCTCCTCGATCAGGGCTTTCGCCTCCTCGCCGGTTGCCTCGCCATGGATCTGGCGATGCTCGGTCTCGCCAAGATGCATGGCGCGGGCCTCGCTGGCGAAACGGCGACCGACATAATCGGAATTCTTCTCGATCTCGCGGCGGAGCGCGGCCAGTTTCTCCGCAATGGGCGCGGGTACGGGGGTGGAGAGCATCGGCTGCGCCGGCTCCTCCTCGTTCGTTTTCGCGCCCTTCTTCGGCACCGCCGGCGCCATCAGCGCCTTTTCGATGCGGGTCGCCCCGCAAACCGCGCAGGAGACGAGCCCGTGCGACGCCTGCTCGTCATAAGCGGCGGCGGAGCCGAACCACGCTTCGAAAGCGTGGTCAGTTTCGCATTGCCACTGGTAGCGGATCAGGTTTCGCCCCGG
>JBKECG010000390.1:0-1653 GCA_047974395.1 Pikeienuella sp. | reverse complement strand
ATCCGCAGGGGTGCCGGTTTTCCTCACCGACGTGAAGGGCGACCTGAGCGGCTTGGCGGCGGCGGGGTCGGCGGCGGCGCCGCTTCATGGCGCCTTTGCCGAGCGCGCGGCGACGATCGGCTGGGAATTGAATTACCGCGCCTGTCCGGTCACCTTCTGGGATCTCTTCGGCGAACAGGGGCACCCCATCCGCACCACGGTCGAGGAAATGGGGCCGCTGCTGCTAGCGCGCCTGCTGGAGCTTTCGGAGGTTCAGGAAGGCATTCTCAACATCGCCTTCCGTATTGCGGATGAACAGGGGTTGCCGCTGCTCGATCTTGCGGACCTTCAGGCACTGCTGGTCTGGGTGGGGGAGAACCGCGGCGCGCTGTCGCTGCGATATGGCCATGTGTCCGCAGCCTCCGTCGGCGCGATCCAGCGCAGCCTGCTGATGCTGGAAAACGAGGGCGGGGGGCGGCTTTTCGGCGAACCGGCGCTGGCGCTTGACGATCTGTTCCTGCGGGACGCGGCGGGCCATGGCCGGATCAATATCCTCGCCTCCGACCGGCTGATGGCGGCGCCGCGCGTCTATGCGACCTTCCTGCTCTGGCTTCTGAGCGAGCTTTTCGAGACGCTGCCGGAGGTTGGCGATCCCGATGTGCCGAAGCTGGTGTTCTTTTTCGACGAAGCGCACCTGCTGTTCGAGGACGCGCCGCGCGCATTGGTGGAGAAGGTCGAGCAGGTGGCACGCCTGATCCGTTCCAAAGGGGTCGGTATCTATTTCGTCACCCAGAATCCGGCGGATGTACCCGAGGATATCCTCGGCCAACTCGGCAATCGGGTACAGCATGCGCTGCGGGCCTTTACCGCCCGCGACCGCCGGGCATTGAGGCAGGCGGCGGAGACCTATCGCGACAATCTGCGCTTCTCCATCGAGGAGGCGATCCGCGAGGTCGGCACCGGAGAGGCGGTGACCTCGTTCCTGATCAGGAAGGGCGCGCCGGGCATTGCCGAACGGACGCTGATCCGTCCGCCATCGTCGCAACTGGGCCCGCTCGACCCGGCGATGCGGGCCGCGGTGATCGCCGCATCCCCCGTCGCCGGAAAATACGATACCCCGTTCGACCGGGAAAGCGCGCGGGAGATCCTTGCCAGCCGCGCCGCAAAGGCGGCGGAGGCCGCGAGCCGGCAGGAAGAGGAGGAGGATAACTCGGCGGCGGAACGCGAATACCGCGCGGCACGGCGTTATTCGGGCGCCCGCGTGGGGCGTTCCACCACACAGGTATCGCGCCGCAGCGCGCGTGGCGATTCAGTCGGCGAAGCCTTTGCCAAGAGCTTCGCACGTCAGCTCGGCAGCCAGTCGGGCAGGGCGGTCGTCCGCGGCCTTCTCGGCGGGCTTTTCCGGGGGCGCTGAGCTCCCGGCGGTCAGTAGATCGCGATCACCGGCGCCTCGCCGGCGCGGACACTCGCCCGGTACATTCCCTCGCAATTGAAGATGAGCGTGAGATTGCCCGCGCCATCCACCGCGATGACGCCGCCGGAGCCGTCATGGTTGGCAAGGTCCTCCATCACCACATGCCGCGCGGCCTCCTCCAGCGACTGGCCGGCATGGCGCATCCGGGCGGCGATCTCCGCACCGGCAGTCCAGCGGGCGAATATCTCGCCATGGCCGGT
>JBKECG010000358.1:0-13191 GCA_047974395.1 Pikeienuella sp. | reverse complement strand
TCGTCCTCGGCAAGTCGAACACGCCCGAGATGGGCGCCGGCGGCAACACGTTCAACGAGGTCTTCGGGCGCACCCGCACGCCCTGGAACACGGCGCTGAACGCCGGCGGCTCCTCCGGCGGGGCGGCGGCGGCGCTGGCGGCGGGCGAGGTCTGGCTGGCGCAGGGCTCCGATCTCGGCGGGAGTCTCCGCACCCCGGCGACCTATTGCGGCATCGTCGGCCTGCGCCCGACGCCCGGCCGGGTCAGCGGCGGCGGCGGGCTGAACGCCTACAGCCATCTCGGTTCGGACGGGCCGATGGCGCGGAATGTGGAGGATTGCGCGCTCTTCCTCGACGCGATGTGCGGGCACGATCCGGTCGATCCGCTGACCTTCGACGCGCCCGCGGTCAGCTTCCGCGAGGCGCTCCGCCGCGCCGCGCCGCCGGGCCGGATCGCCTTCTCGCCGGATATGGGCGGGCTCGCCCCGGTGGAGAAGGACGTGCGCGCGCTTCATCAGGCGGCGATGAAGCGGCTTTCGGGGCTCGGCGTCGATGTGGTGGAGGCCGACCCGCCGACCGATGGGCTGATCGACGCCTACAACACCCTGCGCGCGCAGGCGCAGGCCACGGTGGCGGGCATGCTCCCCGAGGCGGTGACGCGCCATTACAAGAAGACCCTGCGCGAGAATATCGCCGCCGGCTTCGCGCTGACCATCGAGGATGTCATCGCCGCGGAGCGCGGCCGCTCGGCCCTGCTGGGCAAGGTCTCGGCCTTCTTCCGCGACTATGACGCCATCGCCTGCCCGGTGGTCGGAATCGCCAGCCAGCAGGCGGAGATCGAATATCCGACCGTGGTCGATGGCGTGGAGCTGTCCCATTACATGGACTGGCTGAAATTCGCGCCCTTCGCCACCGTGCTCGGCCTGCCTGCGGTCTCGGTCCCGATCGGCTTCACCGCCAATGGCGCGCCGATGGGAATCCAGTTCATCGGCCGCCCGCGCGGCGAGGTCGGCCTGCTGGCCGTGGCGAAGGCGATGGAGAGCGTGACCGAAGGTTTCGGCAAGCCGATCGACCCGGCGGCCGGATGAGAACGCCGGAGGGCGGACCGCCGCCCTCCACGCCTGCCGACGCCGCCGAAAGGCGGCGGGAAGCCGTAGCGGCGCCGCGCCGCGCCGCTCTTTCATTCATCCGCATCAGGGAGGGTAAACGAGTGAACTACAGATCGACTCTGGGCCGCGCATGCTGCGTCGCCGCCATGGCGCTGCTCGCCCCCACCGGCCCCGCCGCCGCGCAGGACCGCGCCGCAGGCGGCGGCTACGACATCCTTCTCAGCAATGACGATGGCGTGAACACCGCGAATATCCTCGCCCTCGCCGAGACGCTGAAGGAGATGGGCAACCGGGTCGTCATCAGCACGCCCTGCCGCAATTCGAGCGGCTCCGGCGCGCTGGCGATCTTCTACAAGCCGCTCGGCCCGCTTCAGACCGATTGCCGCGACGGCGCGGTCAAGGCCGGCGCGGCCGGGGTCGGCCCGGTCGATCCCGCCGATCCGACCGTGCATTATGTGGACGGCTCGCCGGTCATGTCGCTCGTCTACGGCGTCGAGGTCGTGGCCCCAGCCATCTGGGGCAAGGGTCCGGATCTGGTGATCTCCGGCCCGAACGAAGGTTACAACACCGGCCTCGTCACCCCCAGCTCCGGCACGGTCGCGAACGCCGCGCATGCGCTCCAGCGCCGGATTCCGGCGATCGCGATCAGCGCCGATTCGAGCACCAGGGGCGATGAGGCCGCCGCCGCCGCCGTGGCCGCGGCGCTGAAGCCGATCCTTGAGAAGATCCTTTCCGCCGAAGGCCCGATGCCGGGCTCGATCGGCCTCAGCATCAATGTGCCGAAATTCGACCCCGCCGGGCCGGCGCCGACGCCGGAATACACGGTTGTCGGGCGCGGCACGAAATATCTGCTGAACTTCGTCCCCGATCTCAGCCAGCATGAGATCGGCAGGAAATACGCGAAGGAATCCGCGCCGGGCTTCGTGCTGACGCCGTTCCCGCCGGATTCGGACGATGAGGAAGCCGCGGCCATCGCCCGGGGCCATATCTCGGTCAGTCTGATCCAGGGCGGTTTTGACGCCGAGGCCGACACCGCAGGCGACATCGCCGCCTGGAAGGAACGGCTGAAGCCGGTCTTCGAATAGGGTTCAGGGGTTCATCCAGTCGTCGCGAAGACGCTCCCATATCCGCTCGCCGGCCATGCAGTCATAGGGTTCGGCGGGCGGATCGAACTGCGCCGGAACCGGCGTGGCGCGGCGGTCCGCCAACTCCAGCACCAGCTTTCGGCGCAGGGCGGTGGGGAAATGGCGCCATTCCAGCACCGGGATGACGAAAGAGGTCGGCCCGCCGATCACGCAGCGGCGGTAATATTCGTCGAGATCGTCGAGACGCCATTGGCCGCCCATGCCCTCACGGGTCATCAGCGGCAGCCCGTTGATGGTGAACCCGGCCTTCAGCGCCGCGTCCCGCGCCAGCGTGACCGGCGCGCCCTGATTGTTCGGCCCGTCGCCGGAGACGTCGATCACGCGGCGGAGGCCGGTGAAGCCGTTGTTTTCGAAACTCGCGGCGGCGTAGGCGATGGCGCCGGAGATCGAGGTCCGCCGCATCGCGCCGTCGAAATGGGCGCTGATCCGGGCGGCGAAGGCCTCGGCGTCCTCGCGCGTCTCGATCAGGGTCCAGCCGACGACCAAACGCTGCGACCCGGCGCCGGCCCATTCCATATAGGCGAGGGCGACCCGACCGAGGAGCCCGCCCCGGATCGCGCTGACGACCTCCTCGCCGGCCAGCGCCTCGGCATAGCCCCGGCGCTGGATCTCCAGCTCGCGCGGGGTCATGGAGCGCGAGACGTCCACCGCCAGCAACAGCTCGATATCGACCTCCACATCCTCGGCCGCGGCCGTCGCCGCACAGAGGAGGACGAGCGATGCGAGAAGAGCGCGCATCCGATCAGGATGCGCCCCGAATCCCGGCTTGTCGAGCCTCAGCTATAGGGGTCGAGCGCGTCCCTCAGCCCGTCGCCGAGGAAGCTGAAGGCCAGCACCACCAGGATCACCGGCAGGAGCGGCATCAGGAGCCACGGATAGATCTCCACCACGGTGAGATCCAGCGCGTCGTTCAGCATCAACCCCCAGGAGACCGCCGGCGCCCTGAGCCCGAGCCCGAGGAAGGAGAGCGCCGTCTCGCCCAATATCATCGCCGGAATCGAGAGCGTCGCCGAGGCCACCAGATGCGACATGAAATTCGGCATCATGTGGACGGCGATGATCCGTCGCGGCCGTGCGCCCATCAGCTCCGCCGCCTTCACGTAATCCTCCTCGCGCAGCGCGAGGAACTTGGAGCGGACCGCCCGCGCCAGGCCGGGCCAGTCCAGCAGCCCGAGAATGATCGAAATGACGAAGAACACCGAAACCGGCCCCCAGTTCGCCGGGATCGCCGCCGAAAGCGCCAGCCAGATCGGCAGTTCCGGCAGGGAGCGGATGATCTCGATCGCGCGCATGGTCAGGCTGTCGACGATGCCGCCGAAATAGCCGGCGATCCCGCCCAGCGTCAGCCCGATGGCGAAGGAGACCGCGACCCCGATCAGCCCGACGGTCAGCGACAGCAGCGCGCCATGGATGATCCGGCTGTGCACGTCGCGGCCCAGCCGGTCGGTGCCGAAGATGAAGAGCGTGCCGCCTTCGGGCGGGCACATCAGGCGGAAATTGGTCTCGAAGAGGCCGAGAACCCGATAGGTCGGGCCGCAACCGGAGAAAAGCGGGATCGGCAGCGGCCGGCTCCAGTCGGTCTCCGACTTCATCTGGAACGTGTCGCGGTCGAAGGTTTCCGTCGTCGAATAGGTGTGGAGGCCGAAATAATCCGTCTCCGCCGACCAGAGCCGCACCGCCTGCGGCGGGGCGTAGATATGGTCCTCATGCCGCGCGGCGTAATCATAGGGGGCGAGGAAATCGACAAAGGGCAGCGAAAGATAGATCGCCAGCAGATAGACCGCAGAGATCACGCCGAGCCGGTGGTGGAGGAACCGCCGCCAGATCAGCAGCCATGTCGGCGCGTCGAGATCGGCGCGGTCGAGGAGCTGAAGCTCGGCCGCCTCGTCGTAATCGTCCTCGGCGACGAAATGGCGGTCGGGATCGGTCGCGCTCATCGCCGCGCCCCTCCCCTGCCCGAAAGCCGGATGCGCGGGTCCACCACCGCCAGCAGCAGGTCGGAGATCAGCATGCCGACCAGCGTCAGCGCCGAGACGAACAGGAGGATGAAGCCGGAAAGGAAGATATCCTGGCTCCTGAGCGCCGAAAGCAGGATCGGCCCGATCGTGGGCAGGCTCATCACCACCGAGACCAGGACCGAGCCGGAGATCAGTTGCGGCAGCAGGTTGCCGATATCGGCGATGAACGGGTTCAGCGCCATGCGCAGCGGGTACTTGATCACCGCCCGTATCGGCGGCACGCCCTTGGCCGCGGCGGTGGCGACATAGGGCTTGCCCAGCTCGTCCATCAGATTGGCCCGGAGCCGGCGCATCATCCCGGCCATGCCGGCGGTGCCGATCACGATCACCGGGGCGATCATGTGAACCATGATCGAGCCGAATTTCGCGAAGCTCATCGGCTGGTCCAGATACTCCTTCGCCATGCCGCCGCCGATCGGCAGGCCGACGGCCTTGTTGCCGTAATACATGAGCACCAGCGCCAGCAGGAAATTCGGCGTCGCCAGCCCGATATAGCCGATCAGGGCGGCGAGGTAGTCGATCCAGCTATTGGCCCTGACCGCCGCCAGCGCGCCGAGCGGCAGCGCGGTCAGATAGACGAAAAGCACCACCACCAGATTGAGCCCGATGGTGAACCAGAGCGATTCTGTGACGATGGCCGCGACCGGCCGGTCGAATTCGAAGGAATAGCCGAAATCGCCCTGGATCAGGCCGGAGAACCCTTCCGGCCCGGGCCAGAACCCGAGCCAGATGAAATATTGCTCCACCAGCGGTCGGTCGAGCGAATATTGCGCCATCAGGAAGCGCGCCTTGGCGATGGAGCCTTCCTCGCCCGTCGCCATCAACTCGCGGATGCGGTTGGTGAGGAAATTGCCCTCGGGCAGGTTGATGATGGCGAAGACCAGCGCCGAGATCACCAGCAGCGTGCCGAGCATGGTGATCGAGCGCCGGATCAGATAGCGCGGCATCTCAGCCCGCTCCGCCGGTCATATGCGCGGTCCCGTTCATTCGGCGTAATACAGCTCGTCGATGCGATAGGCCCCGACATGCGCCGCCGGGTCCCAGGCGTAGACGCCGGTCCTGGGGAAGTTCCGCAGCCGGGCGGAGATCACGATCGGCTGCGGCGCGCCGGAGACGAGGCCGATCGCCATCACCTGATCGGCGTGTATCTCCAGCATTTCCTCCCAGACTGCGGCCTTTTCGCTTGCGGATGTGGCGGCGGCCCATGTGTTGAACAGCACCAGCAGCCTTTGCGCCTCCGGCGTCGCCGGGGCCTCGCCCGAGGCGCCCTTGGTCTGGAAATGCTGGCCCCAGGCCGGCCAGGCGAAATTGGTCTGGTCCACCGGGGCCAGCGCGCGCGGGCTGGCGTCGGGCGTCGGCACGCCATTGTCCCAGCCGAACCAGACCGGCATCATGCTTTCTCCGGCATAGGCCTTGTTGCGCAGGATGTCGCGGTCGAGCGGGCGGAAGATCATCTTCAGCCCGACTTCCTTCCACATCTCCTGCACCAGCTCCAGCGCGTCGGTCTCTTCGCCGCGCTCGCCCGCGGTCTCGATCATGATCTCGGCGCGGCGGCCGTCGGGCAGAAGCCGCCAGCCCTCGGAATCGCGCTTGTCCAGCCCGACCTTGTCCAGCAGCAGATTCGCCGCCTGCCGGTCGATCGAGGCGAAGGCGCGGGCCTGGTCGGGGCTGTAGAACGGGCTGGAGGGCAGCGCCGCCATCGCCGCAGGCGTCGCCATGCCTAAATAGAGCGATTTGTTGATCGCCTCCCGATTGATCGAGATGCTGAGCGCGCGGCGGAAATTCGCGTCGCGGTTAAGCTGGCGCCAGACCGGGTCGTTCACCGTCTGGTTCGGATAAAGCGCGATGTCGGAAGCGGCGCCATTGGTCCATAGCAGCGTGACGTAGCCGCCTTCGGCCTCGCCTTTCTTCAGCACCGGCGCGTCGGAAAAGGAAAGCCCCCGCGCCTGGAAATCCACCTCGCCCCGATTCGCCTTGGCCGGGATCAGCCCGCCGGCGGCGACGGTCATCTCGACCGTATCGACATAGGGAAGCTGGCGGCCCTCCGGATCGACGCGGTGGTAATACGGATTGCGCTCCAGCACGTAGCGCGAATTGTTCTTCGGCGTGGTGTTGAGCCAGGGTTGCAGGGTCGGCAGCGCCGGATTGTCGAAATCATAGAGATTGTCGAGCTTGTTATGCAGGGTCGGCCAGGCGCGGACGGCGTTGTCCTCAACGAGCTTCCGCAGCGTATCCGCATCGGCGTAATCGCCATGGAACTGCTTCATGAATTTCGACGGCCGGTAGATGAAGGGCGGCCGCGCAGCGGCCAGAGCCGGCAGGAAGCGCGGATTGGGCGCGGGCCAGGCGTAGCGCACCGTGGTTTCGTCGATCACGGAGAATTCCGGCTTCCGGCCATCGACGATCATCAGCTCGGGCGGGCCGGAAGGAGAGAGCAGCGGATTGTTGGCCACATCCTCCCACCAGTAGCGGAAATCCTCGGCGGTGAACGGGTCGCCATTGGACCATTTATGCCCTTCGCGGAGATTGAGGGTGAAGATCCGCCCCTCCTGCACCTCCACGCTTTCAAGGAGATCGGCCTTCAGATCGAATGTCTCATCATAGCCGACCAGCCGGGCGTAGCCGTAGACGACCGCATAGCGCACATCCTTGGCCCGGCCGATCAGGGTGCGGATCTGTCCGCCCTGCCTGCCGATGCTGCGCCCGCGCGCCTCCAGATCGACGACCAGCGGCTCTTTCGGCAGGCGCTCGGCGACGGGCGGCAGCGCGCCCGTGGCGATGAGCGCCTCGAAAAAGGGCGTCTCCTGCGGCGTCGCCGCCGGCCTCTCCTGCGCAAGGGCGGCGGATGCGCCGGCGAGCAGGGCGATGGCGGCGATCAGGGCCCGGACGGGCGGTCTCATGCGGCTCTCCTCACGAAATGTCCCCGCCCGATCTCCACCAGCGCGGGGGCGGAATCGTCGGCGTAGCCGAAAGGTTCGGGCCAGCTCGACGGCTCTCCGGCGCCGCGGGCGACGGCGGCGAGATCGAGCGGGCGGTTCATGTCGGGCTCCGGCGAGGCGGCCATCAGCGCCTTCGTGTAGGGATGCGCCGGATTGGTGAAGAGCGCCCGCACCGGCCCTTCCTCCACCACCCGCCCGCGCCGCATCACCGCCACCCGGTCGGCCAGATCGGCGACCACCGCCAGATCATGGCTGATGAAGAGATAGGAGAGGCCGAGATCGTCCCGGATCTCCTTGAACAGATCCAGCACCTGCGCCTGCACCGAGACGTCCAGCGCCGAGGTCGGCTCGTCGCAGACGATCAGCTCGGGCCCCAGCGCCAGCGCCCGGGCGATGGAGATCCGCTGGCGCTGGCCGCCGGAAAAGGCGTGCGGGAACCTTTGCAGGTGATCGGCCGAAAGGCCGACCCGCTCCATCAGGTCGGCGGCGCGTTCGCGCTGTTCACGCGCGGAGCCGACGCCGTGGACGCGCAGGGGTTCGGTCAGGATATCGCGCACGCACATGCGCGGCGAGAGCGAGGAGAAAGGGTCCTGAAACACGATCTGCACCCGCCGGCGCAGCTCCGCCAGCGCCGGGCCGGAAAGCGTGTTCACATTGACCTCGATCCCGTCCCGGCCCTTGAAGATCACCTCCGATCCGGGGTCCGGCCGCTCGGCCTGAAGCATCAGCTTGGCCACGGTGGACTTGCCGGAGCCGGATTCGCCGACAATGGCCAGCGTCTCGCCGCGCCTGATGTCGATCCTGACATCCCGCACCGCCTTCACCGGCGGCGAGACCCGGCCGAAACCCTCGGGTTTTCCGGGATAGGTCCTGGAGAGATGGCGCGCGCGGATGATGAAATCGTCGGAATCGGCGCAGCGCGCCTCCAGCGTCTCGGGGATTTCCGGGGCGGCCGCGATCAGCTTGCGGGTGTAGCCGTGGCCGGGCGTGGTCAGCACGGCGCGGGCCGGGCCGCTCTCCACCACCTTGCCGCGACGCAGGACGACGACCGAATCCGCCATGTTGGCGACGACGCCAAGGTCATGCGTGACCATGATCATCGCCATTCCGGTTTCGCGCTGCAGGGATTTGATCAGATCCAGAACCGTCGCCTGCGTGGTCACGTCCAGCGCGGTCGTGGGCTCGTCCGCGATCATCAGCTTCGGCCGGCAGACCATGGCCATGGCGATCATCGCGCGCTGGCGCAGCCCGCCGGAGAGTTCAAACGGATAGGCGTGAAAGGCGCGTTCGGGATCGGGAAAGCCGACATTGGCGAAGATCTCGACGCAGCGCGCCTTCGCCGCCGCGCCCCGGAGCGGGGAATGCAGCGTCACCGCCTCCTTCACCTGATCGCCGATCGTGTGCAGCGGGGAAAGGGAGCTCATCGGCTCCTGAAAGATCATCGAGACGGCGGCCCCGCGAATCTCCCGCAGTTTCGCCGGGCTCAGCGCCAGCAGGTCCTGCTCGCCCTCGTCGCGGAAGATCGCGCGCCCGGCCGTCACCCGCGCGCCCTTGGGCAGGATGCCCAGAAGCGCCTTTCCGGTCAGGGTCTTGCCGGAGCCGGATTCGCCGACCAGCGCCAGGGTCTCGCCCCGGCGGAGCGCGAAGGACACGTCATCCACCACCGTGACGGCCGCCCGCCCGGCGCCGAAGGCGACGGTCAGCCCCTCCACCGTCAGCAGCGATTGCGCAGGCATCCGAATTCCCCCTTTGACCCGTGACATTACTTGCAAGCGCGGGTTCCTTGAGCAACCGCTTTTCGCCATTCCCGCCGCCATGAATGTGCGCCGGATCACATTGGCGGGGCGCTGTGGCGCCCGCGCCGCCGAAGGGTTATCTAATATGGGGAAATTGACGGAACGCAGGTGAAATCATGACCGCGCCGACCAGGGAGACGATTCTCGCCGCGCTCGCCGCAGTGATCGACGAGGGACGGGGCCGCGATATCGTATCCGCGGGCATGGTCTCGGGGCTGAGCGTCGAGGGCGGCGCGATCCGATTCGCGCTGGAGGTCGATCCGGCGCGCGGCGCGGCGCTCGAACCCCTGCGCCAGGCGGCGGAGGCGGCGGCGAAGGCGGTTCCCGGCGCGGCGAGCGTTTCGGTCGTCCTCACCGCCCATAGCGACGCGCCGGCGCCGGCCAGGGGCGCGCCGCCGGATCTCGGCAACCGGGCGCGCCCCGGCGACAAGCCGCTCCGCCCGCCGCCGGCCCCGCCGAATGGCGGAGTGGTCGAGGGCGTGGCCCGCATCGTCGCCATCGGCTCCGGCAAGGGCGGGGTCGGCAAATCCACCGTCGCCGCCAATCTCGCCGTGGCGCTGGCGATGGAGGGTTGGCGGGTCGGGCTGCTGGACGCCGATGTCTACGGGCCGTCGCAGCCGCGGATGCTCGGCATCACCGGGCGCCCGGCCTCGCCCGACGGCAAGATCATCGAGCCATTGCGCGGCCATGGCGTCAAATGCATGTCGATGGGCTTCCTGACCAGAGAGAATGAAAGCGTGATCTGGCGCGGCCCGATGCTGATGAGCGCGGTGACGCAGATGCTCTATCAGGTCGCCTGGGCGCCGCTGGATTTCCTGATCGTCGATCTGCCGCCCGGCACCGGCGACGTGCAGCTCACGCTCAGCCAGAAGACGAAGCTCGCCGGCGCGGTGGTGGTCTCCACCCCGCAGGACGTCGCGCTGCTGGATGCGCGAAAGGCGATCGACATGTTCGCCAAGATCAACATCCCGCTTCTGGGCGTGATCGAGAACATGGCCACGTTCTGCTGCCCGAATTGCGGGCATGAGACGGCGATTTTCGGCCATGGCGGGGCCGAGGCCGAAGCGAAGCGCATCGGCGCGCCCTTCCTCGGCCGGGCGCCGCTGACGCTGGCCCTGCGTGAAAGCGGCGACGCCGGCGCGCCCATCGTCGCCGCGCAGCCCGAGAGCGCCGAAGCCGCGGCTTTCCGCGAGATCGCCCGGGCGCTGGCTGTGGGGCTGGGGGCGCATGAGCCGGCCCCGGTCAGGGTCTGAGCGCCGCGACGCGACTGTTGATCCGAAGCCGGAATTCCCGTACGGGGATGCCCGTTCTGGCGTGTGTGTGGGCTTTTTGGGGTAGAGACGATGACGGATCCTGTGCTTTCGATCATCGTGGTGAGCTATCACACCCGCGAGATGACGCTCGAATGCCTGCGCACGGTGCGGGACGAGACCAGAACCCCCTATGAGCTGATTGTCGTCGACAACGCCTCCACCGACGGCTCGCCCGAGGCCATCGCCGCCGAATTCCCCGACGCCATCGTCATGGCGGAGACCGAGAATCACGGCTTCGCCCGCGCCAATAATCTGGCGGCCGAACGGGCGCGGGGCGAATATATCCTGTTGCTGAACCCGGATACGCTGGTGCTGGACGGGGCGCTGGACAAGCTGGCGGCCTTCGCCCGCGCCCGGCCCGAGGCGCGGATCTGGGGCGGGCGCACGCTTTTCGGCGACCGCAGCCTGAACCCGACCTCATGCTGGCGACGGATCTCGCTCTGGAATCTCTTCTGCCGGGCGATCGGGCTGAGCACGGTCTTTCGCAACAGCCCGATCTTCCATTCCGAAGCCTATGGCGGCTGGAAACGCGATTCGGAGCGCGAGGTGGATATCGTCACCGGCTGCATGCTGATGATCAGCCGCGCCGACTGGGAGGCGCTGAACGGGTTCGACCGCGTGTTCTTCATGTACGGGGAAGAGGCGGATCTCTGCCTGCGCGCCGCCCGCGATCTCGGCGCCCGGCCGCGCGTCACCCCGACCGTGGAGATCGTCCATTATGGCGGCGGGGCCACCAAGGTCCGGGCCGACAAATATGTGCGCATCATCCAGGCGCGGATCGAACTGGCGCGGCGGCATCTTTCCGGCTGGCGCCTGCCGGTCGCCTTCGCGCTGCTCAATATCTGGCCATGGTGGCGCAGCGCGATATTCCGGGCGATCCGCCGCGACAGCGTCTGGGTGGAGGTCTGGCGCCGGCGCGCCGAATGGAAGAACGGGTTCAGCTGACAGGCGCGGGCGTTCAGCCCTTCGCCGTCATCCGGCCCGCTTCCCCGCCAAGCGCCGCGACCGCCTTCGCCCTGATATCGGCGGCGGACATGCCGGCCGCCTGATACATCCGCGCCGGGCTGTCCTGATCCAGAAAGGCGTCGGGAAAGACCATGGAGCGCATCCGCAGCCCGGTCTCCAGCGCGCCCTCCTCGGCCAGCAACTGCATGACATGGGAGCCGAAACCGCCGATCGCGCCTTCCTCGACGGTGATCAGCGCCTCATGCGCGCCGGCGAGGCGCAGGATCAGGTCGTGATCCAGCGGCTTGGCGAAACGGGCGTCGGCGACCGTGGTCGAAAGGCCCATCGCCTCCAGCTCCTCGGCCGCTTTCAGGCATTCGTGAAGCCGCGCGCCGAAGGAGAGAAGCGCGACGCGGGTCCCCTCGCGGATGATCCGGCCGCGCCCGATCTCCAGCGGCGCGCCGCGCTCCGGCATCTCGACGCCGACACCCTCGCCGCGCGGAAAGCGGAAGGCGGAGGGGCGGTCGTCCAGCGCCGCGGCGGTCGCGACCATGTGGCGAAGCTCGGCCTCGTCGGCCGCCGCCATCACCACCATGTCCGGCAGATTGGCGAGAAAGGCGATATCGAACGTGCCTGCATGGGTCGCGCCGTCAGCGCCGACCAGCCCGGCGCGGTCGATGGCGAAACGCACCGGCAGGCGCTGGATCGCGACATCGTGCACGACCTGATCATAGCCGCGCTGAAGGAAGGTCGAATAGATCGCGCAGAAGGGTTTCAGCCCCCCCGCCGCCAGCCCGGCGGAGAAGGTGACCGCATGCTGTTCGGCGATGCCGACGTCGAAACAGCGTTTCGGGAACCGCTCGGCGAAAAGATTGAGCCCGGTCCCGTCCGGCATCGCCGCGGTCACGGCGACGATCTTCTCATCCCGCGCGGCCTCGTCGATCAGGCTTTCGGCGAAGACCCTGGTGTAGCTCGGCGCGTTGCTCGGGGCCTTGGCCTGTTCGCCGGTCACCACGTCGAACTTGCCGGTGGCGTGTCCACGGTCGCGGGCGCGCTCGGCCGGGGGGTAGCCCTTGCCCTTGCGGGTCAGCACATGGATCAGCACCGGCCCGTCGGCGCGGGATTTCACCGCGCGCAGGACCGGCAGCAACTGATCGAGATCATGGCCGTCGATCGGCCCGACATAGGAAAAGCCCAGCTCCTCGAAGATCGAGCCGCCGAAAGCCGCCGATTTCACCAGATCCCGCGCCCGGCGCGCGCCCTCGCGGAAGGGCGGCGGCAGCAGCGAGGCCGCCGCCTTCGCCGCCGCCTTCAGGTCCTGAAACGGCGCGCCGGCGTAGATGCGCGAGAGATAGGCCGACATCGCGCCGACGGGTGGCGCGATCGACATCTCGTTGTCGTTGAGGATCACGAACAGCCGCTTGCCGAGACCGCCGGCGTTGTTCATCGCCTCATAGGCCATGCCGGCGGAAAGCGCGCCGTCGCCGATCACCGCGATGGCGTCGCCCTGATCGCCGCCGAGATCGCGCGCCGCGGCGAAGCCGAGCGCGGCCGAGATCGAGGTGGAGGAATGCGCGGCCCCGAACGGGTCATATTCGCTCTCGGCGCGCTTGGTGAAGCCGGAAAGCCCGCCGCCCTGGCGCAGGGTGCGGATGCGGTCCCGCCGTCCGGTGAGGATTTTATGCGGATAGGCCTGATGGCCGACATCCCAGATCAGCTTGTCGCGCGGCGTGTCGAACACGGCGTGAAGCGCCACGGTCAGCTCCACCACCCCGAGCCCGGCGCCGAGATGGCCGCCGGTGACGGAGACGGCGGAGATGGTCTCGGCCCGCAATTCGTCGGCCAGCCGTTTCAGATCCCGGTCGGAGAGGGATTTCAGCTCGGCCGGATTGGAGACGCGATCGAGGATCGGCGTCGCCGGACGGTCTTGCGGGGCTTCGGCCAAAT
>JBKECG010000327.1:0-9710 GCA_047974395.1 Pikeienuella sp. | reverse complement strand
GCCGGCGAAACCTGGCTGGAGGGCCTCCTCAACCCGCGCGGCGGCGTCACGGCGGAGGATCCGGGCCGGATGCGCGGCTTCGGCCACGGCCCCGCCGATCCCGGCCCGCCCGACCCGGACGGCGCCGCGCCCGGCGCGCCCTTCCTGCCGGACGACTGGGACGAGCCCGGCGACAAGGTCAACAGGATGATGCAGGCGGATTCGGAATCCGTCGCGCTCTCCGTCGGCAAGGCCGCCGACAAGGGCGAAAGCCCGGAGAAGGCCCCGCGGATGGACAGCGCCGCGCTTCTGGCCGCCGCCGGGGTTTCGTCCTACGAGGTCGCGGGCCCGCCCGCGCGCCATTTCGAGAACGCCGGCGCGATGCTGAAGGCGACGCTCGAAGGGATCGGGCGGCTGGAGCGGGCGATGGTCAGGATCCAGGCGGAAGCCGGCCTGCCCCAGCGCGGCGCGCTGGATCAGTCGATGCTCAACCCGGCGGTGATCCTTTCGGACGAATCCGATATCTGCCTGCGCAATCTCGCCGCGCGTATCGCGGCGCTGGAACAGGCGCAGGCCGCGCTGGTCGCCGGCGCCCTCGCGCATATCGCCCGGATCCGCGAGACGCTGGACCCCGCCGCCATCGACGCCCGGATCGCAGGGAAAGGCGGCCTGAAAAACCGCATGGCCCCCGCCGCCGCGGCCTGGACCGAATACCGTTCGCGCTGGTCCGACGGCCAGTCGGCGGACATATTGTTTTCTGAAAAGGCGCTCGCGCGCGCGATTGACGCAGCGTTGAGCCAATGAGCCCGTAAGGAACCCGCCCCGTGAAGACAGAGAATAGAGTCGCCTGGACCGAAGGCATGTTCCTGCGCGTGCAGCATTTCCAGCAGGCCGACCGCTGGGCCGACAGGCTGGTGCGCGACAAGACCGAACCGCTTTCGCCCTATCCCTGGGGGCTGATCGAGATTTCGGTAGACCGGGCGGCGCTCGGCATCGGGCGTTTCGCGCTGACCTCGATCCGCGGCATCCTGCGCGACGGCACGCCGTTTTCGGCGCCCGACCAGTGCGATCTGCCCGCGCCGGTGGCGCTGGCCAAGGGGGCTTCGGACATGCTCGTGCATCTCACGCTGCCGATGCGCCGCCCCGGCGCGCCGGAATTCTCGCCCGACGGCGCGGCGACCGCGGCGCGGATGATCCGCAATGATTTCGATTCCGACGACGCCAACGCCGACACCGATTTCAGCGCGACGATCGACGTCGGGCGTCTCGCGCTGGGGCTGAAGCTGGAGACCGACGAGCGCGCGGGATTCGAAACCCTGCCCATCGCCCGGATCACCGAGGTGCGCGCCGATCTGACGGTGGTTCTCGACCCGCTGATGATCCCGCCGGCGCTCTCGATGGTGGCCAGTCCGCGCCTTCAGGGCTTCCTGACCGAGCTTCTCGGCCTCGTTCGCCATCGGGCGGAGGCCATCGCCCGGCGCGCGGGCGACCCGAGCCTGCGCGGTTCGGCCGAAATCGGCGATTATCTGATGCTTCAGACGCTCAACCGGGCCGAGCCGGCGCTGGCGCATCTGAACGGGCAGGCGGCGCAGATTCACCCGGAATCGGTCTATCGCGTGTTCGTCACGCTCGCCGGCGAACTCGCCACCTTCACCACCGAGAGCCGGCTGCCGACGCGCTTTCCCGCCTATGACCATCTCGACCCCGCCGCCACGTTCGAGCCGGTGATGGACGATCTGCGCCGCTCGCTCTCGGCGGTGCTGGATCAGAGCGCGGTGCTGATCCCGCTGCAACAGCGCCGCCACGGGGTGCGCGTCGGCATGCTGGCGGATGCGGGGCTGAAGGCCGATTCCGGCCTCGTGCTGACCGCGCGCGCGGACATGCCGCAGGAGAACCTGCGCCGGATGCTGCCGAACCAGATCAAGATCGGCCCGGTGGAGCGCATTTCCGAACTGGTGAACGTCGCCCTCACCGGCGTCCGCATCCGGCCGATGCCGGTGGCGCCGCGGCAACTGGCCTTCCGGGCCGGCACGGTCTATTTCGAACTCGAAACCGAAGGAGACATCTGGCAGGCGGTCCTCTCCTCCGGCACGATCGCCATTCATCTCGCCGCCGAATTTCCCGGCCTTGAGCTCGAACTTTGGGGAATCCGCGCATGACCGCTCCCGCCGATTCGATGGATGATGACGGCCCCGGCATCATCCTGCCGACGCCCGGGCGCAAACCGCCCGTCGAAGAGCCGCGGAAACCGGCGCTGAAAGCGCCCGCGCCCGGGAGATTCCCGGTCGCGGAGATCACCCGCGGCCTTCGCCTTGAGGGCGGCGCGATCCCGGCGATGGCGGCGGAGGCGGCGCCGCTGCTGAATTTCGCCCACACGCTGCGCCACCGGACCGCCGCGCCCGACATGGGCGCGCTCAAACGCGAAACCGTCGCGGCGGTCAAGGAATATGAGCAAAGCCTGGGCCGCGCCGGCATCCTGCCCGAACAGGCCCGCGCCGCGCATTACGTGATCTGCGCCACCCTCGACGACGTTATCCGCAACACCGACTGGGGCGAGAACTGGTCGGTGGACGGGCTGGTCTCCTCCTTCCATCACGACGTGACCGGCGGCGACAAGGTTTTCGAGCTTCTGGAGCATTTCCGGAGAACCCCGAGCGGGAACCGGGATCTGCTGCTGCTGATCTATCTCTGCCTGTCGCTGGGTTTCGAGGGCCGCACCCGCGTCTCGCGGCGCGGGGCGCTGGAGCTGGCGCATATACGCGACGATCTCTACCGCCTGCTTCGCAGCCAGTTCGGCGCCTTCGAGCGCGACCTGTCGCCGGCCTGGAAAGGCGAGGACGCGCGGCACAGGCCGCTCCGCTCCAGCCGCCTGTTCTGGCTGATCGTCGGCGCGCTGGCGCTGCTTCTGGCCGCGCTCTTCGCGCTCTATTCGACGCTGCTCTATCGCGGCGCGGACAAGACGCTGGAGCAGATGGCGACCCTGCCGCCGGGCGCGACGCCGACCCTCTTCATCCCGCCGCCCCCGCCGCCGCCCGCCCCCGCCGCGGAGGAAACGCCCAAGCCGGCCCCGCCGCCGGAACTGCCCGTGGTGGCGCGGATCGAGGCTTTCATCGGCTTCCTCCAGCCCGAGGTCGAGGAAGGGCTGGTCAGGCTTTACCGCGACGGCGACGCCGTGCTGGTCCGCATCGCGAATTCCGGCGTGTTCCCGCCGGGCAGCGCCGCGATCGAGCCCGATTTCATCGACATATTCGACCGTATCGGCCAGGCGCTCGCCGCCGAGGATTTCGACGTCACGGTTCTGGGGCATACCGACAACCAGCCGATCCGCTCCTCCGCATTCCCGTCGAATTTCCATCTCTCGACGGCGCGGGCGAACGCGGTGCGGGACATGCTGGTGGCCTATACCGGGCCGCGTCGGATCGACATCCGGGGCGAGGCCGATTCGAGACCCGTCGCCGACAACGCCACCCCCGAAGGGCGGGAGGCGAACCGGCGGACGGAGATTCTGGTGAGAGACGCAGGCGCGCGGGTCCCGCCAAGCCTGCTTGAGATCGGCGGCGTCGATATTTCCGGGGAGGCGAGCGAATAATGAATCCCCTTGGCATGTGGACGAGCTTTCGCTCGACTCTCGACAGCTACACCAGCGTTCTCGGGCGGCGTTTCCTCGCGCTGATCTGGATCGGCGCGATCGCGGCGATCATCTGGATCTTCGGCCCCCGCCTGTCGCTCTTCGGGGTGGAGCCGCTGGCGCCGGTGTTCAACCGGCTGATCGCCATCGGCGTCATCATCCTCGGCTGGGCGCTCTGGACGCTGATCTCCTGGTATCGCAACCGGAAACGCGACGCCGCGCTGATCGACGACATCGCCGACAGCCCCGAGGCGCGCGCCGCCGCCGAGACGAAAGAGGAGATAGACGAGCTTCGCAGCCGCCTGCGCGCCGCCATGGTCATGATGCGCAAGACCGTGAAGCGGCGCTATGGCTACGCCTATGAGTTCCCCTGGTATCTGCTGATGGGGGCGCCCGGCTCCGGCAAGACGACGCTTCTGACCAATTCCGGGCTGAAATTTCCCCTCGGCGACGCGATGGGCGCGGAGCCGGTGCAGGGAGTCGGCGGCACGCGGAACTGCAACTGGTGGTTCACCGACCAGGCGGTGCTGATCGACACCGCCGGCCGCTACACCACGCAGGAGAGCGGCCATGAGCGCGACAAGGCCGGCTTTCTCGGCTTCCTCTCGATGCTGCGCGGCCGCCGGAAATCGCAGCCGATCAACGGCGTCATCCTGACCCTCTCGCTGACCGACCTGATGAGCCAGAAGCCGGAGAGCCGCCTGCGCGACGTGCGCGCCATCCGCCAGCGCCTGGCGGAGATCGAGGACACGCTGAAGGCCCGCATCCCCATCTATCTGGTGCTCACCAAGGCGGATCTGCTGACCGGGTTCTCCCATTTCTTCGAAGCTCTCGGCGCGGACGGGCGCGAACAGGTCTGGGGCATGACCTTTCCGCTGGAGGAGACGGCGCAGCCCGGGCGGATCCCGGAGATATTCAGCCGGGAATATCGCGCCCTTCTGGACCGGCTGAGCGGCCTGCTGCTGGAGCGGCTCCAGCAGGAGACGGATATCGACCGGCGCGGCGGCATCTTCAGCTTCCCGGCGCAGGTCGGCGGGCTGCATGACGCGCTCCGCGAGGTGGTGGAGGAACTGTCCTCGGGGACCGAACATGTCGCGGAGCCGCTGATCCGCGGCGTCTATTTCGTCTCCGCGACGCAGGAGGAGGAGACGAAGCAGATCGCCGGGGTCAGCCGGTCGATGAACCGGAGCTTCTTCGTCGCCCGGCTGATCAGGGAGGTGGTTCTGGGCGAGGCCGCGCTGGTTTCGCGCGACCACCGCCTGAGCCGGCGGCGCAGGATCGCCACCGGTCTCGCCTATGGCGGCGCGGCGGCGGTCGGCCTGTTCCTGCTCGCCTCCTGGACCTCCAGCTATTTCTTCAACCACAGGGCCCTGGCGCTGAGCGGCGAGAGCCTGACGCGCTATGCGGAGCTCGCCGGCAATATTCCGGTGCGCGAGGTGCAGGACAAGGATTTCCTGCGCGTGCTGCCCGCGCTCAACGCCCTCGCCAACGTGCCCGAGACATTCGAGGCGGATGAGGACGAGACGCTGCCGCTCGGCGAAGTCGGGTTCGGGCTTGGCCAGAAGGACCGGATCGGCGACAGGTTCGACGCGGCCTACGCCGAGGCGCTCGGCGCCTATCTCCTGCCGCGCTACATGGTGGCCCTGCAGGACCGTCTGAAGACTCCGGGCCTTTCCCGGGCGGACGCGTTCGACACGCTGAAGCACTATCTCTCGCTCGCCGGGCTGGGGCCGATCGACCGCGACGCGCTTCTGGCGCAATCGGAGGATCTGTTCGTCGAGCTTTATCCGGGCTCGGGCCGCGCGGCGACGCGGCGCGCGCTGCAGGAGCATATGGTCGCGATGCTGGATCGCGGCGAATTGCCGGTGATGGCCATCGACGATGAGCTTGTCGCGAAAACCCGCGAGACGATTCAGGGCGTCAGCCTGGCGCAGCGCGCCTTCGACCTGCTCAGAACCCGGCCCACCGCCCGCGCGCTTCCGGCCTGGACGCCCGCGCTCGCGCTCGGCCCGGCGGGGGAGAAGGCCTTCGCCCGCGCCTCGGGCGCGCCGCTGAACCAGGGAATCGACGGGCTTTTCACCAGGACCGGCTATCTGACCGCCGTCCTGCCGCAGATCGGCGGCGTGGCGGAGATCGCCGCGAATGAATACTGGGTGCGCGGACAGGGCGCCGCGCCCGGCCTCACCGCGAGCAAGATCGCCGAGGACGCGACCCTGCTCTACTGGACCGAATTCTCCAGCGCCTGGCGCGGAATGGTCACGGATCTGACGATCCGCGAGGTCAACGGGCTGGAGGACGCCGCCGAATTGGTGTCGCTGATCGCGTCCCAGGCCGATCCGATCGGCCGTCTGGCCGCCGATATCGCGGGGCAGGCCCAACTGGTCGTCGATAGCGAGGAGGCCGCGCTGCTGCCGGTGCTTCCCTTCGATCCGCTCGCCGCGCCCGATCCCTACGGCCAGCTCAGGCGCGCCCTGGAGAAGGAGGCCGACAGCGAAGGCGCCGAGAGCAACGCGCTCACCCCGCTCACGCCCCTTTATGACGCGATCTACCAGCAGCTTGGCCGGGTCTCCGCGACCGACGCCCGCGCCGCCGAGATCTTCGCGGCGGAAAGCCAGCTCGCCGCGGCGACGCAGGAGCTGGTCGCGGCCGGCCGCCGCCTGCCCGCGCCGCTGGACAACTGGAGCGTCGGGCTGGCCGGGCGCGTCGCCTCCGCCGCGGTGGCGCGCGCGCGCCGCTCGGTGAACGCGCTGTGGGAGGCTGATGGCGCGAAGGAATGCGGCCGCGCGATCGACGGCCGCTACCCGTTCGACCCGAATGCGGAGCTGGAGGTCACAACGGACGATTTCAGCCGCATCTTCGGCCATGACGGCCTTTTCGACAGGTTCTTCAAGGAGAACATGACCGAATTCGTCGATACGACGACGACGCCCTGGAGCTGGAAGGGCGGCCTCGGCACATCGGGCGAGAAATCGGAGGCCCTGGCGCAATTCGAGCGCGCCTACGCCATCCGCACGGCGTTTTTCCCGGTCGGCTCCCACGCGCCGAGGGTGGAGGTCGCGTTCGACCTCCGGCGTCTGGACGAGAACGCCCGCCTGGCGCTGATCCAGATCGGCGATCAGAAATCGGTCCACGGGCTCGACCGCGCGCAGCGGCGCACGCTGGTCTGGCCCAGCCCGACCGGCAATGGCGGCAACGCCAGCATCATCATCCTGCCGGGCGAGCAGGCGGCGGCGCTGAGGACCACGGGGCCCTGGGCGCCGTTCCGGCTGCTCGATCAGGGCGACCCCGCGCCGGTCACCGACAACCAGTTCGACGTGCGTTATCGGATCGACGGGCGCGAAGTGGCGTTCAGGGTCACCAGCGGCAGCGTCAACAACCCTTTCCGGCTGGAGGCGCTGCAAGGCTTCTCCTGCCCCGGCAGTCTCTGAGGCCATGACCATGGACGCCAGCGCCCCCGCCGCCCGGACCGGATATTTCGGCAAGGTGCCGAGCCAGGGAGATTTCGTCTCCAACGGCCTGCCGCGGGCGCTGGCGGACATGTTCGACCTCTGGCTGCGCGAGGCGGTCCGCGACAGCCAGCGCAAGCTGGGGCGGGGCAGGCAGGAGGCGTTTCTGGTCGCCCCGATCTGGCGCATGGCGCTGGAGGCAGGGGTCGCCGGGCCCGATCCGGTGATCGGCGTGATGATGCCGAGCGTGGACCGGGTCGGGCGCTATTTCCCGCTGGTGATCGCCGCGCCGCTCGCCCGCAGGGCGCTTTCGGTCGACGACATGACGCGGCTGACGCCATGGTTCGACGCGGCCTCGGCGCTGGCGCTGTCCACCTTGCGGCCCGATTTCGCCCTGGCGCGGTTCGACGAGGAAGCCGCCGGCATGAGCATCCCCGATTCCATGCTCCCGCCCGCGCGCGGCGGCGGGGGCGGCGGGGGCGGCTCGTCGCTATGGTGGGCGGAGACCGACGCGAAGGACGGCAAGCTCTTCGAAGGCATGCCCGCGGCCGAGGCGTTCGACGCTCATTTCCTCCCCATCAGGCCCGGAGACGCGGGCGCCGCCGCCGAACCCGCGCGCCCGGCCGGCCCGCGCCGGGACGGGCTGCTGACGACCGAAACCGGGCGCGCCTCGCTGAAGGGCGCGGCCAGCGCGGGCCTGAAGGAGATGACCCTCGTCGCCGCCGGCGGTCAGGTCATGAGCGTCATCAGCGGCATCGGCAGATACCCCGCATCCCATGTGGCGGCGCAGGTCGTCGCCGATACGCTGACGCGGATCGAAAGCCCGTTCTCGATGAACGATCTCATCGCCGAGGCCAAGGGAAAGCTCGGCACCGCGAATACGCTGCTGCGCGCCCGCGGGGCGCCGACAGGCGAGGTTTTCGCCGCGTCGATCGTCACGCTGCTGGCGCAGGCGTCGCGCTATTCGCTGCTCTGGGCCGGCAATGCGCGCGCCTATCTCTATCGCGACGGCGTCCTCACGCAGATGACCCGCGATCATACCGAGGCGCGCCTGCCCCACATCCTGACGCGGGCGGTCGGCGGCGCGGCGCAGCTGGCGCTGGACAGCGCCACCGGCCAGATCAATGAGCGCGATCAGTTCCTGCTCTGCTCGGGCGGTCTGGCGCTGATGCTGGAGGATATCGACCTGATCGACATGCTCTCCAACGCGGCCAGCCCGCAGGAAGCCGCGGACCGCCTGACGCAGGAGGCGCTTATCGCCGGCGCTTCCCTTGACGTAAGCGCCCTAGTTGTGAAAGTGAGTGCGCGCACTCTGGTCACGCATAATGAGACGGGTTTGTAGGAGCTTGATGTGAAACTGTTTTATTCAACCCTTTTCGTATTGGGGGGCGCCCTCTCGGCCTGCGTTCCGGCCGATGGTCCGAGCGTCTATGGCGTCATGAGCTCGGCCCGTGAGAACAACATCCCGGTCGTCGAACTGACGGAGGAGGCGGTGCGCACGATCGGCGCCCCGTTCCAGGGCAAGAGCCTCGACCGCTTCAACAGCCCCGCCTACGGCGCCGATGTCATCAAGCCGGGGGATGTGATCTCGGTTTCGATCTTCGACAATGGCGAGAGCGGGATCTTCATCGCCGCCGAAAGCGCGAGCGTCGATCTGGGCGAATACACGGTTTCCGACGACGGCACCGTCTCGCTGCCCTATGCCGGGCGCATCCTGGTCGGCGGCGGCTCCACCGACGACGCGCAGCAGCGCGTGAACGAGAAGCTGCGCGCCTCGGCGGTGAACCCCTACACCAATGTCAGCATCACCCGCAAAAGCACGGACACCTACGCCGTGCTCGGCTCCGTCGCCAGCGGCGGGAACTATAATCTGACGGCCAAATCCGAACGGGTGCTCGACGCCGTCGCGGCGGCGGGCGGGCCGACCATTTCGCCGAACGAAACCATGGTCACGCTGGTCCGCAACGGGGCCACCGGCAAGCAGACCCTGAAACAGGTCATCCTTTCCGCAAAGCAGAATGTCCGGGTTCAGCCCGGCGACGTGCTGATCGTCAGCGGCGGCGACGCCACCTTCACCGCCGATGGCGCGCTGAGCAGTTCGGGCGAATTCCACTTCGTCGAAGGGGATCTGACGCTTGCGCAGGCCGTCGCGCGTTCGGGCGGGCTTTCCGACACCAGATCCAACCCCAGCGCGGTGTTCCTGCTTCGCAGCATGCCGGCCGACGAGACGATAGAGGTTCAGTCGGAAGAGGGCGAGCCGACGCAGCTTTCCGGCGATCTGATCATGGTCACGGATTTCGACGACGCGGCCCAGCGCCTCCGCGCAGGCCGCTTCTACATGCGTGACGGCGATTCGCTCTATGTCAGCAATTCGTCGCTCACCAACTACACGAAATTCCTGCATATCTTCGGCACCACGCCCGAAGTGCCGACGCCCTCCGTCCCGCAGATGTGAACGGCGCCGGCGCCCCGGCGAGGCGCGCCGCATGAACAAACGCCCCCTCTCCGGCCGGAGTGGGGGCGTTCATGTTTTCCGGCCCTGATCTTCCCGCCGCCGGCGGCGGGAACCGGCCCCGCGGCGGAGGGTGAGGCCGGCGGGCCGGCCCCGACCGAACCGGCTCAGCCCTGAATATACACCATATGGGTCTGGGTGTATT
>JBKECG010000323.1:0-17113 GCA_047974395.1 Pikeienuella sp. | reverse complement strand
TGGTCAGCCCGTTCTTGAACACCGGCTGAAGCCCGGCGAGGCTTTCGGCGGTGGTGCCGGGGCGGTTGCCCTCATCCTTCTCCAGCGTCACCTCGCGGTCGAGGATCTCGCCGGTCTCCTTGTTCTGGAATTTCATGGTGGAGGGCAGCGGCACGATCTCGTCGTCGAACTTGCCGGCCTCCTGCGCCGCGGCGGTGCGGGCCTGCGACTGGGCGGCGTATTCGTCCTGCGCCTCGCGGCTGACGCCATAGCGGGCGGCGACGGTCTCGGCGGTCTCCAGCATCGACATGTAGAGCGCGGGCATCTTCTTCTTCAGCTCGGGATCGGCCAGCCAGTCGGTGCGCTGCTGCTCGTTCTGCACCAGAGAGATGCTCTCGCCGCCGCCGCCGACCGCGATCTGGAGCCCGTCGCTGATGATCTGCTTCGCCGCCGTGGCGATGGCGAACATGCCCGAAGAGCACTGCCGGTCCATGGTCATGCCGCCGACCGTGACCGGCAGCCCGGCCGCCATCGCCGCCTGCCGGCCGAAATTGCCGCCGGTCGAACCCTGGGTCAGGGCGTTGCCCATGATCACATCCTCGACCTCGGCGCCGTCGATCCCGGCGCGCGCCACCGCGTGCCGGATCGCATGGCCGCCAAGCTGCTGGCCGGAAGTGAAGTTGAAAGCGCCGCGATAGGCCCGGCCGATCGGGGTGCGCGCGGTGGATACGATAACGGCTTCTCTCATCTGATCACTCCTTGTTCCCGTGGGCCGCAACGGCCATTTCGGCGTATTTCTGGGTCTGTTCGAATGCGCCCTGCAGGGCCTCGGCGCCGTCCATGCTGCTGATCCGGTCGAAATTCGCGGCGACGCCCTCGGGGGAAAGCTCGTCTCCGGTCAGGATCACGCCCTTCGTTTCATGAAGATAGGTCCGCGCGAAACAGCCGCCCCCGGCGCAGAGGATGGTCCGCTTCGGCCCCTCGCGCGAAGCGAGAAACAGCACGCCCGGAGAGATGCTCTCCGGCGTCAGCAGGTCCTTCGCCGGGCCGGAGAACAATTCCTCCGTCATCCGCGTCACCGCGGTCGGCGACAGTGTGTTGACATGGATGCCGTATTTCTCGCCCTCGATCTGAAGGACGTTCATCAGCCCGATCATGCCGGTCTTCGCGGCGCCGTAATTGGCCTGCCCGAAATTGCCGTACATGCCGGAAGAGGAGGTGGTGAACACCAGCCGCCCGTATTCCTGCGCGCGCATCACCGGCCAGACCGCATGGGCGCAATTGGCGGTGCCCATCAGATGCACGTTCAGCACCTTGACGAAATCGCCGATCTCCATCTTGGCGAAGCTCTTGTCCCGCAGGATGCCGGCGTTGGCGACCAGCGCATCGACGCGGCCCCACTCGTTCATGGCCTGCGCGACCATCGCCTTCACCGCGTCATAGTCGGAGACATCGGCGCCGTTGGCGATCGCCTCGCCGCCGGCGTCGCGGATCTCCTTCACCACCGCCTCGGCCGCGGCGGAGGAGCCGCCGGAGCCGTCGCGGGCGCCGCCGAAATCGTTGATCACGACTTTCGCGCCGCGCGCGGCGAATTGCAGCGCGTGGCTGCGGCCCAGACCCGCCCCCGCGCCGGTGACGATGACGACCTGATCCTTGAAGGTGATGCTCATGCTTTCTCCAGATAGACGCGGCCGATCCAGTCGGCGATCAGCGCCGGTTTCTCCTCGCCCTCGATCTCCACGAGCACGCTCTGATTATAGGTCGCCTGTCCGAGGACGCTCTCGTCCAGCTTCGTCAGCGTGAAACGGGCGCGAATCCGCTTGCCCGCCCGCACCGGCGACAGGAAGCGGATCTTGTCGAAGCCGTAATTCACCCCCATCGCCACGCCCTTCAGCAGCGGCCCGGCCTCGTAGACCATGGTCGAGAGCATCGAGAGCGTGAGGAAGCCATGGGCGATGGTCGCGCCGAAGGGCGTCTTCGCGGCGGCGACGGGATCGACATGGATGAACTGGTGATCGTCGGTCACTTCGGCGAAACGGTCGATCATCTCCTGATCAATGACGATCCAGCGGGAGACCCCGATCTCCGCCCCGACCAGTTCGCGCAGTTCGTCAATCGTGCGCTTTCCCTCAAAGACCATGCTTCCTCCGATTCCCGCCCGGTCTTTCGCCGGCCATGGCGGCATTTAGACAGGAGGGAGGCGATGCGACGCAAGCCTTAAACGAGCGCGGCGGGCAGATTTCCTGACATCTGTCCGGCAATTTTCGCGATGTCACCCCGAATTGACGCGCGGATCGCGCGATTTCACGCGCCCTGTCACGGATGATTTGCGCCCGGCGCCGCATCATCCGGGCGCCGGCGGAATTTACCCCCGGTTTTCAGCGACGAAGGAATTATATCATGGAGCCGACTTCCTCGAAGGAATTGCACAAGGCGCTGGCGACGCGACTGGCGCGCCACAAGATCGACGACGACCTGATCGCGAAGGTCGCGGAGCGCGTTTCGAAGAACGGGCTGAAGGTCGGCGGGGTCGATTTCTGCCCCTATGGCATCTGCATCGACTATTTCGCCGACCGGCGCTTCTCGATCGACGAGTTCATCCGCGATGACAAGTATCGCGTGGTGAAGCTCTTCCCCTACGGCATTCTCGTGGACGATCTCTTCCGCGTCCAGGTGGAGATGCATGTGCCCGAACTGGCCGAACTCGGGCTCAGGGGATGAGCGCCCCGACCGCGCCTCGTGTGGGGGCGCGGTCGGGCTTCCTGCCCGACCGCACCGTCCATCTGCACCCGCTCCGCCGCTGCAACCTGGCCTGCCGGCATTGCTATTCGCTGTCCTCGCCGACGGCAGGGGACATGCTGTCCATGG
The DNA here is from genome assembly GCA_047974395.1 of Pikeienuella sp. Lineage (GTDB taxonomy): Bacteria > Pseudomonadota > Alphaproteobacteria > Rhodobacterales > Rhodobacteraceae > Pikeienuella. The sequence goes on along the minus strand of JBKECG010000323.1, from coordinate 14,266 downwards.
ACATCCTCACCCCGGCGCTGGAGACCCTGCGCGCCGAAGGCTACGAGGCGCTGAGCCTTTCGGGCGGCGAGCCGCTTCTATACCCTGAACTGCCCGCCCTGACCGCGCATGCGAAGGCGCTCGGTTTTCGCGTGGTCGGGATCACCAACGGCTTTCGCGTGACGCCCCGGTTCGATCATCTCATCGCCGGGTTCGACGGGCTGGCGATCAGTTTCGACGGCATGGGCGCGACCCATGACCATGTTCGCGGCTCGCCCCGCGCCTTTCAGGCCGCGGTGGCGGCGCTGGCGCATCTGGCGGAGATCGGCAAGCCGGCGGCGGTCTCCTACACGGTTTCGCGCGATTCCCTGCCGGAGATCCCCGAATTCATCGAGATGGCGGCCGCTCACGGCGTTCGCGCCGCGCAGCTTCGCCCGCTGGTCATGGCCGGGCGGGCGCCGCGCGATTACGCCGACCCGGCGCTGACGCCCGAGGACATGAGCCGGCTATGGCTGATCGGCCGCGCGCTGGAGAGCGCCTGGGAAGGCGAAATCGCCGTTCATGTCGATCTCGCCCACGCCCGCGCCATCGCCGGGGATGACGAGGCCTGGCTCGGCATGCTCGGCGGCGGGGCCCGGCTTTCGGATATCGTCAACCCGATCGTGGTGACGCCGGACGGGGCGCTCAAGCCCTTCACCTTCGACTTCCCGCCCGCTTTCGATCTCGGCCGGATCGAGGATCTGGCGCAGGGGCGCGGGCGCAGGGTGGAGCGCGCGGCCCGCCCGCTCCGGGGGATGCTGGCCGCGCTCCTCGCCGATCTGAAACGGCGGGAGGATTTCATCGACTGGTTCGCCTGTTGCCGCGACTTCGCCGCGGCGCTTGGCGGGGTCAGATATTCGCCGGCTGGGCCATGCCGGTGACGTGATAGCCGCCATCGACGAACAGGACGTCGCCCGTGGTTCCCGCGCCGAGATCGGAGAGGAGATAAAGCGCGGCGCCGCCGACATTCTCCAGCGTCGCGTTGCGGCGAAGGGGCGCGTTCTCCTCGGTCTGCTTGTAGACCTTGCGCGCCCCGCCGATGGCGGAGCCGGCCAGGGTCCGCATCGGGCCGGGGCTGACCGCGTTCACCCTGATTCCGGCGGGGCCGAGATCATTGGCGAGATAGCGGACAGAGGCCTCCAGCGCCGCCTTGGCGACGCCCATGACATTGTAATTCGGCATCACCCGCTGCGCGCCGAGATAGGTCATGGTGATGATCGAGCCGCCATCCGGCATCAGCGCCGCCGCCCGGCGCGAGATATCGACGAAGGAATAGCAGGAGATCTCCATCGAACGCAGGAAATTCTCCCGGCTGGTGTCGGCGTAGCGGCCGGTCAACTCGCTCTTGTCGGAATAGGCGATGGCGTGGACGATGAAATCCAGCGAACCCCATTCCGCCTCAAGCTGGGCGAAGGCGGCGTCGAGCGAGGCCGCGTCGGTCACATCCACATCCAGCAGGATCGAGGAGCCGACGCTCTCCGCCAGCGGCTGCACCCGGCGCCCGAAGGCCTCCCCCTGATAGGAGAAGGCGAGCGCGGCGCCCTCATCCGCCAGCGCCTTCGCGACGCCCCAGGCGATGGAATGATCATTGGCGACGCCCATCACCAGCCCGCGCTTGCCCTGCATCAGCTCAGCCATGATAGCGGCTTATGATCAGCGTGGCGTTGGTGCCGCCGAAACCAAAACTGTTCGACATCACCGTGTCCAGCCCGGCCCTGTCCACCCGCTTGGTCGCGATCTCGCCCTCGCGAATCGCCGGGTCGAGAGTTTCGACATTGGCCGAGGCGGTGATGAAATCACCCTGAAGCATCAGCAGGCAATAGATCGCCTCCTGCACCCCGGTCGCGCCCTGGGAATGGCCGGTCAGCGATTTCGTGGAGCTGATCGGCGGGGTCGAACCCTCGCCGAAGACGCGGCGCACCGCCTCCACTTCGGGGATGTCGCCGACCGGGGTCGAGGTGCCATGGGCGTTGATATAGTCGATCTTGCGCTGCTCGCGCATCGAAGCCATCGCGAGGCGCATGCAGCGCTCGCCGCCCTCGCCCGAGGGGGCCACCATATCGTGCCCGTCCGAGGTGGCGCCATAGCCGGTGACTTCGGCGTAGATCTTCGCGCCGCGGGCCTTCGCATGCTCCAGTTCCTCCAGCACCACCACGCCGCCGCCGCCGGCGATCACGAACCCGTCGCGGGCGGCGTCGAAGGCGCGCGACGCCTTTTCCGGCGCATCGTTATATTTGGAGCTGAGCGCCCCCATCGCGTCGAACAGGCAGGAGAGCGTCCAGTCCAGCTCCTCGCCGCCGCCGGCGAAGACGATGTCCTGCTTGCCCCACTGGATCTGCTCGACCCCGTTGCCGATGCAATGGGCGGAGGTCGAACAGGCCGAGGTGATCGAGTAATTCAGCCCCTTGATCCTGAAGGGCGTCGCCAGCCCGGCCGAATTCGTGGAGGACATGCAGCGCGGCACCATGAACGGGCCCATCCGCTTCGGCGCGCCCTTCTCGATCACGATCTGGTGCGCGGCGAAGAGATTCTTCGTCGAGGGCCCGCCAGAACCCATGATCAGCCCGGTGCGCTCATGGGAGACCTCGCCCTCGGTCAGGCCGCTATCGGCCACCGCCTGCTCCATGGCGATGTAGTTATAGGCTGCGCCATCGCCCATGAAGCGAAGCTGGCGCTTGTCCACATGCGCGGCGACGTCGATCTGCGGGCGCCCCTCGACATGGCTGCGAAAGCCATGTTCGGCGTAGTCGGGCGCAAAGACGATGCCCGACTTGCCCGCCTTCAGCGAGGCGGTCACCGCCTCCGCATTCGTCCCGATCGACGAGACGATCCCGATTCCGGTGATCACGACGCGCCGCATCGGCGTCTCCTTCCGCGCTTGCGGCCCTCAGGCCGTCGCTTCATCCGTGAACAGACCCACGCGCATGTCGGTGGTCGCATAGGCCAGCGCGCCATCGACCTCCATCAGCCCGTTGGCGATGCCGAGCTTCAGCTTGCGGTCGATGATCCGCTTGAAATCGACGGTATAGCGGATCAGCTTCGCCGCAGGCGTGACCATGTCGGTGAATTTCACCTCGCCGACGCCGAGCGCCCGGCCGCGGCCCTGAAGCCCCTTCCAGCCGAGGAAGAACCCGGTGAGTTGCCAGAGCGCGTCCAGCCCCAGGCAGCCCGGCATGACCGGATCGCCGAGGAAATGGCACTGGAAGAACCAGGCGTCCGGTTTCACGTCGAATTCGGCGACGATCCGGCCCTTGCCATGTTCGCCGCCATCCTCCTCGATCGAGGTGATGCGGTCCATCATCAGCATTGGCGGGGCGGGAAGCTGCGGATTGCCGGGACCGAAAAGCTCCCCCCGCGCGCAGGCCATCAACCCGTCGAAATCATAGCTGGTCGCGCGCTCGGCCATGCAGTGGTCCTCTGAATCCGTCGCGCAGGCGGGCGCGATTTGAGCCGGCAATGTCCCTAGCACCGCCACGCAGGACCGCGCAAGCGCCAGCGCGGGGAAGGGGCGGGATTGGGCGCGCGCGTCATGTCGCGGATCAGCCTATGGAAAATTCTCAGGTTTTGTGTTTTGCTCTTCACTCAACAGTGCTAGGGACATACGCGGAACCAAGATGACCGCCGCACCGATCACAGATAACCTTCCGGCCGCCGGGGCGGGCGCGTGCGAACGCGCCGACCGTTGGCTCGCCCGCGCCGGGCTGCGCCCGACGCGCCAGCGCCGCTCTCTGGCGGCGCTTCTGGTCGGTGACGGACGCCACCGCCATGTCACCGCCGAACGGCTTTTCGAGGCCGCGCAGGAGGCTGGCGCCCCGGTCTCCCTGGCCACGGTCTACAACACGCTGAAATGCTTCACCGAGGCGGGTCTGCTGACCGAGATCGCCGTCGATGGCGCGCGCAGCTATTTCGACACCAGAACCGAAGAACATCCGCATTTCTTCTGGGAGGAGGACGGCCGGCTCACCGACGCGCCCGCGGGTTCGGTGGAGTTCGCGCGCCTGCCCGACGCGCCCGAAGGAACGGTCGTCACCAAGGTGGACGTGGTCATCCGCATACGCCGGGCCTGAGGCCGCGCGCCGACCGCTCAGCGATAACCGGAGGGCGGCGGATTGGTCTCGAAGGCGGTGATCCAGTCGAGCCATTCCGGCGGATCAGCGATCATGCCGCTATGAGCGTTGCGGCCCGGATGTTCGCCGGGGGTGGCGTTCTTTGGCGGCGGGATGATGATCAGTTCGACATCCGGGCCAAACACGCGCCGGATCATCGCGGCGCTTGGCGCGCAGTCACGGGCCCCCATCGCTGATAAACCGGCGAACTGCGCCGGAAGATCGGGCGGAGCGTCAGGGTCTCCGACATGCTCGGGCTTCAGGCGGGACGCGACAAGCCGCCCGTTCCGGGCTTCATGGGCCGCGCGGTTCCCGGACATGTCGTCGGGATCGTGGATTCGGAGATCGGCGCCGCGCTCGGCCCGGGCGTGGAAGGCGCGATCGCGGTCATGACGCCCGACCCGGTCATGTTCCTCGGCTACTGGAACAATCCGGAGGCCATCGCGGCGAAAGGGGCGTGGATGGACGGTTTCGCTTTCTCGGTCGCGACGACGTGATCGGTTCGGCCCCGCCGAAATCGAGGATCGCCTGCTCGCTCACAACGTGGTGCGACTGGCGGGCGTCGTCGGCGAACCCGACGAATTGCGCGGCGAAATCGTCGCCGCCTATCTGGCGCTCAACGAAGGCTTCGCGCCTCCGGACGGATTGGCGCGGGAGATCGCCGACCATGTGAAATCGCGTCTCGCCTCCTATGAATATCCGCGTGTGGTGCGGTTCATCGTCGTCATGCCGATGCCCACGACCGGCAAGATCATCTGCGGGAAGTTGCGCGAAATGGCCCGGGCCGAGGCCGCCGCGGAAGCGATGAAAGCCGGCGACTGAACCCTGCCCATGCCGGCTGCGAGCCGATGGCCCGCAGATGGGACGGGGATTCCGGCTGTCGTCTGGCGCTTGGCTATGCGCCCGATCGGCGCCTGTGACCCCGGACCGCCGCAAAGGCGACGGCCCGGAGATCCCCATACCCCCGGCTGTCACACGTCGAGCGTATGCTCAAGCTCCCAGCGCGAGAAATGCGAGACGAAGCTGTTCCATTCCTGATGCTTGAGCTTCAGATAGGCGGCGGAGAACTCCTCGCCCATCATCGCTTTCAGCGTCTTGTCCTTGTCGTATTCGCGCAGCGCGTCCAGGAGGTTGAGCGGCAGCTTCGGCGCGCCCCTCACCTTGTGGCCCTCTGCGTACATGTCGATATCGTGGCGACGGCCGGGATCGGCCTTCGTGCGGCAACCGTCGAGGCCGGCGGCGAGGAGGACCGCCTGCATCAGATAGGGGTTCGCGGCCCCGTCGGGCAGGCGCAGCTCGAACCGGCCCGGGCCCGGCACCCGCACCATATGGGTGCGGTTGTTCCCGGTCCAGGTGACCGAGTTCGGCGCCCAGGTCGCGCCGGAGGAGGTGCGCGGCGCGTTGATGCGCTTGTAGCTGTTCACCGTGGGATTGGTGATCGCCGCCAGCGCCGGGGCGTGCTTCATGATCCCGCCGAGGAAATGCCGCCCCTGATCCGAGAGGCCCAGCTCCTTCTTCGGGTCGCTGAAGGCGTTCTTCTTTCCCTTGAGGTCCCAGACCGAGATATGGGCGTGACAGCCGGAGCCGGTCAGCCCCTTGAACGGCTTGGGCATGAAGGTGGCGCGCAGCCCGTGTTTCTCGGCCACGGAGCGCATCATGAACTTGAAGAAGGAGAGCTTGTCCGCGGTGCGCAGGACGTCGTCATATTTCCAGTTCATCTCGAACTGGCCGATCGCGTCCTCATGGTCGCTCTGATAGGGCTCCCAGCCGAGATCCATCATGTAGCCGGCGACTTCGGCGATCACGTCATAGCGGCGCATGATCGCCTGCTGGTCGTAGCAGGGCTTTTCCGCCGTATCCCAGGGGTCGGACACCCTGTCCCCTTCGGGGGCGAGCAGGAAGAATTCCGGCTCGACGCCGGTCTTCACCCTGAGACCTTCCTTGGCGGCTTCCTCGACCAGGCGGCGCAGCACGTTGCGCGGCGCCTGGGCGAGCGGCTGATCCTCCATCACGCAATCGGCGGCGACCCAGGCGACCTCGGGCTTCCAGGGCAGCTGGATCGCCATTTCGGGATCGGGGACCGCCATCATGTCCGGGTGCGCCGGCGTCAGGTTCAACCAGGTCGCAAACCCGGCGAACCCCGCTCCGTCCACGCTCATTTCCTTGATCGCCTGGGTCGGAACCAGCTTCGCGCGCTGGCTTCCGAACAGGTCGGTAAAGGAAATCATGAAATACTTCACGCCACAGCTTACCGCCCAACGCTCAAGATCAACGGCCATCAAGCCACTCCCTGTCTGTCTTCCTTTCTAGAAACGTCCGTCCTGACCCGGAATCCAGCTCGTCCCCGCGAGCGGCACGCCGGCCATGGCCGCCGCCTCGATCGTGAGCGAGCAGAGATCCTCCGGCTCCAGATTATGCAGGTGGTTCTTGCCGCAGGCCCGAGCGATCGTCTGGGCCTCCAGCGTCATCACCTTCAGATAGTTGCGCAGCCGCCGCCCGCCGAGCACCGGATCGAACCGCTTGTAAAGCTCGGGGTCCTGAGTGGTGATCCCGGCCGGGTCGCGCCCTTCGTGCCAGTCGTCATAGGCGTCGGCGGTGGAGCCGAGCTTCCGGTATTCCTCTTCCCATTTCGGGTCGTTGTCGCCGAGCGCGATCAGCGCCGCGGTGCCGATCGCCACCGCATCGGCGCCGAGCGCCATCGCCTTGGCCACATCGGCGCCGGAGCGGACGCCGCCCGAGACGATCAGCTGCACCTTCCGGTGCATGCCCAGATCCTGCAACGCCCTGACGGCGAGCGGAATGCAGGCGAGGATCGGCATGCCGACATGTTCGATGAACACGTCCTGCGTCGCCGCGGTGCCGCCCTGCATGCCATCCAGCACGACCACATCGGCCCCGGCCTTCACCGCCAGCGCGGTGTCGTAATAGGGGCGCGAGCCGCCGACCTTCACATAGATCGGCTTCTCCCAGTCGGTGATCTCGCGCAATTCGTGGATCTTGATCTCCAGATCGTCCGGGCCGGTCCAGTCGGGATGTCGGCTCGACGATCTCTGGTCGATCCCCTTCGGCAGGTTGCGCATCTGCGCCACCCGGTCGGAGATCTTCTGCCCGAGCAACATGCCGCCGCCGCCGGGCTTCGCGCCCTGTCCGACAACGATCTCGATCGCGTCGGCGCGGCGCAGATCGTCCGGGTTCATGCCGTATCGGCTGGGCAGATACTGATAGACGAGCGTCTTGGAGTGGCCCCGCTCCTCCTCGGTCATGCCGCCGTCGCCGGTGGTGGTGGAGGTGCCGGCCTCGGTCGCGCCGCGGCCGAGCGCCTCCTTCGCCGGACCCGAAAGCGCGCCGAAGGACATGCCGGCGATGGTGACCGGGATATCGAGATGGATCGGTTTCTTCGCGAAACGCGTGCCCAGCCAGACATCGGTCGCGCATTTCTCGCGGTAGCCTTCCAGCGGATAGCGGCTGACCGAGGCGCCGAGGAACAGGAGGTCGTCGAAATGCGGCAGCTGCCGCTTGGTTCCGCCGCCGCGGATATCATAGATGCCGGAGGCGGCGGCGCGGCGGATCTCGGCGTTGACCGCCGGGGTGAAGGTGGCGGAGAACCGGGGCGGGGTGTGGGGAAAATCGCTCATTCGTCGCCTCAATAGGCCGATGCGTTGTCGATGCTGAAGTTGTAGAGCTTGCGGGCCGAGCCGTAGCGCCTGAACTCCTCGGGCTTCGCGATCTGATCCGCCTCGCCCTGTTTCAGAAGATCGGCCAGAAGCTCCAGATGCTCGGGCCGCATCTCCTTCTCGACGCAGTCGGCGCCGAGCGACTTGACCTCGCCGCGCACGAAGAGCCGCGCCTCGTAGAGGCTGTCGCCAAGCGCCTCGCCGGCGTCGCCGAGCACGACCAGATTGCCGGACTGCGCCATGAAGGCCGACATGTGGCCGATATCGCCATGCACCACGATATCAATGCCCTTCATCGAGATCCCGCAGCGCGACGAGGCGTTGCCCTTGATCACCAGAAGGCCGCCATGGCCGGTGGCGCCGGCGTACTGGCTGGCGTCGCCATCGACGACGACCTTGCCGGACATCATGTTTTCGGCCAGACCCGGCCCCGCCGATCCCCTGACGCGGATCGTCGCCTGCTTGTTCATGCCCGCGCAATAATATCCGGTCGAACCCATCACCGCGATCTCGATCGGCGCATCGACGCCCGCCGCGATCGCATGGGCGCCCTTGGGGTTGATCACCTCCCAGGCGGTGCGGTTGGTCAGTCCCTTCAGCGCATGCAGCCTGGAGTTCAGCTCCCTCAGGCCCTGCTCGGCGAGGTCGATGGTGGTCATGGCCTCGTGTTCGGTACGGTCTGATTTCGTCATCAGTGCTTCCAGAAATAGACAGTGGCGGGTTCCGGCTCCCAGACCCGGGCGGTCTCGATCCCCGGCAGGTTCACCAGCGCGCGGTATTCCGAGCCGAAGGCGACATATTGGTCGGTCTCGGCCATCACCGCGGGCTTGCAGGCGATCGGGTCGCGGACGACGCCGAAACCGTCATGGGTGCCGACGACGAAGGTGAAGAAGCCGTCCAGATCCTCAAGACCGCTTTCAAGCGCCTCGCCGAGCGTCGCGCCGTTCTTCATCCGCCAGGTCAGATAGGCGGCGCCGACCTCGGTGTCGTTCATCGTCTCGGTCAGGATTCCCTCGCGCGCCAGCATCCGCCGCAGGCTGTTGTGATTCGAGAGCGAGCCGTTATGCACCAGGCACTGGTCCGGGCCGGTCGAAAACGGATGCGCGCCCATCGTGGTGACCGCGGATTCGGTCGCCATTCTGGTATGGCCGATCCCGTGCGAGCCGCGCATTCCGGAAAGATCGAAACGGCTGGCGACGTCGGCGGGCAGCCCGACCTCCTTGTAGATCTCCAGACTGTCGCCGACGCTCATCACCCTGATGTTCGGGCGCAGCTCGGCCAGCGCGCGCCGCGCGGCGTCGACCTGCGCCTCCGGGATCTCCAGAACGGCGTGCGTGCTCTTGACGCGCATCGTCACGGGCCCGCCGATCGCCTTCCCGAGATCCTTGTCGAGCCCGGTGAAGTCCCTGTCGGGCGCGGCCGATTGCACCGTCATCTTCGCGGCGCCGTCATCGGCCCCGCCATAGATCGCGATGCCCGCGCTGTCCGGCCCGCGATCCGTCATGGTGACGAGCATGTCCGTCAACATGGCGCCGAGCTTTGGTTCGAGGGACTTGTCCTTGAGAAACAGTCCGACAATGCCGCACATGGTTTGATTCCCTGACTAAGTGTGACGTCACGCTAACAGCAGGATTGCACGACAGCAAATAAGAAGAAACATTTTTTCTTCTCAGGATATCCAATCCCTGACCCGGCGCGGATCGCGCAGCCGGCGCTCATGCCGTCGCGCATGCGAAACGACCCGGCCGGCCGGCTTGTCATGCGAACAGGCGCCCGCCGGCGCTATTTCCGCTGCTGGTAACAGATGATCGAAAGATAGCGGGCGGGAAGCCGCCTCAGATTCTCGGGGCCGTGGGGCGCGTCGGCGTCGAAGAACAGCGTATCGCCGGGCTCCAGCGCATAGACGTTCCTGCCATGCCGGTAATCGACCGCGCCTTCGAGCATGAAGAGCATCTCCAGACCCTCGTGCTGGAAGGTCGGGAACACGTCGGATTCCGATGTGAGCGTGATCAGATAGGGCTCGACCACAACCCCCGTGGCGTTCGCGCCGAGATGCCCCAGCAGGCGGTACTGATGCCCCGCCCGGGTGCCGCGACGCTCGATCTCCACCCCCTGGCCGGCCTTGGTGTGCACGGCGCGCTGGACATCCTCGAAACGCTGGAAGAACGCGGTCAGCGGCACGCTCATCGCATGCGCCAGGGTCTGGAGCGTCGATAGCGACGGCGAGGTGTTGCCGTTCTCGATCTTCGACAACATGCCGATCGACAGCCCGGTGCGCCCGGAAAGATCGGCGATGGTCATGCCGCTCTGACGGCGAAAGGCCCGAACCTCGCGGCCGATGGCGACTTCGAGAATATTCGAAGCCTCTTCCCTGACATTGTGAGGGTTCTGTTCAAGGCCCGCGATGGACATTGTAGCTCCGGGACCTTTGAGGGGTGACGGGTGTTGAAACCTGCTGCCAGGTTTCCCGATAGTAATATGCGAAGGGCCGCTATTCAACTTGGCCCGGCCATGGGGGCGGCTGCGGGCCGCCAGCGGCCTTCACGGCGCATTTCACCACCGGGAAAACACGTCGCCGCTCAGGCCCCGCTCCGGCCTCCGCCATGGCGATGCCGCCAGATCTCGGCGCGGATGCGGGCCTGCTTGTAGGCGTCGTAGATCGCCATCGCATAGACGAAGATCCCGCCGGCGAGCTTGCCGACGATGGAGACATCGGGCGCGGCGGTCTTCAGCGTGTAGCCGCCGAGAAGCAGCATGAAGAACAGGAACGCCAGCCCGCGCACGGGCTGGCGGTTCATGACCTGCCCGACGCCCGGCAGGATGATCGCCACGCCAAGGACGTGATAGGGATTGAAGGGCCGCTTCATCCGGTCTCGCGCCCTTTTCCGCCCGCGGCATGCGCGAGGATCGCCGCCCGCATGGCCCCCATCCCTGCGAGATGCGGCAGGAGCCGGGCGGCGGGCAGCGGGGTCAGGCCCATCTCGGCGTCGCGGAAGATGAGATAACGGCCGCGATTCGCCTCCTCGGCGAGAAAGACGATCCGCAGCCCGCGCGGCGAGATGACCAGCTCCTTGACCAGTTCGTCATCGAAGAGCCCGAGGAACGGACGCAAAAGCGCCTCGGGCGGAATCGCCTCCGGGTTGTCGGTGCGGATGGCGCAATCGGCGGGAAAGCCCGCCGGCGCCTCGATCTGCTCCGGCAGGGTGTGAAAATTCGAGAAAGGCTCGATCCCGGTCGGGCGGATCATCAGATCGAGCGTCGCCGAAAGCGGCAGCGGCGCAAGCTGCGTCGCCATCACCCAGAGCGCGGGAAGCTTGCGGAAGGTGAGCGTGTCGGGAACCGCCTGAAGGTCGATCTCAAGCCCCTCATATGTCCCGCCCAGCCGCGGAAAGCCGGCGCCGCTCCGCCCGATCCGCGGCGCGGGGAAAAGCCGCGCGCATTCCGCGAAATAATCCCCGCGAAGGGCCTCGCGCGCCCGCCCGGCGCGGCGGGCCTGAACCGCCAGCAGGGCCGCCCCAGCCCCCAGACCGGTCGCCAGCAAGCCGAGGCCAAGGTTTTCCATCGCGCTTTCCCAGCAAGTTCCGGGCCGCCCGCGACGGGCGACCCGGTTTCCCTTCGCCGGCTCAGTAGTTCCGCGGCCGCGGCCACGGCATGGTGAACTGCCGCGCGCGCTCCACGAAGCGGTAGCGCCAGAAGTGGAACCACAGCGAGACCACGATATAGAAGGTGATCATCGCCACCAGCTGCGTGCCATAGCCGAGGAACACGGCGAAATAGGTCAGCGCGCAGAGGCAGAGCAGCACGATCGCCGGGACCGGGTGGAACGGATGCTCGTAGCCGCGCTTGATCGAGTCGAGCGGCCATTTCCGCCGGAACAGGATCACGTTGATCGGCATGAACGTGTATTCCAGAAGCCCCGACAGGATCGAGAAGGTGATCACCTGATCGAGCGGCGCCCCGAGCGCGAAGATCAGCGCGATCGGGACAAGGAAGATGATCGAGCGATAGGGCGTCCGGTATTTCGGATGCACCGCGCCGAACCATTGCGGCAGGTAACGGTCCCGCCCCATCGCGAACCAGGCCCGCGAGGCGTCGTTGATGCAGCCATTGGCCGAGGCGAGCGTGGCGAAAAGCGTGCCGATCCCGAGCAGCACCATCAGGAAGGTCGAACCCGAAAGACGCGCCGCGTCGAAGAGCGGAACGCCCGCCTGGCCCAGATATTCCCAGGGCATCAGCCCGACGCAGACATACCAGGTCAGCGTCGCCGCGATCAACAGGGTCATGATCCCGGCCAGCGTGCCGAAGGGAAGCGAGCGCGCCGGCGAGCGGACCTCTTCGGCCGCCTGGGTGGTCCCCTCGATCCCGAGATAATACCAGAGACCGAAATGCATCGCCGCCAGCACGCCGAGCCAGCCATAGGGCAAGCCGGTCATCAGCTCCCTGTGCCGCATCACTTCGCCGCCGAACACCGGCGATGTGGCGAGAAACAGGATCAGGATCGCCGAGAAGGCGATGGCGGTGATGACGAGGCTGAAGGTCAGCGTCGCCAGAACCCCGCGATAGTTGAGCCAGGCGAGAAACATGATCGCCAGCACGATGAAGGGCCGCTGGTCCAGCCCGGTATGCCCGGTCATCCCCGCGACCGTATCGACCAGAAAGCCGACGGTGATCGCGTTCGCGGCCTCCAGCATCGTGTAGGCGAAGACTAGATAGAGCCCGACATTGAAGGCCATCAGCGGGCCGACGATATGCTTGGCCTGCGTGTACTGACCGCCCGCGGCGGCGACGGTAGAGGTGACCTCGCTGTCGATCATGGCGACGCAGGTGTAGAGGATTCCTGCGAACCAGCAGGCGATCAGCGCGGCGTAGGCTCCGCCCTTGCCGACCGCGAAATTCCAGCCCATGTACTCGCCGACGAGAACGATGCCGACGCCGAGCGCCCATACATGCGCCGGGCCGAGGACGCGCAGAAGCCCGATCTTCGCGCCTTTCGGCCCCATGCCGTCCATCGTCCCGGAAGTGATGTCGATATCCGCCATTTGCCGATCCTCAGAGCTTGTGTTCTTCGGTCATCGCCTCAAGCTCGCCTTCCTGCGACGACAAGAGGGCGTCTTCCGAATAGGCGCTGTCCACCCGCAGCCAGTCGGAGATGATCACAAGGGCGAAGACCGCCGAGAGGGCCCAGGCCGCGTATTCAGCAATTGTCCAGAGTTCCATCTGTCAGCCCCTCACTTGCCATCGAATTTTTCGGCGATCACCTCACGGTATTCGCGTTCGGAAAAGCGCAGCATGATCGCGTAATAGGCGACGATCACGACGATCATCAGCAGCAGGCTGCCGATGGAGAAGGAATAATCGAACCGCGCGGTGATCAGCTCCGCCGCCGCGGCCGGATCGGCGTAGCCGAGCTGGTTCCATTTCTCGACCATCGCCTCATTCTGGCCGAGGCTTTCCCAGGTCGGGTTCTCGGGCGTGTCGGCGACATGCGCGCTGCCGGCGAGGCCCATGAACAGCGGCACATAGAGCGCGCCGACGGTCAGAGCCAGAAGAACGAGCACGTCGATCACCTGGCTGAGCTTGCTCTGTTTGGGGGGGATATAGCGCGCCATCACGCATTCCCTCGCCTGGCCGCCCGCGCCTCGTCGAGGAACTTGATGTCGAGCGCGTACATGAAGTCGCGGTCTTCCCGGTAATGCCGCAGCATCGCGGCGATCGCGGCGGTGTTGAAGATCAGGATGACGGCGCCGCCGATCAGCAGGACCGTGCGCGCGGTCGCGGAGGGCGCCAGCGGCCATGTCGCGAAGGCCACGAAACCGATCGCCAGCCAGAGGCCCAGAACAAAGAGCCGCGCGACCAGGATATCCCGCCGGTGCATCGCGCCTATACGTCTGGCGAGGTCAGGCGATAGCTGTGTTCGTTCATTGGATTCGCTTCGTTCCGTCATTGTCTCCTCCGTTGTCTCGCTTGACGATTCGCGGACAGATTTTGTTTTAGGTAATTTTTTTTGACTTTAAGGAAACTCCATGCTGCGACATCTTGTCAAGATTCATCTGTGGTCCGTGAGAAATTTCCGGCTCGACCCGTCGTTCGCCGCCGGTTGAACGTCGGGCGAATCCGTCGGGTTTCTCCCATTGCGGCCGATCCGCCGTCACCCGCCCCCGCAACGCCCTTTCACCCGCCGATCACCGGCGCCGGCGCGCGAATCGGGCGGAAAGAATTCCGCGCGTCCACGCAATCAGTTGTTTGAATATGAGGAATGTTATTTTATTAAAGTGAATGAAGATGGAATGGACAGGGGGCCGACCGCAAGGCCCTCTCCGGCCGGGAAAAGCAGCCTTGGGAGAGAGACATGGCCTTCAAGACGGATATTGAGATAGCTCGTGGAGCGAGGAAGCTGCCGATCCATGAGATCGGTGCGAAGCTCGGGATCCCTGGCGAGCATCTTCTTCCCTACGGCCATGACAAGGC
>JBKECG010000300.1:0-1768 GCA_047974395.1 Pikeienuella sp. | reverse complement strand
GGATTGAGCCATTATCATCGCATCAACCGCCGCACCGCACTGTAGGGGGTCGGCGCCGCCGCGGCCACAGCGGCGCTGCCGCGCGCCGCCCTCGCGGCGGAGACCCTTCGGTACAGGTGCTGGGAAGGCTACGATTCCGCCGCCGTGGGCGACCCGTTCCAGGCCGTACATGACGTCTCCTTCGCGGTCGCTCTCATCACCGATTCTCCGGGCGGTTTCGCCAAGCTGGCCACGGGCGGGTATCGCGATGTGGACATCGTCTCCAGCGACCTGCCCTGGGTGCAGCGCATGGGCCCCGCCGGTTTTTGCCGCTATCTGGACGAGGCCGATTTCGCCGAGGAATACGCGGGCTTCTACCCCGAATTCCAGACGCCGTTCGAGCCTCTGCTGCATGACGGCCAGATCACCGGCATGCCAACCCGCTGGGGCTGGGTCGGCCCCTCGGTGAACACCGATTTCGACAAGGTGGAGAACTGGCGGAGCTACGCGCCGGTCTTCGACGCCAGCTACAAGGACAAGATCTGCCTTCTGGACTGGGGCGAATGGCCGATCCTGCCCTTGATGCTGCATGCCGGGATCAACCCCTGGGAGGAGCTGGACGACGCCGCGCTCGATGAAGCGCGCAAGGTGATCAGGGCGGCGCTGGCCAACACCCGCGCCATCGTCGGCGATCTCTCCATCGCGCAGCGCGGGCTGCTGGACGGGTCGCTCTACGGGCTGATCGGCGGCGGCACCTATTCCGCGCTGGCGCTCAGGGCGCGGGGCCATCTGAACATCGCCGCCCCGATCCCGGAGCCGCAGAACGGCATGAAACAGGGCGTCATCTGGATGGAGGCGACCGGCCTCGTCGATAATGGCGACAATCCCGAACTGGCGAAGACCTTCATCAAGCACCTGCTGAAGCCGGAAATCGCGCTCAATCTCGCCGTCACGGAATCCACCAGCAACCTGGTGCCGACCAGGGCGGTCGAGTCGCTGATGACCGAAGAGCAGCGCACCGCCCTGCTGGTCGATCAGATCCCCACCGCATGGGAGCGGTCGAACTTCCTGCGGCTGGTGCCCAATGTCGACGATCTGCTCGCCATCTGGGGCGATGAGCTTGCGGCCCGCTGAGGCGATCCGCCCGCAACATGGCCGGGCGCCCGCAAGGAGCCCGGCGCAGGGGGAGGACGCCCATGAGTGACAAGGTTCTGGAGATCGAAGCCGTCTGCAAGGATTACGGGACCTTCCGCGCCCTGACCGATGTCGATCTCAGCATTGACGACGGCGAGTTCATCGCCCTTGTCGGCCCCTCGGGCTGCGGCAAGACCTCTCTGCTGAAGATTCTGGCGGGGTTCGAATTCCCGACTGCGGGCGCCTTGCGCATCCATGGCCGCGACATGCAGGGCGTGCCGGCGGCCAAACGGCCGACGCGGATGGTGTTCCAGAAGCTCGCGCTCTTTCCGCACAAGACGGTGGAGGACAATATCCGCTTCCCGTTGCAGATCGAGCGGGTCGGCGCCGCGGAGCAGGAAAAGCGGGTCGAGGCGATGTTCAGCCTGATGCATCTCAAGCCCGAATACCGGCGACGGTTCCCCGCGCAGCTTTCGGGCGGGGAGCAGCAGCGCGTGGCACTGGCGCGGGCCGCCGCGCCGCGCCCCCGCATCCTGCTCGCGGATGAGCCGACCGGCAATCTGGACGGCGCGACGGGAGAGGTGATCATGGAGCTTCTCTTCGGGTTGCGCGACCGCCACGGCGCCACGCTGGTTCTGGTCACGCATGCGCCGGA
>JBKECG010000278.1:0-3755 GCA_047974395.1 Pikeienuella sp. | reverse complement strand
CCCGGCGCGGACGATCCGCTGGCGGAAGCGGCGGCGGCGGCGCGGCGCGCCGACAGGTCCGGCTTCGCCGGCGAGAGCGGCTGGTTTCTCGGCGTTCACAACCCGCCCCTGAAGATGGCGGTGGTCGGCGCGGTGCATATCGCCCAGCCGCTGATGAAGATGGCGCGGCTCACCGGCTATGACGCGGCGCTGATCGACCCGCGCGAGGCTTTCGCCGCCGCCGCCCGCTTTCCGGGCGAGACGATCAGCCATGAATGGCCGGACGAGGCGCTGGCCCGGTTCGGGCTTGACCGGCGCACCGCCGTGGTGACGCTGACCCATGATCCGAAACTGGACGATCCCGCGATCCGCGCCGCGCTTCGCGCCCCGGTGTTCTATCTCGGCTGCCTCGGCTCGCCCCGGACCCATGCGAAACGGGTCGCGCGGCTGGAGGAGGCCGGTTTCTCCGCCGGGGAGATCGCGAGAATCCACGCCCCGGTCGGGCTGGATATCGGCGCCAGATCGCCGGCGGAGATCGCCGTCTCGATCATGGCCGAGATCACCGAGCGGCTGCGGCGCGCCGGCTGATGGAGTTCGGCCCGGTCCCGGTCGCCCGGGCGGCGGGGGCGATGCTCGCCCATTCGCTGCGCGCGGGCGACATGCGCATCGGCAAGGGAGAGATCCTGACCGCCGAACAGGCGCGGGCGTTGCAAGCCGCCGGGGTGACGGAGATCTGGGTCGCGCGTCCCGGCCCCGGCGAATTGCCGGAGGATGAGGCCGCGCGCATCGTCGCCGCGCCGCTGGCCGGCCCGCATCTGTCGCTCTCCCCGCCCTTTCGCGGCCGGGTGAACCTCCTGGCGGAGGCGGCCGGGGTGATCCGGGTGGACGGGGCCGCGATCTTCGCCGCCAACAGGGCCGGAGAGGCGGCGACCGTGGCGACCCTGCCGGATTTCACCCGCGTCGCCCCCCGCCAGATGCTGGCGACGGTGAAGATCATCCCCTACGCCGCGCCGACCGCGACCGCGCAAGAGGCGGCCTCGCGGCTTTCCGGCGCGGTGACGCTGCACCCTTTCCGCAGCCTGCGCGCCGCGCTGATCCTGACCCGCACGGCGACGCTCAAACCCGCGCTGCTCGCGAAGGGCGAAGAGGCGCTGGCGGCGCGGCTCGCCGCGCTCGGCGCGGAACCCGGGGCCGCCATCGTCACCGCGCATGAGATCGCGCCGCTGGCGGCGGCCCTGCGGCAGGCGCCGGGCGACATCATCCTGATCCTCGCCGGGTCCGCGACATCCGACCGGCGCGACATCGCCCCGGCGGCGCTGGTCGCCGCCGGCGGGCGGATCGCGCGTTTCGGCATGCCGGTCGATCCCGGCAACCTGCTGTTTCTGGGCGATCTTGACGGGCGGCCGGTTCTGGGCCTGCCGGGAAGCGTGCGTTCGCCCAAGCTCAGCGGCGCCGACTGGGTGCTGGAGCGGCTGATCGCCGGGCTGCCGGTCGGCGACGAGGAGATCGCCGCGATGGGGGTCGGCGGGCTGCTGAAGGAGATCCCCTCCCGCCCGCAGCCGCGCGGCGGCAAAGCGCCGGCGGACCGGCCCTTCGTCTCGGCGATCCTGCTCGCCGCCGTCGCCTCCAGCCGGATGCGGGGCGCCGACAAGCTGCTGGAGGATGCGGGCGGCGCGCCGCTGATCCGCCGCGCGGCCGAGGCGCTGACCGCGAGCCGGGCGGCGGAGGTTCTGGTCGTGCTCCGCCCCGGCGACGACGCGCGGCGCGCGGCGCTTGGGGGGCTGAAGCTCCGGATCGTCGAGAACCCGCAGGCGGCCGAGGGCATGGGCGCCTCGATCCGCGCCGGCATGTCGGCGATCGCGACGGAGGCCGGGGCGGCGCTGATCGCCCTCGCCGACATGCCGGAGATCGGCGCGGCGGAGATCGACCGCCTGATCGCCGCCTTCGCGCCCGGCGAAGGGGCCGAGATCGCGCGCGCCGCGACCGAAACCGGCGCGCCGGGCAATCCCGTCCTCTTCGGGCGGCGCTTCTTCGAGGCCCTCTCCACGCTCGAAGGCGATGAGGGCGCGCGCTCCATCCTCGCCGCGCATGGCGATCTGGCGCGGCTGGTTCCGCTGACGGCGGAGGCGGCGCGGGTCGATCTCGACACGCCGGAGGACTGGGCGCTGTGGCGCGGGCGCCACTGGGGCGGCGCATGACGGATGCGGCGGCGAAAGATCATGGAACCGAAGCATGCCGGTGAGATAGCCATTATCCATGCAACCTTGAGGCGTCGATCCGCAGGGAGACCGGGATGAAACCAGCCGCAGCCCTGATCGGCCTCGCCGTCATGCTCCCCGCATCGGCCGGCGCCGGCGAGATCGAAACCAGCCTTCGCGGCTATTTCAATGTCGGCGGCGGCGTCGCCGACCCGGAAGGAACCGACGACCAGTTCGGGCTTTTCCGCGATGGAGAGATCCATTTCCGCGCCATCGGCGTGATGGATAACGGCCTGACCTTCACCGCCCGCGCCGAGCTGGAGGCGTTCTCCTCCGGCGACCAGATCGACGAAAACTGGGTCGCCATCGGCGGGGCTTTCGGCAATCTCCTGTTCGGCGGCGCAGATTCGGCGCTGAACGAACATGGCGGCGTCGGCGTCGTTTATCCCTCGGGCGATTACTTCAACTATTACGACGGCACCGGCAGCGTGGTTCCGGGCGATCCGGGCAGCATGGTCGGCAAGGATGACGCGATCGGCGTCCGCTATTGGTATGAGGCCGGGGGGTTCGAGGTCGGCGCCAGCTATCAGCCCGATTCCGGGGCGGACGGGGGCGCGGATTCCAACAATTTCGTCTTCGAGGCCGATAACCAATACGCGGTCGGGGCTTCCTATGACCAGAAATTCGGCGATTTCGGCTTCGCGGTCGGCGGCGGCTATCTCTGGAACGACGATGCGGAGATGGGCCATGTCGGGCTCGAATTCTCATTCGGCGGCTTCACCCTGGCCGGGTTCCATGACCGGGAGACCTATGATTTCGGCGCGCCGGATCTCCACCGTTACGGGATCGGCGCGGAGTACAGGACCGGCCCCTGGAGCTTTGGCGGGGGCTATACGCTGACCGACCGCAAGGACGGGCGCGGCGATGACGATTTCATCCAGATCGGCGGCGGTTACGCGCTCGCCCCCGGCGTGACCGCCTATGGCGCCGCGCAATGGGGGGAGAACGAACGCGATATCGACGGATACGGCGTGTTTTCCTGGCTGAACGTCAATTTCTGACTGGCCGCCCGCTCTACTGGGCGAGGTTCAGCACCTTCGCCCTGCCCCCGCGCGTGATCCGCATCGAGCTCGCGTCGATGCGCGAGACGACCCAGCCGTCAACCACCGTGCCGCGCGTGACGCGCAACACCTGCCCATCCGGCAGCCGCAGGAGCGCGCGGCGCGAGCCGCCGGCGCCGAAAACGCCCAACAGGTTCATCTCGCCAAGCGAGATCACGTCCCTGAGCGTCGCCGCGTTCGCGATCCCCGGCCCCTGAGGCGGCGGGCGTCGCGGCGCGGCGACCTCGCGCACGCCTCTCGCGCCGATCGCGGCGGCGGTCGATTCGCGCGGGCGGATTGATCTCGGCCGCTTGTTCGGCGTCGGCGAACGGGTGGCGATCCGCTCCGAAGGCGTCATGTCGAGCGCGGCCGGCCGGCCCCGCGGCGCCGGCGCGCGGATGACGGCGCCGGGGCCCGGGGCCTCCGCCGCCTCGGCGGCGTCCTCGGGCGCGGCGTTCTCGGCGGTTGTCGTCGCCTC
>JBKECG010000229.1:0-7678 GCA_047974395.1 Pikeienuella sp. | reverse complement strand
CGAGGGCTTGGCCTTGCCGACCGCCTCGACGAAGGCGCGGACATTCGCGACCAGGCTGTCGGCGTCGAAGCTGGCCTTGCCGACGCCGGCATGGATCACGCCGGCCTTCTCGACCTTGAACTGCACCTGGCCGCCCTTCGCGGCCTTCACCGCTTCGGCGACGTCCATGGTGACGGTGCCGACCTTCGGGTTCGGCATCAGGTTGCGCGGGCCGAGCACCTTGCCCAGACGGCCGACGATCGGCATCATGTCCGGGGTGGCGATGCAGCGATCGAACTCGATCTTGCCGCCCTGCACCGTCTCCATCAGATCCTCCGCGCCGACGATGTCGGCGCCGGCGGCCGCAGCCTCCTCGGCTTTCGGGCCGCGGGCGAAGACCGCCACGCGCACCGTCTTGCCGGTGCCGGAGGGCAGCGTGACCGTGCCGCGGACCATCTGGTCCGCATGGCGCGGATCGACGCCGAGATTCATCGCGATCTCAACCGTCTCGTCGAATTTCGCCGTCGCGTTCGCCTTCACCAGCGCGATCGCCTCGGCAAGCGACAGATCCGCCTTGCCCTCAAAGGCCGCGCGCGCCGCTTTCACTCTCTTGCCAAGCTTCGCCATGACCTTACCCCTTGACCTCGATGCCCATGGAACGGGCGGAGCCGACGATGATCTTCATCGCCGCGTCCACGTCGTTCGCGTTCAGATCCTGCATCTTCGTCTCGGCGATCTCGCGGACCTGCTTCACCGTCACCGTGCCGGCGGTGGCGCGGCCCGGGGTCTTGGACGCGGATTTCAGCTTCGCCGCCTTCTTCAGGAGGAAGGACGCCGGCGGCGTCTTGATCTCCATGGTGAAGGACTTGTCCTGGAAATAGGTGATGATGGTCGGGCACGGGGCGCCGGCCTCCATCTCCTGCGTCTTCGCGTTGAACGCCTTGCAGAACTCCATGATGTTCAGGCCGCGCTGACCCAGCGCCGGCCCGATGGGCGGCGAGGGGTTCGCCTTTCCAGCGGGCACCTGGAGCTTGATCTGCCCGATCACCTTCTTGGCCATGACGGCCTCCTTTCCATGCCGTCCCGCGGGTCGCGACCCCGGAACGCGATGAGCGCGGTGCGGTCCGAGGGGCGCGCCCCTCTCGCCTCCCGCAATGC
Organism: Pikeienuella sp.; assembly: GCA_047974395.1. Lineage (GTDB taxonomy): Bacteria > Pseudomonadota > Alphaproteobacteria > Rhodobacterales > Rhodobacteraceae > Pikeienuella. Next base: position 6,541 of record JBKECG010000229.1, on the reverse strand, counting down.
GTCGCTCAGCTCTGCTTGGCGACCTGAGCGTATTCCAGTTCGACCGGCGTCGGCCGGCCGAAGATGGAGACCATGACCTACAGCCGCGCGCTGATCTCATCGACCTGCTCGACCATCCCGGTGAAGCTCTCGAACGGGCCGTCGGTGACGCGCACCTGCTCGCCGACCTCGAAGGAGATCATCGGCCGCGGCCGCTCCACCCCTTCCTCGACGATGTTCAGCAGCTGGTTGACCTCCGCGTCGCGCATCGGGCTCGGCTTGCCTTGCGGGCCGAGGAAGCCGGTCACGCGGTTGGTGTCGATGATGTGGAGATAGGCCCGGTCGGTCATCTCCATCTTCACCAGCACATAGCCGGGCATCAGACGGCGCTCGGTCTTCACCTTCTTGCCGCGGCGGATCTCCAGCACCTCCTCGGTCGGCACGAAGATCTCCTCGATCTCGTCCCCGAGATTCTGCTGCTCGACGGATTCGCGCAGCGTCTCCGCGACACGCTTCTCGAAATTCGAAAAGACATGAACGGCATACCAGCGTTTGGCCATGTGTCTCTCCGCCTCTCCGCTTCGCGCTTTCCGCGCCAACGCCCCGTCGGGCCTCGTCGCGTCTTTCTCAAACTGAAACGGCGCGCGTTGCGAATCGACGCGCGCCTCCCCTGCCCGGAAGCTGGGCGCTTACCCCCCGTCCGGGGTCAAGTCAACCGCCGAGCCGCAGAATCTGGTCGATGCCGAAACCGATGCCGGTATCGACGACGAAGAAGAAGATCGACGCCAGCGCGGCCATGATGAACACCATAACCGTCGTCAACAAGGTCTCCTTCCGGGTCGGCCAGACGACCTTGGAGGCTTCCGCCCGGACCTGCTGGATGAACTGCGCCGGATTCGTGCGCGCCATATCGCCGCCTTTCCTCTTCGCCACGCTGGCAGGGGCGGAGGGTCTCGAACCCCCGACCTACGGTTTTGGAGACCGTCGCTCTACCAACTGAGCTACACCCCTAGCGTGGGCGAGTGGGATCTAAGGGGAATCGCCGCGTGATGCAAGACTTGCCGCGATGCTCGTCGCCGCTATGCTGCGGCGCGAAAGGGCACCCGATGAAGATCCTGTTCGTCCACGACAATTTCCCGGCCCAGTTCGGCGCTTTCGGTCAATGGCTTTCCCGGCGCGGCTGGGATGTCCGCTTCGCCACCGCCTGGACCGGCGGACGGGAGGACGATCCGCGCCTGCTGCGCTATCGCGCGCATCGCGCCCCGACCGAGGGCGTCCACCCCTACGCCGCGAATTTCGAGCGGGCCGCGATCACCGGGCAGGCGGCCGCGCGCGCCTTTCTCGCCGCGCGCGAGGCGGGCTACGCCCCCGATATCGTCATGGCCCATTCCGGCTGGGGCGGCGGCATGTTCGCGCGCGACATCTGGCCCGAGACGCGTTTCGTTCCCTATCTCGAATGGTGGTACGAATATCCGCCGCCCGACGATGTTTCGCTCGGGAGCCATGAGCCCGACCCGCATGCGCAGCTGCGCCAGCGGGTGCGGAACGCGCCCTTTCTCCTCGATCTCGAAGGGGCGGCGCTGGCGCTCTGCCCCACCGCCTATCAGGCGGCGCGCTTTCCGTCGGCGCTGCGCGCGCGGCTGACGGTGATGCATGACGGGATCGACTGCGCGCTTCACGCGCCGGCCCCGGAGCCGGTGACCGCCGCCGCCGGGCTGGATCTGGCCGCGATGCCGGAGATCGTCACCTTCATCACCCGCGGGATGGAGCCGCATCGCGGCTTTCCCCAGTTCATGCGCGCCCTCGCCGCGCTTCAGGCCGCGCGCCCGGGGCTGCACGCCGTCATCGGCGGCGACGATCGCGTCGCCTATGGCGCCAGGCTCCCCGAGGGCGACAGCTGGAAAAAGCGGATGCTGACGGAGCTGGAGGGCCGGCTCGACCTTTCGCGCATCCATTTCACCGGCCCGCTGCCGCGCGGCGAATATGTGCGGCTGTTGCAGGCCAGTCAGGCCCATGTCTATCTCACCGCCGATTTCGTGCTCTCCTGGTCGATGCTGGAGGCGATGGCCGTCGCCTGCCCGCTGATCGTCTCCGACTGCCCGCCGGTGCGCGAATTCATGACCGGGGAGACCGGGCTCTTCTGCCCGCTTCATGACGAGGCCGCGCTGGCCGCGCGGGTCGGCGAGGCGCTGGACGATCCGGCGGGGATGCGCCGCCGGGGCGAAGCCGCGCGCGCCGTGATCCTGTCGCGCTGCGACCGGGACCGGCTCTGGCCCGAGAAGGAGGCCCTGCTGAAATCGCTGTTCTGAGGCCGCCGGCCGCGCCGCCCGCGCGATTTGCGTTTACATCGGAAATGATCTGCATAATCTGGGTGACTGACTGGACACATCTGGCCGAGGCTCACCCCCATGCGGATCCTGAAATGACCATGGCGATCGCCGCGTTCGGGCCGGGCGCGGACAGGGCGGTCAGCGATGGCGTCCTGGCGGCGGAGCTTCTGGGCCGGGGGGCGATCGGCGGCTTTGCGGTGCTGTCGGTTCTCGACGCGGATCGCGCGCATTTCCAGACAGCCTGTCAGGACGGGGGCGTCGCCGCGCTGGCGCGTCCGGCGGCGGAAGGCGTCATCTGCGCCGCGATCATCTCCAGCGGGCCGAACCGGCCGGAGCCGCTCTCGCAATTTCTGGCCGGCCGCTCGGGCCTCGGGCTGGTGACGGGGCATCGGCTGCCGAACCGGATCGGCGCGGAGGGGCGGGCGGTGAACGCCTCGGCGCTGGAGCGCATGGCGCGAGGCGCATCGCCGGCGGCGGCGGTGGCGGCCGAGCTTGAGGCCAATCCGGAACTCGATTTCGGGCTGATCGCCGTCGATCCGGGCGGGGGGATCGGCTTCGGCGATTCGAAGCGCGTCGCCCGCCGCGCCGATCTTGGCCGCGCCGCGCGGATCGAGCCCGACCGGGGCTACGCGCTGCTTTTCAATTCGATCTACTGCGCCCCCGGCCTGTCGCTGAGCAGGGCCCTCGGCGATATCGTCTGGTCCCGGCTGAGCGGGGAGGAGGCCGCCTTCTCCATCGCCGAACTGGCCGCCCCGGCGCCGCTGATCGCCGCCGCCGAAGACCGGATCGAACTGGACGGCGACGACCGGGTGACGGCGATCCGCACCGCCAATCCGCGGGGGCTGGACGACAGCGACCGGACCACGGTGATCTATCTGCGGGCGCCGGTCTGGCGTAACGGGCGACCGACCGGCGCCGCCGCATCCGAGATCTTCGCCCGCGTCGAAGGCGGCCGGGCGATCCCGGATCCCGCGCGCCAGCGGCGTTTCATCGTGGAGCGGAGCGGCGATGTCGCGCCGTGAAAGGACCGAACAGGCGATTCTGGACGCTCTCGAAGCGCAGCTCCGCGAAGGCGGGATGAAAAGCGTCGGCGTCAACGCCGTCGCCAAGCGCGCGGGCGTGAGCAAGGAACTGATCTATCGCTATTTCGACGGGCTGCCCGGACTGATGCTCGCCTGGATGCGCGGGCGCGATTTCTGGAGCCGCAGGGCCGGGATTCTCGACCCCGAGGACACCAGCGCCCGCTCGCCCGCCGCGCTGATCCGCGCCATGCTGCGCGAACAGCACGCGATCCTGGCCGGCGACGAGGCGGTCGCCGCCGTGCGCAGCTGGGAGCTGATCGAGCGCAATGAGATCGGCGAAAGGCTGAGCTTTCGGCGCGAGGCCATGGCGCGCAATTTCATCGACCGGCTGGACGGTCTGACGGATGAGGCGGACATGCCCGGAATCGTCGGGGTGCTGCTCGCCGGCGTTCTCTACCTGTCGCTCCGCGCCAAGACCGAGGAGGTCTTTCTCGGCGTGCCGCTGCGCACCGAAGAGGGCTGGGAACGTCTCTGGGCATCGGTCGATCTGATGCTGTCCGCCCTGCCCGACGATCTGCGTGAAAAATCACTGAAGGCGCTGGAACAGGGGCGGACCGACGCCGGCGCGAAAGAGGCAAACGGGCCGGGCGGCCCTGGGGCTTTCAACAAGAGGAGGAATACATGACGATCCACACCAGACTACGACGCCGCGGCATCGCCGCCGTCACGGCGCTGATGGCGCTTTCCGGCGCCTCGGGCGCCGGGGCCGAGACGCTGCGCGTCGTGATGCAGTCGGGGCTGCGCATCACCGACCCGATCATGGCCACCGCCTTCATCACCCGCGATCACGGCTACATGATCTATGACACGCTTCTGGGCATGGACTCGGATTTCAACGTGCGCCCGCAAATGGCGGAATGGGCCGTTTCCGAGGACGGTCTGACCTATACCTTCACCCTGCGCGACGGGCTGAAATGGCATGACGGCGCGCCGGTGACGGCCGAGGATTGCGTCGCCTCGCTCAACCGCTGGGCCGGGATCGACGGCACCGCCATGCCGCTGATGACCCTGGTGGAGAGCATCGAGGTCGTCGATGAGAAGAGCTTCAGGGTGGTCCTGAACACGCCGACCACGCTGCTGCTCGCGGGCCTTTCCAAGATGAGTTCGCGCGCGCCCTTCATGATGCCGAAGCGCATCGCCGCCACCGCGCCGACCGAGCCGATCACCGAATTCGTCGGCTCCGGCCCCTTCGTCTTCATCGAGGAGGAGTTCCAGCCCGGCCTCAAGGTCGCCTATGAGAAATTCGGGGATTACGTCCCGCGCGACGAGCCGCCAAGCTGGACCGCCGGTGGCAAGGTCGCGAAGGTGGACCGCGTCGAATGGCTGACCATGCCGGACCAGACCACGGCCATGAACGCGCTCCAGAACGGAGAGGTCGATTTCCTCCAGCAGGTGCCCTTCGATCTGCTGCCGCTGGTGGAGAACGCCCCCGATCTGGAGATGAAGGTGCTCGATCCGCTCGGCGCCTGGACCTATTTCCGCATGAACTGGCTGCATCCCCCGTTCGACAACAAGCTGGTGCGCCAGGCCGCGATCGCCGCCATCGACCAGAACGACGTGCTTCAGGCGCTGGTCGGCAACCCGGAATATTACCGCACCTGCGCGGCGGTGATGGGCTGCGGCAACGTCAACGGGGATGAATACGGCGCGGAATGGGTCGTCAACGGCGATATCGAGAAGGCGAAGGCCCTGCTGGCCGAGGCCGGCTATGACGGCACGCCGGTGGTGATCCTCGCGCCGACCGATCTGGCCATGCTGGCGCCGCAGCCGATCATCATCGGCGACGCGCTGCGCAAGGCCGGGTTCAATGTCGATATGCGGATGATGGACTGGCAGACCCTGGCCGCGCATCAGGGCAACCAGAAATCCCCGACCGAGGGCGGCTGGAACATCTTCTCGACCTACAGCATCCTCGCCACCAGCGGCGATCCGTTCGGCAACACGCCGCTCTCCACCGACGGGCGCAAGTCCTGGGCCGGCTGGCCGGACGTGCCGGAGATTTCGGCGCTGCGGATCGAATACGCCAAGGCCGGCTCGGTCGAGGAGCAGAAGGAGATCGCGAAGCAGATCCAGAAGCTGGCCATCGACGAGGGCGTCGTCGGGCCGCTCGGGCAGTTCCGCATCCCCGCCGCCTGGAACAAGGCCTGGAGCGGCTTCCTCGAAAGCCCGATCACCGTGTTCTGGAATGTCGAGAAAACGGGCGGCTGAGCCGGAACGCCCGATCATCCATGCAACAGGGGCGGGACGGGCCGGCGCCCGTCCGCCCCGCCACAAGGGAGCCCATGATGGCCGAAGAGTTCGACCTCCTCATCCGCAACGGCGTCGTCATCGACGGGACCGGCGACGCCCGCTATCGCGGCGATGTCGGGATCAGGGGCGCGCGGATCGAAAGGATCGGCGATCTTTCCGGCTGCGGGGGCGCGCGCGAGATCGACGCCGCCGGCCTGATCGTCGCGCCGGGCTTCATCGACTCGCATACTCATGACGACAGGATGCTGCTGGCGGACGGGGCGATGGCGCCCAAGGTCAGCCAGGGCGTCACCACGGTGGTGGTCGGCAATTGCGGCATCTCGCTGGCGCCGATGCCGGCCCCCGTCCGCCAGCCGGCGACGCCGCCGCTCGATCTTCTGGACGACAGCGGCGAATGGTACCGCTATCGCAGCTTCGCCGATTATCTCGCCGCGTTCGAAGAGACGCCCGCGGCGGTGAACATGGCCGCCCTTGTCGGCCATACGACGCTGCGCGCCATCACCATGGACGATCTGAACCGGGCGGCGACCCCGGCGGAGATCGAGGCCATGCAGGAACTGGTGAAGGAGGCGATGGCGGCCGGCGCCATCGGCGTCTCCACCGGCCTCGCCTATCCGCCCGCCGCGGCGGCGACGACCGATGAGGTGATCGAGATCTGCCGCCCGATGGCGCCGCACGGCGTTCACGCGACGCATATGCGCGACGAGAGCGAGGCGTCGATGGAGGCGCTGGAGGAAACCTTCACCATCGGCCGGGCGCTCGGCGTGCAGACGCTGATCTCACATCACAAGCTCGCCGGAGCGGCGTCGCATGGAAGGTCGGTGGAGACGCTGGGCTTCATTTCCGAAGAGATGAAGCGCCACAAGATCAGCCTCGACTGCTATCCCTACACCGCGTCCT
>JBKECG010000139.1:0-9965 GCA_047974395.1 Pikeienuella sp. | reverse complement strand
CGACATGGGCGTTCCAGTAGGCCTTCATTTCGCATCCTCCAGCAGTTTCTCCACCGCTTCGATGGCCTCGAGCGCCTTGCCGGCGTCGGCGCCGCCGGCCTGGGCCATGTCGGGGCGCCCGCCGCCGCCCTGCCCGCCGAGCGCGACCGCCGCCGCGCGGACCAGATCCACCGCCGAGAGCCGCGCGGTCAGATCATCCGTCACCCCGCAGGCCGCCGCCGCCTTGCCGCCGGATTCGGCGATCAGCAGCACCACGCCGGAGCCGATCCGCGCCTTGATCTCGTCGATCATGCCGCGAAGATCCTTGGGCGAGACGCCGGAAAGCGCCTGCGCGACGAAGGTGACGTCGCCGATGCGCTTCTCCTCCGGCCCGGCCCCGGCCCCGCCGCCCATGGCGAGTTCACGGCGGAGATCGGCGATCTCCGCCTGCAACTGCTTGCGCTCGTCAACCAGCGCCTTCGCCCGCGCCGCCACTTCGTCCGGGCGGGTCTTCAGCGCCGCGGCGGCTTCGGCCAGCGCCTCCGCCCGCGCCGCCAGATAGGCGCGCGCCGGCTCCCCGGTCAGCGCCTCGATCCGGCGGACGCCGGCGGCGGAGGCGGCCTCGGAGGTCACGACGAAAAGCCCGATCTCGCCCGTGGCCTTCACATGGGTGCCGCCGCAAAGCTCCATCGAATAGACGCGACCCGTCGGCGAGGTCTCGCCCTCCGGCCGGGTTCCCATGGCGACGACGCGGACCTCGTCGCCGTATTTCTCGCCGAAAAGCGCCTGCGCGCCGAGCGCCCTTGCCTCGTCCGGGCTCATCAGCCGCGTGGAGACGGGGGCGTTCTGGCGGATATAGGCGTTCACCTCGCGCTCGACCGCGCTGATTTCACCCGCGCTCATCGCTTTCGAATGCGAAAAATCGAAGCGCAGCCGGTCCTCGGCGTTCAGCGAGCCGCGCTGCGCCACCTGCGCGCCGAGATGGGCGCGGAGCGCCTCATGCATCAGATGGGTGGCGGAGTGATTGGCGCGGATCGCGCTCCGCCGGTCATGATCGACGACCAGTTCGGCCCCGGCCCCGGCGCGAATCTCGCCCTCGGTCACCTCGATCATATGAGCGAAGACGCCCTGCATCTTCTTCACATCGGTTACGCGAGCGGCGCCCGCATCGGTGCGGATCACGCCGCTGTCGCCGACCTGACCGCCGCTTTCGGCGTAAAACGGCGTCTGGTTCAGCACCAGCGCGCCGCTTTCGCCGGCTTTCAGCAATTTCACCTCGGCGCCGTCGCGGACAAGGGCCACGATCTGCCCCTCGGCGGTCTCGGTCTCATAGCCGAGGAATTCGGTGACGCCATGTTTCTCGGCGAGATCGAACCAGACGGTCGCATCCGCGGTCTCGCCGGAGCCGACCCAGTTGATCCGCGCCAGATCCTGCGCCGCCTTCATCGCCGCGTCGAAGCCTTCGACCTCCACGGTCAGGCCCTTCTCGCGGAGCGCGTCCTGCGTCAGATCGAGCGGGAAACCATAGGTGTCGTAGAGCTTGAACGCCGTCTCGCCCGGCAGCGCCGCCCCCTCGGGCAGCTTCGCCACCGCATCATCCAGAAGGCCGAGACCCCGGTCCAGCGTCTTGCGGAACCGGTTCTCCTCCAGCGCCAGCGTCTCCTCGATCAGCGGCTGGGCGCGGCCGAGTTCGGGGAAGGCCTGCCCCATCTGCCGGACCAGCGCCGGCACCAGCCGGTGCATCAGCGGCGCCTCGACGCCCAGAAGATGCGCATGGCGCATCGCCCGGCGCATGATCCGGCGGAGGACATAGCCGCGCCCCTCGTTCGAAGGCAGCACCCCGTCCGCGATCAGGAAGCTGGTGGAGCGGAGGTGATCGGCGATGACCCGGTGGTGGATGCGCGTTCCCGGCGCGTCCGGCTCGGTATGGGAGGCGTGCGCCGAAGCCTCGATCAGCGCCCGCATCAGGTCGGTGTCGTAATTGTCATGCTTGCCCTGAAGCACCGCGCCGATCCGCTCCAGCCCCATGCCGGTGTCGATCGAGGGGCGCGGCAGGCTGGTGCGCGAGCCGTCCTCGTGCTGCTCGAACTGCATGAAGACGAGATTCCAGATCTCGATGAACCGGTCGCCATCCTCGTCCGGGCTGCCCGGCGGGCCGCCGGGGATATGGTCGCCATGGTCGAAGAAGATCTCCGAGCACGGCCCGCAGGGGCCGGTCGCGCCCATCGACCAGAAATTGTCGGAGGTGGCGATGCGGATGATCCGGTCGTCGGAAAGCCCGGCGTGTTTCTTCCAGATCTCCGCCGCCTCGTCATCGTCGTGATAGATGGTGACGAGCAGCTTCTCCTTCGGCAGGCCGAATTCCTTCGTGATCAGGTCCCAGGCGAAGGGAATCGCGTCCGATTTAAAATAATCGCCGAAGCTGAAATTCCCCAGCATCTCGAAGAAGGTGTGATGACGGGCGGTGTAGCCGACATTGTCGAGGTCATTATGCTTGCCGCCGGCGCGGACGCATTTCTGGCTGGTGACGGCGCGGTTGTAGTCGCGATGCTCCAGCCCGGTGAAGACGTTCTTGAACTGGACCATGCCGGCGTTGGTGAACATCAGCGTCGGGTCGTTCCGCGGCACCAGCGGCGAGCTTTCGACCTGAGCATGGCCGTTCTTCTCGAAATAATCGAAGAAGGTGGATCGGATATCGTTGAGGCTGACCATCGCTGCGCTCGCTCCCTGAAGCGGCGCGCCGGTCGCCGCCCTGTCCCTGAACCGGACCGGGTTCATACCGGGCGCGCAAGGGCCTGTCCACAGAGGCCGCGCGGAACCCCGCGCGTTTCAGAGCGCGCGTCCGTCCTCGGTCACGATCTCGGCCATGGGGATGTCATGCGGCTGGGGATGGATCGTCCCGATCGCCTGTTCGGCGTAGCCGATGCCGATCGCGCGCGGCATGCGCGCGGCGGCCGCCAGCGTGCGGTCGTAAAAGCCGCCGCCATAGCCGAGCCGGTAGCGCCCCGGATCGAAACCGACCACGGGGGAGATGACGATATCGGGCGCGACCTCCGGCCCCTCGGCCGGGATCGGGATGTTCCAGACCCCGCGCGCCATGGCGCAGCCCGGCCGCCAGCGGCGAAAGATCAGCGGGGCCCGTTTCTCCACCACCACCGGCAGGGCGACGATTCCGCCGGCCGCGTCGATCCGCGCCATCAACTCGCGCATGTCCGGCTCGCCCCGGAAGGGCCAGTAGAAGGAGATGACGCGCCCCTTCACATCGCCGATCCGCGCCGAGAGCGTCGCGGCGATGCGCCGGCCGCGTTCGGCGCGATCCTCGACGGACAGCGCCAGCCGGAGCGCGATCAGCCGTTCGCGCTCCGCCCGCCGCCAGCGCGTCAGCGCCGCGCGGGCCTCTTCGGCGCCGAGGCCGAGCCAGGCCGGGTCCAACTCATGCATGAAACAGGGCGGCGAGGCGTAGCCGCCATTCTCGTCAGCCATGATCGCATCCTTCGCTGCGCGACGGAGCCTAGGCGTTCCGGCCCGCGCGCGCCAGAGCCGACTCAACTGGAAAACCCCGCCCGCCCGGTGTATCCGGGCGCTTCAACCTTCTGGCGAAAGACGTGAACCGGCATGAGCAAGATCTACAAGACCGCGATCCTCGGCGCCTCCGGCTATACCGGGGCGGAGCTTGTGCGCCTGATCCACACCCATCCCGCGCTCCGCATCGTCGCGATGACCGCCGATCGAAAGGCGGGCATGCGGATGGGAGAGGTCTTTCCCCATCTCGCCCATATCGACCTGCCGCCGCTCACGACGCTGAAGGAGGTCGAGTGGGACGGGGTCGATCTCGCCTTCTGCGCCATGCCCCACGCCGCCGCGCAGGAAGTGGTGCTTCAGGTGCCGGAGCGGGTGAAGGTGGTCGATCTTTCGGCCGATTTCCGGCTCCGCGACGTCGCGACCTACGCCAAATGGTACGGGCATGAGCATCTCGCGCCCGAATTGCAGAAGCTCGCCGTCTATGGCGCGCCGGAATTCTATCGCGAGGAGATGAAATCCGCGCGGCTGATCGCCGGCACCGGCTGTTTCGCCATCAACGCGCTTCTGCCGCTGGTCCCGCTGCTGGAGGCCGGAGTGATCGACCCGGACGAGATCGTGATCGACTCCAAGACCGGCATCACCGGCGCCGGGCGTTCGCCGGCCGAACGCAAGCTCTTCTCCGAAGTGACTGAGGGGGTGGACGCTTACAACATCGCCAGACACCGGCATACGGCCGAATTCGATCAGGAATTGTCGAAAGCCGCCGGGCGCGGGGTGGTGGTCAGCTTCACCCCGCATCTCCTGCCGATGAACCGCGGCATCCTCGCGACGATCTATGTGAAGGGCGAGGCCGGGGCCGTGCATGGCGCGCTCGCCGCGCGTTATGCGGACGAACCCTTCGTCCATGTCCTGCCGCTCGGCGCGGAGCCGCCGCAGACGCGTCATGTCCGGGGCTCCAACCTGAACCTAATCGGGGTGACGGCGGACCGGCGCAAGGGCCGGACGATCATCGTCTCGGTGCTGGACAATCTGGTGAAAGGGGCCTCCGGTCAGGCGATCCAGTGCGCCAATATCGCGCTCGGCCTGCCCGAGACCACGGGGCTTGAGGCGGCCCCCCTGTTCCCGTGAGCGGAGGCGGGGGCGGCCTTCTCGGGGCGGCCCGCTTCACCTGGCGCGCCTATGACCGGTTCGAGCGGCATGACGGCCTCGCCATGGCCGGCTATGTCGCCTATTCGGCCTTTCTGTCGCTCTTTCCGTTCATGATCTTCTTCTTCTCGCTGGCCGGGCTTCTTCTGGGGCCGGAGGACAGCCGCGCCGCTTTCGACGCGCTGTTCGAACTGGCCCCGGAACATGTCGCCAAGACGCTGCAACCTGTGCTGGACGAGGTGCTGGGCCAGCGGCGCGGCGGGCTGGTGACGATATCGGCCGTGGGCGGCGTCTGGGTCGCCTCCAACGCCATCGAAGCGGTGCGGATCGCCTTCGACCGGGCCTATGAATCGAGCCGGCCGCGCAATTTCTTCCGCCGCCGGCTGATCGCGCTGGCTTTCGTGCTGATCGGCGCGCTGGTCTTCATCCTGCTCGGCCTCCTGATCATCTTCGCGCCGCTCGCCTTCCGGCTGGCGCGCGAGCATCTTGGCGTCGAGGCCCCGATCGGGGTGGATTATCTCCGCTACGGGCTCGGCCTGGTCACCTATGCGGGGTTCCTGTTTCTGGTGAACCGGGTGCTGCCCAGCCGCTCGCCGAAGGCGCGCGACATCTGGCCCGGCGTTCTGGTGACCAGCGCGCTCTGGGTCGCGGGGGCGTCGGCCTTCTCGATCTATCTCGCCTTCGCGCCCAGCTATACGCTGACCTATGGCGCTTTCGCCGGCGTCATCGTGACCTTGCTGTTCTTCTATCTCTCCAGCGCCGTGCTGATCTTCGGGGCGGAGGTCAACGCGGCGCTGATGGCGCGGCGGGGCGAAGTGGCGAGCCAGACGGAAAAAGTGGTCTGACAGGCGGGCGCGGCGGCGTCCGGTATCATCCGCGGCCCTTGCGGGCGTCATCGTGACGCTGTTGTCCTTTCAGCCGTCCAGCGCCATTATTCATTCATCTGTCCAGCGTCGTTCCCTCGTTCGCGAGGAGGCGACGAGCCAGGCGGAGGAGGTGATCTGACATGGCGATGACGCGCAAGAGCCGGCGCATGGCGCTGCTCGCGACGGGCGGCGCGCTGATGACGGCGGCGGCGGTCCTGGTCTCCGTCGCCTTTCAGGACACGATCGCCTTTTTCGTCACCCCGACCGAACTCGCCGCCCAGCAGCGCGGGCCGGAGGAGCGCCTGCGGATCGGCGGCATGGTCGTCGCCGGCAGCCTGCGAAAGGGCGCGATCAACATCTTTCGCCTGACCGATTTCGAGACCGAGATCGAGGTCCGATTCGAAGGGGTGCTGCCCGATCTGATCAAGGACGGGCAAGGTGCGGTCGCCGACGGGCGCCTGGTCGATGGCGTTTTTGTCGCCTCCGAAGTGCTGGCCAAGCACGATGAAAAATACATGCCGGCCGAGATCGAAGACCGGGTCCGCGCCGCGAAGGAGAAAACCGGAACATGAGGCCCGTCTGGTGGATCGACGCCTTCACCGAAACCCCGTTCGGCGGCAACCCTTGCGCCGTGGTCTTCGATGCTGACGACATACCGGTAGAGCGGCGCATCGCCTTCACCCGCGAGACCGGGCTGGTCGAATGCGCTTTCGTCGTCGGCTCCGCGAAGGCCGATTTCGGCGCGCGCTACTACATGCCTACGGGCGAGATCCCGCTGGCCGGGCATCCGACCGTCGCCACCGTGACCGCCCTGATCGCCACCGGGAAAGTCGCGCCCGCGGCGCAGTTCACGCTGGAGGTCGGCGCCGGAGTGATCGGGATCGAGGCGACGGCGCGCGAGGGCCGCCCCTCGCTCGTCACCATGACCCAGCCGGCGCCGGTCTTCGGGCGGCGCTATGACCCGGCGAAGATCGCGGCGCTTTACGGGCTCGCCCCTGCGGATTTCGTCGGAACGCCGCAGACCGTCTCCACCGGCACGCCCTTCCTCATCGCCCGCCTCGGCTCCATCGCCGCGCTCCGGTCGGCGAAGCTGGATGTGGCGGCGCTCGCCGGGTTCAAGGCGGCCGAGGCGGCTGATTTCATGGAGCCATTCCTATGCGTCACCCGCGGCGCCACGGAGGCCGGCGACACTTTCGCCCGCCTCCTGCTGCCGCCGCCTTTCCCGCCCGAGGATCCGTTCACCGGCTCCGCCACCGGCTGCATGGCGGCCTGGCTGTTCTCGCAAAGCTGGATCACGCGGCGGTTCACAGCCGAGCAGGGGCATGATCTGGGCCGGCCGGGCGTCGCAGAGGTCGAGTTGCTTGGCCCATCCTCGGCTATCGAGGGCGTGAAGGTCGGCGGTCCCGGCGTCGTGGTGATGCGCGGCGAGGTCGATCTTTAGGCGAGCCGCCGCGCGGGGTCCCGGCCTTGCGCCGGGACCTCGGCCACCAGCGCGCCATCGCGCGGTATCCCGCCCAGCACAAAAGGCCGCGCCGGCGCGCATTGCCCCCGGCGCGCCGATCCTTATGCTGGCGTCGACAGCATCAGCGGGGCGCGCCATCATGATCGCCGAGCTAGGCCATTTCGCCGTGATTATCGCCTTCGTCCTCGCCCTGGCGCAGGCCAGCGCGCCGCTCATCGGGGCGCAGAAGGGCTGGATCGACTGGATGCGGCTGGCCTCGCCCCTGGCCTTTCTCCAGTTCGCCGCGCTGGCGCTGGCCTTCGCTGCGCTGACCTGGGCCTTCGTCAGTTCGGATTTCTCGGTCCGGCTGGTGGCGGAGCATTCAAACTCGCGCATCCCGATGCTCTACAAGATCACCGGCGTCTGGGGGAATCACGAAGGGTCGATGCTGCTCTGGGTGCTGATCCTCGCGCTTTTCGGCGCGATGGTGGCGGGTTTCGGCGGCAATCTGCCGCCGGGGCTGAAGGCGCGGGCGCTGGCGGTGCAGGGGCTGATCGGGGCGGCCTTTCTCGGCTTCATCCTCTACACCTCGAACCCGTTCTGGCGGCTCTTCCCGGCCCCGATCGACGGGCGGGACCTGAACCCCTTGTTGCAGGATCCGGGCCTCGCCTTTCATCCGCCCTTTCTCTATCTCGGCTATGTCGGGCTCTCGATGAGCTATTCCTTCGCCATCGCCGCGCTGATCGAGGGGCGGGTGGACGCGGCCTGGGCGCGCTGGGTGCGGCCCTGGACGCTGGCGGCCTGGATCGCGCTGACCCTCGGCATCGCGCTCGGCTCCTGGTGGGCCTATTACGAGCTGGGCTGGGGCGGCTGGTGGTTCTGGGACCCGGTGGAGAACGCCTCCTTCATGCCCTGGCTGATCGCGGCGGCGCTCCTGCATTCGGCCATCGTGGTGGAAAAGCGCGCGACGCTGAAAAGCTGGACCATCCTCCTGGCGATCTTCGCCTTCTCGCTGTCGCTGATCGGCACCTTCATCGTGCGCTCGGGCGTCATCACCTCGGTCCACGCCTTCGCTTCAGACCCTTCGCGCGGCGTCTTCATCCTCTGCATGCTGGTCGTCGCCATCGGCGGCGGGCTGCTGCTCTACGCCTGGCGGGCGCCGCGGATGCGCGCGGAAGGGGTCTTCGCCCCGGTCAGCCGCGAGGGTGGGTTGATCCTGAACAATCTCCTGCTCTCGGTCGCCTGCGCGGTGGTCTTCATCGGCACGCTGGCGCCCTTGTTCCGCGAGATGATCGACGGGGCGAAAATCTCCGTCGGCGCGCCATTCTTCAACCAGTCCTTCACGCCCTTCATGGTGGTTCTGGCGCTGGCCCTGCCCTTCGGCGCGATGCTGCCGTGGAAACGGGGCGATCTCGGCAAGGCCGGACGCAAGCTGCTGGCCGCCGCCGCGATCGCCTTCCTGCTTTGCGCGTTGCTCTGGGCGCTTCAGAACGGGCGCTCGCCGCTCGCGCCGATCGGGGTCGCCATCGCGGCATGGGTCGTTCTCGGCGTGCTGGCCGAACTGGCCGATCGGGCGAAGCTCGGCCGCGCCCCGCTGACGGAGAGCCTGCGGCGGCTGGGCAATCTGCCGCGCGCGGACTGGGGCAAGTCGCTGGCCCATGCCGGTTTCGGCATGACCATCTTCGGCATCGCCGCCGTCAGCGCCTGGCAGCAGGAGGATATCCGCCTCGCCGCGCCCGGCGACCGTATCCAGCTCGAAGGCTACGAGATCGTCTTCGACGGGGTGCGCGGATTTCAGGGGCCGAATTACCGCGCCGATATCGGCCGCTTCACGGTGACGCGCAACGGGCGGGAAGATGCGGTCGTCTTCCCCGAAAAGCGATTCTACCCGGTCCAGCAGAGCCCGACCACCGAGGCCGGGATCGACAGCGGCTTCCTGCGCGACATCTATATCGTCCTCGGCGATCCGGCCGAAGGCGGAGCGAGATGGGCGGTCAGGACCTATGTGAAACCCTTCGCCAACTGGATCTGGCTCGGCGCGCTGGTGATGGCGTTTGGCGGGCTGGTCAGCCTGACCGACAGGCGCTATCGCGTCGGCGCGGTGAAGCGGCGCGCCCCGCGCGCGCCCCCCCCCGTAGCAGCCCCGGCGGAGTAGGACGATGCGTTGGTTTCTTTTCGCTCTCGCCCTGCTCCTCGCCCCCCCCGCCCTGGCGGTGCAGCCCGATGAGATGCTGAGCGACCCGGCGCAGGAGGCGCGGGCGCGCGAGATCTCCAGGGATCTGCGCTGCCTCGTCTGCCGCAACGAGAATATCGACGACAGCGGCGCCGGGCTGGCCAGGGATCTGCGGCTTCTGGTGCGCGAGCGGATCTCCGCCGGCGACAGCGATGAGGAGACCGTCGCCTATATCGTCGAGCGTTATGGCGAATTCGTGCTTCTGAACCCGCGCATGTCGGGCGGCAATCTGGTGATCTGGCTCGCCGGGCCGGCGCTGCTGCTGCTCGGGGGCGCGGGCGTCGCCGTCTTCCTGCGCCGCCAGCGCCCCGCGCCCGCGGCGCCCGCGGCGCTGAGCGCCGAGGAAAAAGCGCGGCTGGCGGAGCTGACCCGCGACTGAAAACACCGCAATATCATCGAGATGCGCATTGATTTTCAGCTAGTTGAATCTCGATTCGATGGTTCCGTCCCAATCTGGCGCGACGCATATGCGCCAGTCTGGCGCCGATACCGGGCCGGGCCGGCGCGCCCCTGATCGACGCCGGAATCTTTCCGTTTGCCGCCAGCGCCTTGCGCGACCGGCGCCGGTTTGGCGCCGGATTTGCGAAACCGGAATCGCGGCGCCGGCGTCGCGACCCTGTATGGGTGAGCGTGGAAAGGAGCGCCGGAGCCGACCGAGCGGCCGTGGAGGCCGGGCGGCCATGTATAGGGCGACGCGTGGTGATAGTGTCGCCGCCCGGCCGGGCCCGCCACGGACCTGCCGGCGGGATCGCGAGCGAAACGGACGCCCCTCGTCCAC
>JBKECG010000096.1:0-2442 GCA_047974395.1 Pikeienuella sp. | reverse complement strand
CCGATGCCCCGCCGGGCGCCTGATAGACGTGCGGTGCGCGTCATTTCAGACCCCTTCTGTCCAGAAGCTTGAGGTAGATCCCACGCAGCAGACGCACCACCGCGTCATGATCTTCGGGGGGGAGGAGATCGGCATAGAATTCGGTTTCCTGTTTCACGATGATGGCACGCACCTCTCTGGCGAGCGCGGCGCCGGCCGGGGTGACGCACAGTTCGGCCACGCGATTGTCGCTGTCGGACATGCGGCGGGTCACCAGATCGTTCGCGATGAAATGTTCGATGATCCGGGCGATCTGGGCGCGGTCCTTCATGCTGCGCGCCGCCAGTTCGGAAGGGCGGATCCCCGGATGCCGGTCGATCAGCAGAAGCGTCGTGACCTTGCCCTTGCCCTTGGCGACCTCAAGGCCCCTGAACCGCTCATCCAGATCCCGCGAAATCGCGATATCCAGCGAGCGCACGAAAAAGCTGATGGTCTCCCCCAGAACGTCAAGATCCACATCTTCGCTCGCCGAAGAAACCCCACGCTCCACCCCTCAGTTTCCTTTCGCGGCCGATTCGATCTGTCATATGGCCGTCATGCTGGCGTCGATGATTGATTTTCGCAACTATTATTAACGAAGGTTTCATCCGCCTCACGATGCGCGACAGCCGACAGACTGGCCGGGGAAGGGGCCGGATATGTCTATGGCCTTGGGAAGGGGGTGGCGCGGGTTCTGACTGCATTCGCTGTTTTTTTCCGCGCAGCATTGCTATTTTGCTGCACCGCCATAGCGGCGGTCGCGTTGGGGATGGAGGCGGCATCCCCGCAAGCGTTAACAATGTGTTAACCAAAAAAATTGGGCCGCCGAAGCGGCCCAAGTAAAGGGAGGAAACGCCCGACTAAGGGCTACGGCCTAAGCCGTGAGTTGAAGTTATGCATGCGCCGCAGCATTGGCAATAGCGCATCGCAGCATTATTTCTCTCAGGTAACGGGATTCAGCCTTTGCCTTTATAAAATCATATATATTTCAATATGCTAGCATTTATCTATCGGTCAAAATTTTTGTTGCGCATGCGAGAAATGCGGTTTTTTGGCGGCGGGATCAGCCCCAATCGCGGCCTTTGCGTATCGCATCCGCCCCAAAACGGTCGCGAATCCGGTCGCTGGCGCGTTCCGCCCGCGCCCTTGCGCCGGCCTGCGGGTCCAGGAGATCGGTGGAATCATCCGCGCCCGCCGCTTCCGGCGCAAGATCGCCGATGCCGATTCCGATCAGCCGGAACGGCCCCCGCGGCAGGATCAGCGCCAGGAGATCCCGCCCGATGCGGAAGATCCGATCAGCAAGCTGGGTCGGGTTGTCCAGCGCGCTCTGCCGCGTCAGCGTGCGGAAATCGCCGGTCCTCACCTTGATCGTCACCCGCCGCCCGGCGATTGATTTCGCCTTGGCGCGATCGGCGACCCGCACCGCCAGCCGCCAGAGATGCGCCTCCAGCATGTCCTTCGCGCCGATATCCTCTTCGAATGTGGTTTCGGCGGAGACGCTCTTGATCGGCGCGTCGCTGGTCACCTTGCGCGAATCCTCGCCCCTCGCCAGCGCCGCGAGCCGGCGACCGAGGGCGCCGTAACGGCGGATCAGATCCTCCTCGGGCGCGCGGCGAAGGTCGGCGATGATGTTGAACCCGTCCCCCTTCAGCTTCGCCTGCGCCGCCGCGCCCACCCCCCAGATCAGCGAAACGGGTTTCGGGCCGAGGAAGCTTTCCGTCTCCGCTCGCCCGATCACCGAAAAACCGCGCGGCTTGTCGAGATCGGAGGCGATCTTGGCGAGAAACTTGTTGTGGCTGAGGCCGACGGAGGCGTCGATGCCGGTTTCCTCGCGTATCCGGCGGATCAGCCGCGCCAGCGTGACCGCGGGCGGCGCGCCATGCACGCGGTCGGCGCCGCGAAGATCCAGGAAGGCCTCGTCCAGCGACAGCGGCTCGACCAGCGGCGTCGTCGCCTCCAGCAGTGCGCGGATCTGGCGCGAGACCTCGGCATAGGCCGCCATCCGCGGCGCGATCACCACCGCGTCGGGGCAGAGCGCCAGCGCCCGGAACATCGGCATCGCCGAGCGCACCCCCCTGATCCGCGCGATATAGCAGGCGGTGGAGACCACCCCCCGCCGCCCGCCGCCGACGATCACCGGCTTTTCCGCCAGCGAAGGGTCGTCGCGCTTCTCCACCGCCGCATAGAAGGCGTCGCAGTCGATATGGGCGATACCGAGCGTCGTCAGCTCCTCATGCGCCGCCACGCGCGGCGAGCGGCAGGCCGGGCAGCGCCCGGGCCGGTCGAAAAGTGTGAAACAGTCGCGGCAGAGGCTTCGCATGGCGCGAAGGATAGCAGAGCCGGAAAGCGCGCGGGAGGCGCCGGCGAGGCCCGATTTTCGGGCGCGCGGCGATCATGGTTGCGAATTC
This sequence comes from Pikeienuella sp., assembly GCA_047974395.1. Lineage (GTDB taxonomy): Bacteria > Pseudomonadota > Alphaproteobacteria > Rhodobacterales > Rhodobacteraceae > Pikeienuella. Next base: position 16 of record JBKECG010000096.1, on the reverse strand, counting down.
GTTAACGGAGGGCCTA
>JBKECG010000072.1:0-8538 GCA_047974395.1 Pikeienuella sp. | reverse complement strand
CCGGGCGGCAGGAATTCTCCGCCCATGCGCCGCGGATCGAGACCATGCAGATCAACCCGGACAAGATCCGCGAAGTGATCGGCTCGGGCGGCAAGGTGATCCGCTCCATCGTCGAGGAATCTGGCGCCAAGGTCGATATCAACGATGACGGGATCATCAAGATCGCCTCGCCGGACGCCGCCTGCATCGAGAAGGCGCGGGAGCTGATCAACTCCATCGTCGCCGAGCCCGAGGAAGGCCGGATCTACAAGGGCAAGGTCGTCAAGATCATGGATTTTGGCGCCTTCGTGAACTTCTTCGGCAAGCGCGACGGTCTCGTCCATGTCAGCCAGATGAGCTATGAGCGCGGCTCCAACCCGAAGGATCTGGTCAAGGAAGGCCAGGAAGTCTGGGTCAAGCTCCTCGGCTTCGACGATCGCGGCAAGGTCCGCCTGTCGATGAAGATCGTCGATCAGCAGACCGGCAAGGAGATCCCCAAGGAAGAGGCCGCAGGTTAATTCCGCGCTTCCTTTCGCGAGATCAGGAAAAGGCCCCGGCGACGGGGCCTTTTTCATGTTGAGGGCGCGCCGCCGCCGGGGCAATCTCCGGGTGAAAAGGGAGAATGCGCATGGGCAAGCTCAAGGGACAGGTCGCCTGGATCACCGGTGGCGGCGGCGGGATCGGCGAGGCGGCGGGATTGGCGCTGGCGGCTTCGGGCGCGCATGTCGCGCTTTCCGGCCGGCGCGCGGGCGAGGTCGAGCGCGTCGCGCAGGCGATCGCCGCAGCCGGCGGCTCGGCTGAGGCGGTCCCGCTCGATGTGACCGACGCGGCGGCGGCGCAAGGGGCCGCCGACGATCTGATCGCCCGACATGGCCGGATCGACATTCTTTTCGCCAACGCGGGCGCCAATGTCCCGAAACGGGCCGCCGACGAGGTCAGCGCCGCGGATTTCGCCTGGGTCATGGATGTGAACGTCAACGGGGTGATGAATTGCGTGATCCCGGCGCTGCCGCATATGCGCGCGGCCGGGCGCGGCACGCTGATCCTGACCTCGTCCTGGGCTGGGCGGCATGTCTCGCGTCTGACCGGGCCGGCCTATGGCGCGGCCAAGCACGGCGTCACCGCGCTGGCGCAGTCGATCAACGCCGAGATGGGCGAACATGGCGTTCGCTGCACCGCGCTGATGCCGGGAGAGGTGGTGACCCCGATCCTCCAGTCCCGTCCGCAGCCGCCCTCGGAAGAGGACATGGCGAAAATGCTGAAAATGGACGATCTCGGCGAGGCGGTGCGCTTCATCGCCGAGGCGCCGCCCCATGTCTGCGTCAACGAGCTTCTGATCAGCCCGACATGGAACCGTTTCTATATCGGCTTCTGAACGCAGAACGCCGTTGCGGCGCGCGCCGATCCGCTGCATAGGCCGGTGATGGTTTCAAACGACAACAGCAATCTTCGCGGCATTCTCTTCATGCTGTCGACGACGGTGATCTTCGCGCTTCAGGACGGGCTCTCCAAGGCGCTGGCGGCGGGTCATTCGCCGTTCTTCATCACCATGTGGCGTTACTGGGCCTTTGGCGCGGTCTGCCTGTTCCTGCTCTGGCGCAAGGGGTTCCGCGCGGGGCTGAAAAGCGGGCAGCCCGGGCTTCAGGTCTTTCGCGGCCTGACCCTGGCGCTGGAGATCTGCGTCGCGATCCTCGCCTTTCATCTGCTTGGCCTGGCGCGAACCCATGCGATCTTCGCCTTCGGCCCGCTGCTCGTGGTCGCGCTTTCCGGCCCGCTTCTGGGCGAGCAGGTCGGCTGGCGGCGCTGGACCGCGATCGGCGTCGGCTTCATCGGCATGATGCTGATCATCAGGCCGGGATCGGAGCCGATCACCTATGAGATGCTGGTCGCGATCCTGGCCATGGTCATGTTCGCCGGCTACGGGCTGGCGACGCGGCGGGTCGCGCGGACCGATGGCGCGATGACCAGCTTCTATTACACCGGTATCTGCGGCGCGGTGGTGATGACGCTGATCGGGCCCTGGCACTGGTCGGCGATGGAGCCGCTGGAGATCCTGATGATGGCGGCGCTCTGCTGCTCGGGGATGTTCGGGCATTTCCTGCTGATCAAGGCCTTCGAGGCGGCCGAGGCCTCCACCATCCAGCCCTTCGCCTATTTCCAGAACGTCTTCGCGGCGATGATGGGGGTGGTCGTCTTCGGCGAGATCGTCTCCTACTGGACGATGATCGGCGCCGCCGTGGTGATCGGCGCCGGCGTCTTCGCCTTCTGGCGCGAGCAGGTGCGCGCGCGACAACGCAAGGCGCAAGCCGCCGGAGGGATTGCGGAATAGGCTATGCGGATACCGGTGTTCAAACCATTATAATCAGAGACCAACGGAGGAGGAAATTATGTCCGGCACGATGATGACCCAGGCGCTGACCACGGGCTCGCTGATCGCCCATGCGGAGAAATATCACGCCGGGACCGAGGTGGTCTCGGTCGAGACCGATGGAAGCGTCTCGCGCTCCTCCTGGGGGGAGGTCGCGGCCAACGCCCGGCGGATGAAATCGGCGCTCGACGCGCTTGGCGTCGCGCCCGGCGCGTGCTGCGCCACGATCGCCTGGAACAACCGGCGGCATCTGGAGCTTTACTTCGGCATCGGCGCCGGGGGGCGGGTGACGCATACGGTCAATCCGCGCCTGACGCCCGAGCAGATTATCTACATCCTCAACCATGCCGGGGACGAGGTGCTGTTCCTCGACCGCACCTTCCTGCCGGTCGCGGCGAAGCTGGGCGCGCATCTGAAGACGGTGAAACATTACGTCCTGATGGGGCCGCGCGATGAAGAGGCGGCGGGCATGGTCGAGGGCCTGCTCTTCCATGACGAGTTGCTGGAGACCGGCGATCCCGCCGCCGAATGGCCGGATCTGGACGAGAACGCGCCCGCCGCGCTCTGCTATACGTCCGGCACCACCGGAAACCCGAAAGGGGTGCTCTATTCCCACCGGGCGCTGGTGCTGCACAGCATCGGCGGCAACCAGCCCGACGGGCTGAACGTCGCGGCGCGGGATGTCGTCATGCCGGTGGTGCCGATGTTCCATGTCAACGCCTGGGGCGTGCCCTATATCGCCGCCAGCGTCGGCGCCAAACTGGTGATGCCCGGCCCGAAGCTGGATGGAGAGAGCCTGGCCCGCCTGATCGACGCGGAGAAGGTGACGCTCTCGCTGGGCGTGCCGACGATCTGGATGGGGCTTCTGGCGGGGCTGAAATCGACCGGGCTCAAGCCCGAATCAATGAAGCGCACGGTGGTCGGCGGCTCCGCCCTGCCGCCGTCGATGATCCGCGAATTTCGCGACGCCTATGGCGTGGATCTGATCCACGCCTGGGGCATGACCGAAACCTCGCCGCTCGGCACGCTGAACCAGCTCCTGCAGAAACATGACGGGTTGAGCGCCGAGGCGCAGGCCCGGCTGCGCGAAGGTCAGGGCCGCCCGCCCTGGGGCGTGGATCTGCGGATCGTGGACGACGCCGGGGCGGAGCTGCCGCGCGATGGCGAAACCCAGGGCGAGTTGCAGATCCGCGGCCACTGGATCGTGGAGAGCTATTTCGGTCAGGAAGGGTCCGCGCTGACCGATGACGGCTGGTTCGACACCGGCGACGTCGCGACGCTGGACGCCGACGGCTACATGATCATCCGCGACCGCTCGAAGGACATCATCAAGTCGGGCGGCGAATGGATCTCCACCGTGGAGCTTGAGAATATCGCCATCGCCCATCCCAAGATCGCCAACGCCGCCGCCATCGCCGCCCGGCACCCGAAATGGGACGAACGCCCCGTGGTGCTGGCCATGCCCGCTCCGGGCGAGACGCCGACCGAGGCGGAGATCAGGGCCTTCTATGACGGCAAGGTCGCGAGTTGGCAGGTCCCGGACCGTGTGATCTTCGTGGAGGCGCTGCCGATCGGCGCCACCGGCAAGGTGCTGAAGAACAAGCTGCGCGAGAGCTATGGCGATGTGCTGATCGAAGAGGGCTGAGCGGTTCAGCGGAAGCGCAGCGTGTAGCCCCAACTGTCGAGCCGCTCGGGCAGGGCGTTGAAGGCGGCGGTCATGCGCGCCTCGCCCTGATTGGGCGGGACCTCGTGCATCATGTAGCTGGGGAACAGCGCCATGTCGCCGGGGCGGGCCTCGGGCATGCGGAAGATCGGGCTGTTATAGGCGCCGATCTCGCAGCGTTCGTTTTCGTTCTGGAGGAAGAAACCGTTCTGCCCGACCTGCCGGTGAAACACCGTCGCGGCGCTCGGGTCGCATTCGGTCAGGTAGATCACGCCGGAGATGAAGCTGTTGGCGTGGTTGTGCATCTTCTGGGCGCCGCCCGGCTCCATGCGGTTGATCCAGATCTCCTTGATCGCCCAGGAGAGGGTCTCGCCCATCAGCGCCCGGCCGTAATGCCGCAGCTTCGGCATGATGAGCCCGGCGACGGCGACGAAATTCCCGTGCGAGCGCGGATCGGCCATGCCGGTATGGGCGAGCCGCGCGGTGCGCACATTGGCGCCTTTGGCCTCCTCCTCGAACTGGGCGATCATCGCCGCCACAAGCGGTTCGGGGATGACCCGGCGCGCGATCATCAGCGGGGTCGGAAAGATCCCGAGGATTTCGCTGTCGGACGCGGCTTCGGTCATGAGAAATTCACCGTATAACCCCAGCTGTCCACCCGCGTCGGCAGGGCGTTGAGCGCGACGGTCATGCGCTCGGCTCCGGGATTGGGCGGAACCTCGTGCAGGATATAGCTCGGGAAGAAGATCGCGTCGCCCGGCCGCATCGCCGGCGCCGCCCATTTCCTCGCGTTGAAGGGCGTCATCCGCGTGGCCTTGTTTTCATTGAGGAAGGCGTAGTCAGAACCGCCGATGGCGCGATAGAATACGGTTGGCGACGACTCGCCGGTGGAGGTCAGGTAGATGACGGCCGAAATGAAACTGTTGGCGTGGTTATGCATCTCCTGACGTCCGCCCCGGTCCATCCGGTTGGTCCAGATCTCCTTGACGGCCCAGTCCAGTTTCTCGCCGAGAAGCAGCGCGCCGAATTCGCGCAGATGCGGCGCGACCAGACCGGCCAGCTTGCCGAAATGCGGGTTCTCCTCGGGGCGCATGACCCGGCTGTGCTCCAGACGCCCGTCATGGGCGTTGCGGCTGGTCGCGTCGGCGCGGGCCTCCTCGATCAGCGCCCGCAGCAGATCAGCGGGGGCGAGCCCCTCCACCGCCATCACCGGGGTGGGAAAAAGCCCGACCACCTGCGTCATCCGCGCTCTCCTTTCGATTCGAAAGCCGGTTGATGCCTATCCCGCGCGCACGACAGTTCCATGACGCGCGCCAGCGCCAGCGGGGGTTCGCGCTTCTGGCGGCGCTGGGTCTGGCGCTGGCGCTGGCGCTGGTCGTGGCGGCGGCGCTCCGGGCGGATCGGGTTTCGGTTCAGGTCGCCGCGCGATCGGCGGAGGCGGCCGAGACCCGCGCCGCGGCTGAGGCCGGGGTCTGGCGCGCGGCGACGCGCATGGTCGCGGGCGCGCCGGACGCGCTGGAGCCCTGGCGTTTCGAGGGGGTGGAGCTGCGCTTTCGCGGCGGGCCGGAGCGCGGGCGGACCGATCTCAACCTCGCGGGCGCGGGGGCGTTGGCGGCGGCGGCGCGCGCTGCGGGCCATCCCGACCCGGAGGGATTCGCCGGGCGGGTGTTGGCGGCGCGGCGCGGTTTCGCGGCGCAGGGGCTTTCCTGGCGGCTGGAGGCGCGGGCCTTCGATCATGTCGGGCAGGCGCGTTTCGACGCGCCGCCCGCGCTCTGGTCCCGGCTCGCCGAGGCGTTGACGGTGGAGGGCGCCGCCGTCCCCGACCATGGCGACGCGCCCCCGCGCGAGGGCGAGGCGATCGGCCTCAGGGTCGAGGCGCGCCACCCCGCCGGCGCCCGGGCGGCGCTGACGGTTCTGATGCGCCTCGGCCCGCAAGGGCGGCTCCGGGTGCTGGACTGGCGCTGGTCCCGGCCGTTCGGCGCGGCTCAGTGACCGCCCAGCCCGGCCGGCGCGTCGGCCAGCGACCCGCGCTGCGCGCCGGTCAGCGGAAAGCTGCGCGTCGGCGGGCCGAAGATGCCGCCGAGCTTGTCGCGCATCTCCGCCGTCGCCTGACGGGCGGATCGCTGGTCGCGGATCACCTGAGGGGTGATCAGCACGATCAGTTCGGTCCGCGCGCCGGAGAAGCTGGAGCCGCCGAACATCGCCCCCACCAGCGGAAGCCTTGAGAGGCCCGGGATACCGTCGCGGCTGCGCCCTTCGCTCTGGCGGATCAGGCCGCCGATGGCGATCGTGTCGCCCGAATCCACCGCCACCGTGCTTTCGACCAGCCTTTGCGAGAAGGTCGGATCGGTTCCGCTGCGATCCGAGGAGACATTGGAGACCTCCTGCCGGATATCGAGCGTGACCAGCCCGTTCTGGTTGACCCGCGGGCGCAGCGCGAGGATGACGCCGGTGTCGCGATAGGTCGTCTCGCTGACGATCGGCGCGGTCGCGTTGTCGACGCTGACCGCGCGCCGCGTGGTGATCGGCACCTGGTCGCCGACCTGAAGCCGGGCGGTTTCATTGTCCATCACCATCAGCGTCGGCGTCGACAGGAGCCGCACATCCGTCACCTCGTCGAGCGCGTTGAGCGCGATGCGGACATCGGAGGTCTTGAACACCGCGTTGAAGCCCGGAAAGACCGAACCGACCGCGCCGGCGCCGAGATCGGAGAAGGACCCGCCCCAGTTCCCGCTTTCAAAGAACCAGCGCACGCCGAATTCGAGCTGGTCGTTCAGCACCACCTCGGCCAGCGTCGCCTGAAGCATCACCTGCAGGGCCTGCCTGTCCAGTTGCCTGAGCGCGGCGCGCACCCGATTGGCGCCGGAGGCGGTGGCGAGGGCGACGATGGCGTTGCTGGTCTCGTCGGCGCCGATGCGGATGACGCCTTCGGCCCCTTCCTGCAACCCGCCGCCGCCGCCGCCGCGGCGCGGGGCCTCGGCGACCGGATCGGCGGCGGCGGCGGCCCCGTCGGTCTCGCCCACGCTCTCCTCGGTCAGCGAGGGGCCGAGCGCGCCGCTGTCGCGCGCGGCCGAGGCCGCGACCTCGACCCCGAGCAGATCGCCGACCATCCGCGCCAGTTCCGAGGCGCGGCGATTCTCCACCTCATAGACATAGATCTGCGGGGTTTCGGCCCCGATCTGGTCGAAGCTCCGGGCGATGCTGATCGCCTCCTGCGTCAATCCCATCGAGCGCGAGATGATCAGCACCGCGTTCAGCCGCTCCAGCGGCAGGAAGCGGATGCGCGGATCGGCGCCGCCCGGCGGATAGATCGCCGATAATTCCTCCGCCACCTCGGTCGCCGCCGCATGGCGCAGCGGCTGCATCGCCAGCGTGCGCCCGGCGAAGGCGTCGGCGTCCAGCATGGCGACCAGATCGGCGATGGTCTGCTGCTCGGCCCCGGTGCCGATGGTGAAGATCAGGTTGCGGCTTTCGTCATAGGCGATCGAGCCGGCGACCGGCCGGAACCCTTCGAGCACGCCGCGCACCGCGGCGACATCGACGAAGCGCAGCGGCGTCACCCGCACGCCCAGCCCCTGCGCCCGCGCGTCGCGGGCCGAGATCACCGGCGCGGTCAGCCCGACCGCATCGCGCGGGACGATGCTGTAGCCGCCCTCGCCCCCGACGATGGCGGCGTCGTTCATCCGCAGGATCTCCTCCAGCACCGGCAGGATCTGCTCGCGGGTCAGCGGCCGGTTGGTGCGCATGGTCACCGCGCCGGAGACGGCCGGGTCGATCACGTAATTCGCGCCCAGCCCCTCGCCCAGCATGGCGCGGACCACTTCGGAGAGGTCGGCGGTCTCGAAATTCAGGGTGAATTCCTCGTCGCGCCGGTAATCGGCCGGGTCGCCCTCGGCGCTGGCCCGCCAGACCGAAGGGTCGCCATAGCTGCGGCGGACGAATCCGCGCACCGGGGCCGCAGCCCCGCCGCCGCCGCTCATCGCGCCGGCGCCGCGCGTCTCGCGCAGCGGCGTCTCCGGCTGCTCGGCCTCGGCGCGCAGGGCCGCGAAAGGATCGCCGTGCGGATTGTCGGCGCAGCCGGCGAGCGCGCCCGCGAGCAGGAGACCGAAAAGCGGCGCGCGGCGGCGCAGGCGTGCGAAGCGGATCGGAAGATCTGGCAATGGGGCCTCAATAGTCGGGATCATCGAAGAACTCTTCTTCTGGTCTTGCGGGCCTTGGCGCGGTCCGGCGCTCTCGCCGGCTCTGACCGCCTGGCGGATCGTCAAGTTTCAGCGCCGTCTCTCCGCCCGGCCCGCCGAGGGTCACGCCGCCGGCCGATATCGAAAGGACGCGCCAGCCCCGCGCCTCCTCGCCATCCCGAAGCCGCAGCACGTCGCCGCCAGGGGTTCGGGCGAGCGCGACCGGGCCGGCGCCGGAAATGACGCTTCCGATCAGTTAGAGATCGGGCGGCGGCGCCTCCCGCCCCGCGCGCCGGTTCGCGGGCGGGCTCCGTCCGGGGGTGAAAAGCGGCCGTTCCGCGATTGCGGCG
>JBKECG010000064.1:0-1564 GCA_047974395.1 Pikeienuella sp. | reverse complement strand
CTTCCGCCCGGCACGCCGGCGCTTCTCGCCGAAGGCGTGACCACGCCGGCCCAGCGCCTGACCCGCTCTACCATTGCCGAGCTCGCCGAGGCCCTGGCTGAAGGTTCCGGGCCGGAAGCCGCATTGATCCGCTCCGGCCCGCTGGCGGACGCCGAGGCGTGAACTGGCCCTCATCGGAATCGGCACGGGCAACCCCGACCACCTGACCTTTCAGGGGGCGGAGGCGATGCGCAGCGCCGACCTGATCCTGATCCCGCGCAAGGGGGCGGACAAGGCCGACCTCGCCGACCTCCGCCGCGCCATCGTTACCCGCGTGCTGGGCCCGGACGCCCCGGTGGCGGAGTTCGATCTGCCTGTGCGCGACGCAGGCGGCGACTACCTGGCGGGGGTGGAGGCATGGCACGACGCCATCGCGCTAGCGTGGGAGACGGCGGCGGGACGGGCGCAACGCGTCGCGCTGCTGATCTGGGGCGACCCGTCGCTTTATGACAGTTCGCTCCGCATCGCATCCCGCCTGTCTCCCGCACCGCGCATCGTTGTGACACCCGGCATTACGGCGCTTCAGGCGCTGACGGCGGCGCATGCCATCCCGCTCAACACCCTCGGCGCGCCGGTGCTGGTCACGACCGGACGGCGGCTTGCCGAAGGCTGGCCGGAGGGGGCGGATACGGTGGCCGTCATGCTCGACGGCACCTGCGCCTTCCGGCACCTCGACCCCGCGGGGGTGACGATCTGGTGGGGTGCCTTTCTGGGGATGCAGGAACAGATACTTCTGTCTGGCCCCCTGTCCGACATGGCGGAACAAATTGCGAAAACGCGGGCGGCGGCGCGCGGGCGGCACGGCTGGATCATGGACACCTACCTGCTGCGCCGGACGCGGTAGCAGGCGCGCGCACAGCGCCGTCGCGACCCGCCGCACCAATGGCCTCGGCATTCCCTCACCCCTCCGCCGCATGACACACGGCCTGCAACTTGTTGCCGTCCGGGTCGCGCACATAGGCGGCGTAGTAGTTCTCTCCGTAATGCGGCCGCGGCCCCGGCGGGCCCGCACAGGTGCCGCCCTGACGCAGCGCCGCCTCATGAAAGCGATGAACCGCGTCCCGCGTATCCGCCACGAAGGCCACGTGCGTGCCGTTCCCCCATGTCGCCGGGCGCCCGTCCTCCGGCGGATAGAGGTAGATCGTGGGCGGCCCGTGCCTTTCATACGCCGGGGGCTTTCCGGGCGGTTTCGGCAGGCGCCGGAACCCGAGACAGCCCAGCACTGCATCGTAAAAACGCCCGGCACGGCCGGTATCGTTGGTGCCGAGCGTGATGTGGCTGATGACGGACATGAGGTGGCCCTTTCGCGATTCTCGATGAGAATAAAACAGGAACATTTGCCGCAGCAACCCTCACCGGGGACGACGTGGCGGCATCCGGCGGGCCGGGCGAAAATGTATGTACGGAATATGTACAGTTGTATGTACGCTTTGCGGTACAGCGTATTCTGCCCTCGCGGCATGCATGGCGACGCGGCGATTACCCCTTGCGCCACCGGTCCCGACGCGCAAGATGGCACAGTCTG
>JBKECG010000040.1:0-2180 GCA_047974395.1 Pikeienuella sp. | reverse complement strand
TGATCGGGGCCATCGCCCCCATCAGCGCGAAGGGGGTGACGACCGCAAGCTGACCGGCCCGGGCGAAATCCATCAGCCCCTGCGCCATCGGCAGGTCGATCATCCGCGGCGAATTGGTGTTGATGATCGTGTAGCAATGGGCGGCGCCGGCGAATTCATCATCCGAAAGCCCGCGAAAATCGCGCAGCATCTCGAAGCTCTCAAGCACCTGCGGCGCGCCGCGGGCGAAGACGAAAGGCAGCTTGTCCGAAAGGCCGAGCTGCGTCCGCATGGTGAAGTAATGCCGCCGCTCAACCGCGACATCCTGCGGCTCGACCAGGGGCGGGGTCATGTGCAGCACGTCGAAATGCTGGGTCAGTTTGACAAGCTCGACGAAATCGCGGGCCGAGGCCGGCCGGCGCCCGCGCTCGCGATCGGTGGCGTGCGGCGCGCCGGCCCCGGGCAGGAAGGCGACCGCGCCCAGCTCCAGCACCAGATCCCGCTCACGAGCCCCGGCGCGGCAGGGGATCGAGCGCGGCGCGCTCGCCAGCGCCGCCTCGACGATTTCGCGGCCGATGCGGACCATGAAACTGTCGTCATCCACAAGCGCGCCGGCGGCGCGGAAGATCGCGCGCGCCTCGGGCGAGAGCACCTTCACGCCGAGCTGCTCCAGCACCAGGAGCGCCTCTTCATGGATCGCGGCGATCCGGTCGGCGGAGAAAACCTCCTGCGGCGTGAAGCGGTTGCGCAGCAGGCGATAATCCACCTGTCGCGCAGGGGCGGAGACGCGACGCCGCCGCCGCGCCGCGGCCCCTTCCGCCCCGGAGGTCATGAGCGCATGGCCTTGCCCGCAGGATCATAGGGCGAGGCGGGGATCACCCGCGCCGGCCGCTCCACCCCGACGACATGCGTGGTCAGCGCGGTTCCCTCGGCCGTGCAATCGCGGTCCAGCATGGCCATGGCCAGCGATTTGCCGACCGTATGACCATAGCCGCCCGAAGTGACGAACCCGACCCGGCGACCGTCTTGCCAGATCGGTTCGAACCCGCTGGCGTCGGCCCCGTCGGCGTCGATCTCGATCGTGGCCAGCACCTGCGCCGGACCGGCGCCGTCGCGCTCCTTCTCGGCGGCGGCGCGGCCGATGAAATCGCCCTTGCTCCAGTCGATCCAGCGATCCATCCCGGTCTGGGCCGGGGTGTAGCCCTGGGTGAACTCGGCCGACCAGATGCCGAAGGATTTCTCCAGCCGCAGCGAAAGCAGCGCGTTGAAGCCCACCTCCCGCAGCCCCAGCCCGGCGCCCGCCTCCAGCAATTGCCGGCGAAGCGTGGCGTGCTGGCCGGCGGCGCAGTGGATCTCGTAGCCGGTCTCGCCGGAAACCGAGAGCCGTCCGACCTTCGCCCGCGCCAGCCCGATATCGAAGACGCCGCAGCCCATGAAGGGCAGATCGGCGATCGGTCCGTCGGTCAGCGCCTCCAGAACCGCGCGGCTTTTCGGCCCGGCGACGGCGAAGCCGACCACCGCATCCGAGAGGTCGCGGACCGACACGTCATCCGCCATGTGGCGGGCGAACCAGCGCATATGCCATTCGCGGAGATAATAGGACCCCATGATCCACCAGGTTCCTTCGCCCCAGTTCAGGACGGTCAGGTCGCCCTTGAGCCGGCCGGTCCCCGACAGCATCGGCGCCAGCCTGGCCCGGCCCGGCCCCGGCAGTTTCGAGGCCATGATCCGGTCAAGCCAGGCCTTCGCCCCCTCGCCCGAGACCTCGAACCGCGAAAAGCCGGAGATATCGAGCAGCCCCGCCGCCTCGCGCACCGCCCTGCATTCGGCGGCGACAATGGGAAAAGCGTTCGAGCGCATCAGCGTCGGCGCCTCCTCGAATTCGGGCGAGGGCGCGAAATAAAGCGGCGTCTCCAGCCCGTAGCTCACGCCCCAGCGCGCGCCCGCCGCGGTCATGTCGGCATAGGCGGGCGCGGTCTTCGCCGGCCGGCCGGCCGGCAATTGCTCGTTGGGATAGGTCATGACGAAACGGCGGGTGTAGAACTGGCCGGTCGTCTCCCTGATATACCGCCTGTTCTCGGCGAATTCGCCGTAGCGGGCGACATCCATGCCGAAGACATCGGCCTCCGGCTCGCCATGGATCATCCATTCGGCCAGGCTCTTGCCGACGCCGCCGCCCTGAAGGAAGCCCGCCATGACCC
>JBKECG010000034.1:0-2707 GCA_047974395.1 Pikeienuella sp. | reverse complement strand
AGGTCATGGGTGGCGATCAGCACCGTGGTGCCCTGCCGGTTCAACTCGATGAAAAGCGACATGATCCTCTGCGCCGTTTCGGCGTCCACATTGCCGGTCGGCTCGTCCGCGATCACCAGATCGGGCGAGGCGACGACGGCGCGGGCGAGCGCGGCGCGCTGACGCTCGCCCGAGGACAGTTCCGCCGGTCGCGCGTCCAGCCGCTTGCCCAGCCCGACCCAGGCGCCAAGCTCGCGCAACTCGCTCGCCGGGCGGGTGGTTTCGCCGGCGATGCGGAGCGGCAATCCGATATTCTCCAGCACGGTCATATGCCCGATCAGGTCGCAATCCTGAAGGACGACCCCCATGCGCCGGCGGATCGCCGGCTCTTCGCGCCGCGGAATCGCGGCGGTGTCGCGGCCGAACACGGTGACCACCCCCGAAATCGGCCTCAGCGCCAGATAGACCAGCCGCAACAAGGTGGTCGTGCCGGCGCCGGAACGCCCGGTGAGGAAATGCATCGACCCTTCGGCGAGGGTGAGCGTCACCTCGCTGAGCACCTCCCGCTCGCCATAGCCGAAACCCGCTTGTTTGAACTCGATCATACGCTCCGGCTCATTCTCCGCTTCGCGGCGCGACCATCGCAAAGCCGGGGCCGGCTGACAACGCCTGTCGCGCCGGGGACGGGGATGGGGCGGGTTTGCTTGGCGCGCGGCGCCGGCCGCGCTATAAGCCGGGCGAGCCGGGTGGCGGGGTGTTCGAGAGGGATCGAGAGTGAAAATGCGTCTGGTTTGTCCCTCCTGCGCGGCGGAATACGAGATCGCGGCCGACGCGATCGGCGAAGGGGGGCGACGCGTGCGTTGCTCCAGTTGCGCCTCCGAATGGTTTCAGCAGCCGGCGAGCTCCAGCGTCGAGGCCGCCTCCGCCGCGATGGAGGCCGCCGTCGCCAGGGCCGCGCAGGAACGCGCCGCCCGCCGCGCCGGGGCCGCTGCGCCGGAGCCTGAAGCGGAAGCCGCGCCGCCCGAGGCGGAAACCGCCGCAGGCGCGGCGGAGGCCATCCCGCCGCAAGAGGCGCCGCGCCAGCCCGAAGCGCCGCATGTCGATGACGATGCGCCGAAGGATGTCGCGCGGGTGGCGCCGGATGATCTCGCCGCCTCGCTGCGCGGCGAGGCGGAGGCCGAAGCCCAGCCGAACGTGCTGCGCGCCTTCATCTCCGGTTTCGCCACGGTCATGGCCGTCGCGCTGGTTCTGATCGCGCTCTATGCGAAACATGTGGAGATCGCCGCTTTCATCCCCTGGGTGGAGGGGCCGCTATCGGCCTATGCGTCGCTGGTCGAACAGGGCAGGGCGGCGCTTTACGGGTTCTTCCACGGCTGATCCGGCCGCCTGCGATGTGACCTGTCTTACGTCACGGCTGTTGACTTATTCCGCGTGGCGGCGCATCTCAGGCCCCGGACGCCCGTATCCGCGACGGCGCAACGTCCCGCAAAGGCCGGTCACGGCGAGCGGCGACCGGTCGCGAACAGGGTTTTGACTGCACTTCACGCCTACTCCGGATGCGCCCGGGACGGGTCGCGAGCCGCTCGGGCCATGGGGCCGGGGGCGGCGAGGGGTATTTTGTGACTGACATGACATTCGAGGCGCTCGGCGTGGCCGAGCCCATCCTTCGCGCGCTGAAATCGCGCGACTATGTAAACCCGACGCCGATCCAGGCGCAGGCGATCCCGGCGCTGATGCAGGGTCGCGACATGATCGGCATCGCCCAGACCGGCACTGGCAAGACCGCGGCCTTTTCGCTGCCGATCCTGCATGCGCTGGCCAATGGCCGCCCGCAGTGCGGCGCGCGCGGGCCGCGCGCGCTGATCCTCGCCCCGACGCGGGAGCTGGCGATCCAGATCGGCGAGGAGATGCAGAGCTACGCCAAACATCTGCGCCTCTTTCAGACCGTGATCTTCGGCGGCGTCGGCCATGGCGCGCAGATCAAGGCGCTGACCCGCGGCGTCGATATCCTGATCGCGACGCCGGGCCGGCTCCTCGATCATATCGCCGAGCGCCATGTCTCGCTCGCCGCGGTCGAGCATCTGGTGCTGGACGAGGCCGACCGGATGCTGGACATGGGCTTCGTCCATGACGTGCGCCGGATCGTCTCCGCGACGCCGAAATCGCGCCAGACGCTGCTTTTCTCCGCCACCATGGAGGGGGAGGTCGCGACGCTGGCGCAGGATTTCCTCAACGATCCCGTCCGCGTCGAGGTGACGCCGCAATCGACCCCGGTCGAACGCATCGTCCAGACCGTGCGCCATATGGGCGGCAAGGAGAAGAACGCCGTCCTGATCGACCTGCTGAAGGACCGGTCGCTGGAGAAGGTGATTCTCTTCACCCGCACCAAGCACCGCGCCAACAAGGTGGCGGAGGAGCTGGAGAGGGCCGGCGTCGTCGCCGACGCGATCCATGGCGGCAAGAGCCAGAACGCCCGCCAGCGCGCGATCAAGCGGTTCGGCTCCGGCTCCGTCCGGGTGCTGGTCGCGACCGATATCGCGGCGCGGGGCATTGATATCGGCGGCGTCACCCATGTGGTGAATTACGATCTGCCGAATGAGCCGGAAAGCTATGTCCACCGGATCGGCCGCACCGCGCGCGCCGGCGCGGATGGCGAAGCGATCAGCTTTTGCGACCCGTCCGAACGCGCCTATCTGCGCTCCATCGAGAAGCTGATCGGCATGCCGAT
>JBKECG010000121.1:0-10706 GCA_047974395.1 Pikeienuella sp. | reverse complement strand
CCCCCGACACCCGGGGCCCGCCGACGGCGGAAGCGTAGCCGAGAGGGGCGCCGGCCATGCTGAAGGTGACGATCAGCATCTCCCCGGCGTGCGCGGGCAGATTCCGGTTCAGCGCCGAGCGGCGCCGGCCCTAACTGTCGATCATTTAGTTCTCGGCCTGCTCCTGCAGCCGCGCCGCCCCGCCGGTGGAATCGGCCGCGATCGCCCGGGCGCCGATATCCCAGATCGCCATCTGCATCCGTCCGGCCTCGGCGAAACGCTGGTCGAGCGTTTGGCCATCAGCCAGGGTCACCGCGCCCTCATCGGCGCGATAGGCGGAATATTGCGTGTAGAGCGCCTCCGCCTCGCCGCGGAAAGGCTCCTCCAGCAGGCCGGAGCGGAGCCAGGCGGTGCCGATGGCGTTGGCCTCGTCCACCACGGCGGCGGCGCGGCTGTCGAACCGGGCCAGCGATTGCGAGAAGGTGAAGCCGAGCAGAAGACCGATCACCGCGAACAGCATGGCCTGCATCGCCGAGATCTGGTTCCGCGCGCTTTCCGATATATGCGGCTGCCGGCGGAGCCCGACCCGGTAGCCGCATTCGATCGCGATGATCATGCCGACAAAGATCGCGAGGACGATCCAGACGGTTGGAACCTCGTAATACAGCCTATTCATTTCCGGCGCGCCCGCTGAAAATACACCCGCTATTCAAGTTAGAGCGTTTCGCGCCTCGGTTGAAGCGGCAAATACCGTCCGTCGAGCGGGTGAAATACGCTCTTGAGCGCGGCGCGGTTTCGGTTCAACAGACCGGAGCGTCAGCGATGAAGGAGGACAGGCGGCGATGGGTTTCAGGACGATTGACGATTTCGACCTCAACGGCGAACGGGTTCTGGTCAGGGTCGATGTCAACGCGCCGGTGAAGGATGGCGTCGTCACCGACGACACCCGCCTGCGCGCCGTCGGGCCGACCATCCGCGATGTGATCGTGAAGGGCGGAAAGCCGGTGCTGCTGGCGCATTTCGGCCGGCCGAAGGGCAGGGTGGAGCCCTCGATGTCGCTGGCCCCGATCGCGCCTGCGCTGGCTGAGGCGATCGGCGTTCCGGTGGAGTTCTGCGCCGCGACGACCGGAGATGAAGCCGCCACCGCCATCGGGTCGCTTCGGCCCGGCGCCGCGCTCTTGCTGGAGAACACCCGCTTTCACCCCGGCGAGGAGAAAAACGACCCCGCATTCGCCGCCGAACTGGCCGCACTTGGCGATGTCTATCTCAATGACGCCTTTTCGGCCGCGCATCGCGCCCACGCCTCGACTGAAGGGATCGCGCGGCTGCTGCCCTCGGGCGCCGGGCGGCTGATGCAGGCGGAGCTGGACGCGCTCGGCAAGGCGCTGACCAGCCCGGCGCGGCCGGTGATCGCCGTGGTCGGCGGGGCCAAGGTCTCCACCAAGCTGGAGCTTCTCGGCAATCTCTCGGCGCGGGTCGATCAGATCGTGATCGGCGGGGGCATGGCCAACACCTTCCTCGCGGCGCGGGGCGACGAGGTCGGCAAGTCGCTTTGCGAGCATGACCTTCTGGATACGGCCCGCGAGATCGTGAAGAAGGCCGCCGCGCAGGGCTGCGAGATCGTGCTGCCGGTCGATATCGTCATCGCCCGCGAATTCGCCGCCGGCGCGGCGCATGAAACCGTCGCCGCGAACGCCTGCCCGAAGGATGCGATGATCCTCGACGCCGGGCCGGAGACGGTGGCCGATCTTTCGCGCCGTTTCGAGGGCGCGAAGACGCTGGTCTGGAACGGCCCGCTCGGCGCGTTCGAGATCGCGCCCTTCAACGCCGCCACCGACGCAGCGGCGCTGAAGGCGGCGGAGCTGACCGGGGCCGGGCGGCTGCTGACCGTCGCCGGCGGCGGCGACACGGTCGCGGCGCTGAACGCCTCGGGCGCGGGGGGGCGGTTCTCCTATGTCTCCACTGCGGGCGGCGCCTTTCTGGAATGGCTGGAGGGCAAGACCCTGCCGGGCGTCGCGGCGCTGGAGAGATGAGCCGCGCGCATGTCCGATAGCTGGACCTTGGTCACCGGCGCCTCGGACGGGATCGGCGCCGCCTTCGCCCGCATCGCTGCGGCCGAGGGGCGGGCGCTGATCCTCTCGGCCCGCCGGGAGGACCGGCTGGAGGCGCTGGCCGCGGAGCTTCGCGCCGCCCATGGCGTGAAGGTCGTCGTCATCCCCGCCGATCTGGCGACGCCGGCGGGCGCCGATACGCTCTGGCGCGAGGCGGCGACGGGGCGGCGCGTCGATTTCCTGATGAACAACGCCGGGCTGGGCCGCAACGGCCCCTTCGCCGCCGACCCGGAGGCCGGCTGGCCGCAGGAGGCCGCGTCGCTCGCGGTCAATGTGGCGGCGCTGACCCGGCTGATGAAGCTGGCGGCGGCGCATATGCGCCGGGCCGGGGGCGGGCGCATCCTCAACACCGCCTCCGTCGCCGGCTTCATGCCCGGGCCGGGCATGGCCGTCTATCATGCGGGCAAGGCCTATGTCGTCAGCCTCAGCCGCGCGGTCGGGGCGGAACTGGCGGGAAGCGGCGTCACCGTCAGCGCGCTTTGCCCCGGCCCGACCGAGAGCGGCTTCTTCGACGTCGCCGACATGCGCGGCGCGCCGCTGCTTTCCATTCTGCGCCCGATGAGCGCGGCGGCGGTGGCGCGCGCCGGCTATCGGGGCGCGTTGCGCGGGCGGGCGGTGATCGCGCCGGGACTGTTGAACAGATTTCTCATCTTGGGCGCCAAATTCTCGCCTGTTTCTCTCAACACGTTCCTGGCCAAGCAACTGATGTCGAATCGGTGAGCATGCGCGACTTCATGCGCGCGATCTTGCGCTTGACCATGATCGCGAAGCCGGGATACCGCATGCCGCGACAATAGAGACCCTGATCCGGAGTAAAGAGATGAAAGCCAGTCGCATCGTTCAGAAGATCCTCTCCAATTACGAGGGCGACACGCCCGGCGTGAAGGGCAAACTCTGCCAGATGCTGATGAACGGCAAACTGGGCGGCACCGGCAAGATGGTGATCCTGCCGGTCGATCAGGGGTTCGAGCATGGCCCGGCGCGCAGCTTCGCGCCCAATCCGGCCGCCTATGATCCGCATTACCATTACCAACTCGCCATCGACGCCGGGCTGAACGCCTACGCCGCGCCGCTGGGGATGCTGGAGGCCGGGGCCGACACTTTCGCCGGGCAGATCCCGACCATCCTGAAGGTGAACAGCGCCAATTCGCTGATGTCGGACACCGCCGGCAAGAATCAGGCGATCACCGCTTCCGTGGATGACGCGCTGCGCCTCGGCTGCGCCGCGATCGGCTTCACCGTCTATCCCGGCTCCGACATGGCGCTCGACATGTTCGAGGAGATCTCCGCCATGCGCGAGGAGGCCGCGGCCAAGGGCGTCGCCACGGTGATCTGGTCCTATCCGCGCGGCGAGGCGATCTCCAAGGACGGCGAGACCGCCATCGACATCGCCGCCTACGCCGCGCAGATCGCGGCGCTGCTCGGCGCCCATATCATCAAGATCAAGCTCTCCACCGATCATCTGGAGCTGAAAGAGGCCAAGAAGGTCTACGAGGCCGAGAAGATCGACATCGCCCAGCAGGCGGCCCGCGTCGCGCATTGCATGAAGGCGGCCTTCAACGGGCGCCGGCTGGTGGTGTTCTCGGGCGGCGCGAAAAAGGGCGAAAGCTCGGTCTATGACGACGCCCGCGCCATTCGCGACGGCGGCGGCAACGGCTCGATCATCGGGCGCAACACCTTCCAGCGCCCGCGCGAGGACGCGCTGAAGATGCTGGGCCAGATCATCGACATCTACAAGGGTCGCGCCTGAGGGCGCGGCGCGGGTCGGACCGATGCGCAAGAATGACGGTCCAACCGGCGATCTCGATCCGCGCGCGCTGATCCTCGAAGCATACCGTATCGAGGGGATCGGCGCCGCGGATTGCCGGACGATCTTCTTCGACTGGGCGCTTGGCGTCGCGCCGGAGCGCGACATGGCTGCGGATGCGATGGCGTTGCTGGCGCATTACGAACCCGCAGCGCCGGACCACCCGATGACCGCGGTTCTGCGCGAAGGCGCCGAGGCCCCGCCGCCCCGGCGCCGACGCGGGGGCCGCAAGCAGGGCTGAAGCGCGCGTATCTACCGGGGCAGGGCTCTCTCCTTGCATATCTCGATATCGCCCTCTCCCGAGACTGCGCAGATCAGCCAGCGCCCGTTGGTTCTGATGTCCATCACGCCGACCGCCGGGAGCGTCGTGGCGGCGATCACTTCCGCGCAGTCCTTCTCCGCGCCGGAGCGGACCTGATCGCAATCCTCTACAATTTCGTAGAAATAGTCGCCATCCAGCCCCGCCAGAGCCTCGCCGCGGCCTGGGACCGATTGCAGGGCGGCGACCTCCCCCTCCCTGAAATGCGAGCAGATCTCCGCCTTGTTCCGCTGCAACGCCTCGGATAGCCGCGTGGCGTTGCCGGCGGTGAAACCCTCGGCGGTGTAATCGGGGCAGGCCGGGCTCCAGCCGTCTTCGGCGGCGCAGCCGGACAGGGCGAAACTCTCCGCCTTCTCCAGAATTCCATAGCCGCGGTCGAGGATGCCGATACGGCAGTCGGTGATCTCTTCGTCGCCGCGTTCGACCACCGGACAGGCGGCGTAGGCCAACTGGTCGTTCGAGGCGAAAAGCGGAAAGAGATTGATCAGCGTCGCGCCGTCTTCATCCCGATTGAAACCGCCCGTCAGCGTATAATCCCCATCGGACATGGCCCGGTCGCAATCATTGGCCGCAGCCATCGCGGGAAAAGCCAGGGCGGCCAGCGCCAGGGCGATACGCATGATCGCGGGCGCCGCTCCCGCCAGGTCGGGCGATCGTCCTGGTTTGAAAGCGGGCATGGCCATTCTTCGTCCCCCGAAAATATGCGGCCGTCAATCTATGCCGCGCCGGCAGGCGATGAAAGGAAAGTCGGCGCCCGCTCCAACCCGGCCCGGAGCGGCGGGCCATTTCGATAAATCGACACAGATCCGTCGCGGATCATTTGTTCAAGAGTTACATTGAAAGGCCAATAACCCCGTGAAGGGCGCATTCGCGCCCGTAGCAGGGAGACCCCCGGAACATGAATCTTCGTTTCCTCACCGCGACCTCGGTCGCCGCCTTGACCGCTTTCGCCGCTTCGGGCGCCTTCGCCGCCACGCTGACCCTCGCCAGCTACAACATCAAGCATGGGCAGGGAAATGACGGCGTCGTCGATCTCGCCCGTCAGGCCGCCGTGATGGCGAGCTTCAATGCGCAAGCGATCGCGTTGCAGGAGGTCGATATCCGCAACGACCGTACCGATAAGGTGGACGAACCTCTGGTTCTCGCGGCCGAGCTCTCCCGGTTGACCGGTGGCGACTGGCGGGCGCTGGAGGCCCCGGCGATCGCCTATCGCGGCGGCCATTACGGCAACGCCATGCTCTATGACGCCAGCGCGCTGACCCTTTCCGGTTATGTGACGCTCAAGCTTCCGGGCGCGCCGGATGGCGACGGCGCCCGCTCCGCCGCCTACGCGACTTTCGAGGCCGAGGGCGTTGGCGCCTTCCAGTTCATCGGGACCCATTGGACCCATCGCGATGTCGAGACCACGCCGGGCTCGACCATCCAGCTCGACTCGATCGGCATCGTCGAAGCCGCGATCGACAAGACCGTTCCGGCTTTCTTCGGCGGCGATTTCAACGCCTCAATCCGCCCGGAGGACAACGCGAGCCAGGCGACGATGCAGACGCTGGTCGACGCCGGCTGGAGCATTGACAGCCCGGTGAATCAGGGCGGCACCATGCCCGGCGGCTCCACGGCGGTGATCGACTACATCCTGTCGCACGGCGCGGGCGATCTTTCCGTGGCCTCTTCCATGGTCGTCGTGAACGCGGATACTGAAATCACCTCCGACCATTATCCGGTGGTGGTCAGTTACGAGACGGCCGACGCGCCCGTGGCGCCGGTCCCGTTGCCGGCCGGCGGCGCGTTGGCGCTCGCGGCCTTCGCCGCGCTGGGCATGGTCGCCCGTCACCGGCGCTGAAACCGGTCGCGCCCCGCCTTCGTGGCGGGGCGCGTTCGTCTTCATTCGGGCGGCTCTCCCCCGGTGACATGCGCTTACCGCCCGCCCAGCGCCCCCAGCACCCGCGCCCAGCTTCGCGCGCCCTTGCGGAAGCTGGTCAGCGAATATTTCTCGTTCGGCGAATGGATGCGGTCATCGTCCAGCCCGAAGCCGATCAGGAGCGAGTTCATGCCGAGGATCGACTGGAAATGGCCGACGATCGGGATCGAGCCGCCGCAACCGCCAAAGACCGCCTCTTTCGGCCATTCCGCCGAGAGGGCCTGACGGGCGGCCTCGAAGCGCGGGTCCTCGGTCGGCATGACGATGCCGCCCGAGCCGCCGTCCTTGGCGTCGAACTCCACCGTGCAATCGGGGGGAAGCATCTCGCGGAACCGCTGGCGGATTGATTCCCTGATCTTCACCGGGTCCTGATCTCCAACCAGCCGGCAGGAGATTTTCACGAAAGCCTCCGCCGGCAGCACGGTCTTGAACCCTTCGCCGGTATAGCCGCCGGATACGCCGTTGAACTCCAGCGTCGGGCGCGCCCAGATCTGCTCCAGCGCGGAATAGCCGGTCTCGCCCGCCGGGGTCGAAAGCCCGACCGCGCCGAGGAAATCCTCATGGCGAAAGCCCAGCGCCTCCCACTGTTTCAGGATCTCGGGCGGCGTGTCGGAAACGCCGTCATAGAAGCCGGGCAGGGTGACGCGCCCGCTCTCGTCATGCATGGAGGCGAGAATTTTCGACAGCACCCGGATCGGGTTGGCCGCCGGCCCGCCATACATGCCGGAATGGAGGTCGCGATCCGCCGCCTTCACGGTGATCGTCTCGCCGACCATGCCGCGCAGCATGGTGGAGATGGCCGGGGTCTCCGCATCCCACATGCCGGTGTCGCAGACCAGCGCCAGATCGGCCTTCAATTCCTCGCGGTTCGCCTCAAGGAAGGGGACGAGCGAGGGGGAGCCGGATTCCTCCTCCCCTTCGAACAGCAGGGTGATGTTGGCCGGAAGCTCGCCGGTCGCCGCCTTCCAGGCGCGGCAGGCCTCGACAAAGGTCATCAGCTGACCCTTGTCGTCGGCGGCGCCGCGCGCGCGGATTTCCGGCCCCTGCGCGCCCTCGGCGATCACCGGGTCGAAGGGCGGCGCGGTCCAGAGGTTGAGCGGGTCCACCGGCTGCACGTCGTAATGGCCATAGAACAGCAGATGCGGCCCCCCGTCGCCGGCATGAGCGCCGGAATGGGCGACCACCATCGGATGGCCGGGCGTGTCGCGGATCGAGGCGTCGAAGCCGATCTCCGTCAGGTCCCGGACCAGCCATTCGGCGGCCTTGCGGCATTCGGCCCTGTAGGCGGAATCGGTCGATACGCTCTCCAGCCGCAGCAGCGAGAAAAGCCGTTCGGTCGCGGCCTCCGCATCCTTGTCGAGATGGGCGAGAACGGCGGCGAGATCTGACATCGGGGGCTCCTTCATCCAGCGGCGCGACGATGGCCTGCGGCGCGGATTCTGTCCACCACCCGGCGTCGTGAAACTATCGCGGCGCGGGGCGCGAATATCTGCTAGGATCAAAAGGGCAGGGAGGCCGATCATGCTCAGGAAACTGGGTTTCGCGGCGGGGCTGGCGATCGCCGGCGCGGCGTCGGCGGAGGCGCCGGATTTCACCTTCGCTTCGATCGACGGCGGCGAAATCGCGCTTTCGGATTTCCGCGGCGGACCGGTGCTGGTGGTGAACACCGCCTCGCGTTGCGGCTTCACCGATCAGTATCAGGGGATGCAGGCGCTTTACGACGCCTATCGCGAACATGGCCTCATCGTGCTGGCGGTGCCGTCCAACGCCTTTTATCAGGAACTGTCCAGCAACGCGGCGGTGAAGGAATTCTGCGAGGTGACCTATGGTCTTTCGATCCCGATGACCGAGGTGACTGAGGTCACGGGCGATAACGCGCATGCGCTCTATCAATGGCTGCGCGAAGAACACGGGTTCGAGCCGGGCTGGAATTTCAACAAGGTGCTGCTCGACGCCGATGGCGGCTATATCGAAAGCTGGGGCGCGCGGACCGATCCGATGTCGGATGAGATCACCGGCGCGGTGGAGGCGGCGCTGACGCATTGAGCGCGGCCCGGCCGTCACAGCTGGACATGGATATGATCGTCATGGCGCGCGGCGCGGCAGCCCTGGAACCTGATCTTCGGGCTTCCGAGGTCGAGCCGCGCCTTCAGATGCGGCTCCAGCAGCACCTTGCCGACGCGCGGATCCGCGCTCAGCCACAGGAGCGCAGACCGCATGCGGGGCCGGTCCAGCAGGAGATCCGGCCAGAAGCCTTGCAGCCAGGACAGGTTCCATCTCAGCGTCGGCACGCTGTCGGGGCAGTCGGTCGGGCCGTCCTCGAAGGCGAAATAGCCGATTGGGGATCGGGTCGCCCCCGGCAGATAGCCGGTTTCGTCGCGATAGAAAAAGGCGATATCGGCCTTTCGTCCGTCATCATGCGAAAGATGCGGCGCCAAGGGAAAACCGTCGAGAAAGGGAAAGCCGGCGTCCAGAATCCGGGTCGTCGCGCCGGGATGGTCGCGCTCCATCGCCTTCGCGAGATCTAGCAGCACGGCTTTCAGCTCCGGCGCCGCGTATTGTCTGTTCAGCACGCAATAGAGCTTCGACTGCATGCGCAGCGCCCCGTCGCCGCCGCAGGGCAGGGGCTCCCGCCCGAATAGCGGCGCGATCCAGAGCGCGGCGAGCGAGAGAAGCGCATATGACGCCGCAAAGGCCAGCGCGCGGCGCCGGAACGCCAGCGCGATCAGCCAGGCGAGCCCGCCAAGCTGCGAGATCGCCGTCAGGAAGACGATGATGACGAGATGAAGAATGATCCCGATGAACCGCGCCATTCGCTTCAGGCGCGAGCGATCCAGCCGCCGCCGAGAACGCGCTCTCCGTCATAGAAGACGCAGGCCTGACCGGGGGCGACCCCTTCCTCGGCGGAGAGCAACTCCACCTCCGCGCCCTCCGGCGCCGGGATGATCCGCGCGCCGATGGATGGACGGGTGGAGCGGAGCTTGACTTCGGCCTCCCATCCGCCTCCGGGGGCGTCGGCGAAATCGCCGGGGCCGATCCAGTTGATTTCGCGGATGGGCACCCGCCTTGTGGCCAGCGCCTCGCGCGGGCCGACGATGACGCGGCGGGTTTCCGGCTCCAGCTTCACCACGAAAAGCGGCTCGCCCCCGGTCTCGCCGCCGCCAAGGCCGAGGCCACGCCGCTGGCCGATCGTGTAATGGATGATACCGGGATGCTCGCCAAGGACGCGCCCGTCGAGATGCGCGATCTCCCCCGGCTCGGCTGCGCCGGGGCGCAGCTTCTCGATCAGTTCGGCGTAGCGGCCCTGCGGCACGAAGCAGATATCCTGACTGTCGGGCTTGTCGGCGATGGCGAGGCCAAGCTCCGCCGCCATCGCCCGCACCTCGCCCTTGGAGGCGCGGTCGCCAAGCGGAAAGCGCAGGAAATCAAGCTGCGCCTGCGTGGTCGCGAACAGGAAATAGCTCTGATCGCGGGCCGGGTCCGCGGCGCGGTGCAACTCCGCGCCCGCTGGCCCTTCGACACGCTGGATGTAATGACCGGTGGCGAGGCAGTCGGCCCCCAGCTCCTCCGCCGTGGTCAGCAGGTCGCGGAACTTGACGCTCTGGTTGCAGCGCACGCAGGGGATGGGGGTGAAGCCGGCCAGATACTGATCGGCGAATTCGTCGATCACCGATTCGCGAAAGCGGCTCTCGTAATCCAGCACATAATGCGGAAAGCCCATTTTCTCCGCCACCCGGCGCGCGTCGTGAATGTCCCTGCCGGCGCAGCAGGCGCCCTTTTTCGCCAGCGCCGCGCCATAATCGTAAAGCTGAAGCGTGACGCCGATCACCTCATAGCCTTCGCGCGCCAGCATCGCGGCCACGACGGAGCTGTCGACGCCGCCGGACATGGCGACGACAACCCGGGTGTCGCGCGGGCTTCGGGCGAAACCGAGCGAGTTGAAGGGGATCGATCCGTCCATCCACGTCACCTGAAACGTCTTGCGCTCATGTCGGGGCCTTGTCGCCTCCGGCTGTTTCATCACAAACGCGAGACGATTTAGCGACGATGATCGCCGCCCACAAGGCCGCGATTCACGGCATGTTAGCCCGGCGCGGGCAGATTCGGCCCGGTTCGGGTGTTGTCTGTGGAGTTGTCGCAAATGGGTAAGATCGTTTCCTTCGCCGAAAGGCGCGCCACGCGCGCGCATGTGCTGATGCGCGCCGGATTGCCGCCGGCGAAGACGACGCGCTGGGTCGCCAGCCGCAAGGCCGCCGTTGTCGAGGCCGTGGACGCCGGCGCGATCAGCGAGGCCGAGGTCTGCGCGCTTTATGGCCTGAGCGGCGAGGAACTGAATCTCTGGCGCGCGGCCTTCGCCCGACATGGGGCCCCGGCGCTGCTGGTGACGAAGTTGCAGCATTTCCGCAACACGTAATGCGTGTGGAAAAGATAAAAATCACCCTATGGTAATGTCGCGTTTACCAATTCATCCTTAACGTGCCATCAATCATGGCGTGTGCATAGCAGAGGGACGAACGGAATGCGCGTATTGCTGATCGAGGATGACCAATCCACCTCCCGTCGTATCGAGAT